>JBAZSA010000019.1:3388-23389 GCA_041662645.1 Desulfurivibrionaceae bacterium
GCCCGGCAAGGTGGCGCGGATCGATTTTACCCCCGGCGCCTGGGTTAAGGCGGGCAGCGTCCTGCTCCAGCAGGACATCTCCTCCGAGGAGGCGCAACTCAAGGCGGCGGAAGCCGAAGCCGCGCTGGCCAAAGTCAATTTCGAACGGCTCCGTCTGCTCGTCGAGACCAATGCCGTTTCCAAGGCCGCCTACGACGACGGTGAGGCGAAACACAAACAGGCAATGGCCCAGGCCGACACAATCCGGGCCGCCATCGCCAAAAAAACCATCCGCGCCCCGTTTTCCGGCCGCCTCGGCATCCGCTTGGTCAATCTGGGCCAGATCCTCAAGGAGGGCGAACCCATTGTTTCCCTCCAGGCCATGGACCCGATTTTTGTCAATTTCATGCTGCCCCAGCAGGAACTGGCCAAAATCCAGCCGGGATTCGCGGTGCGGATAACCTCCGACGCCCTGCCCGGCAAGGCCATGACCGGCAAGATCACCGCCATCAACCCGCAGGCTGACAATGCCACCCGCAACGTCCGGGTGCAGGCCACGGCAACCAACAAGGAAGAACGGCTGCACCCCGGCATGTACGCCACCGTGGCCGTGGTGCTGCCCGGAAAAAATCAGGTGCTGACCATCCCCGCCACCGCCGTGCTCCCAGCCCCCTATGGCGATTCGGTCTTCGTGGTTGAAGAGCGGAAAGACGAGAAAACCGGCAAGTCCGGCCTGGCGGTGCGCCAGCAGTTTGTCCGCCTCGGGGAACGGCGCGGCGATTTCGTCGCCGTTGTCTCGGGCCTTGGGGCAAAGGCCACCGTGGTCAGCTCCGGGGTGTTCAAGCTGCGTAACGGCCAAGCAGTGGTGGTGGACAACGGACTGAACCCCAAATTCAATCTGAAACCCAAACCGGATAACAGCTGAACCACTGAGCCAAGCCCCATGAAATTCACCGATCTTTTCATCCGCCGCCCCGTGCTTGCCCTGGTGATCAGCCTGCTCATCATCATTGCCGGACTGCAGGCGTTGCGCAGCCTCAATGTCCGCCAGTACCCCAGAAGCGAGAACGCGTCGGTCACCGTCACCACCGTTTATGTCGGGGCCAATGCCGAACTGGTGCGGGGCTTCATTACCACCCCGCTGGAGCGGGCCATTGCCGCGGCTGACGGCATTGACTATCTCCAATCCCAGAGCTCCCAAGGCGTCTCCATCATCACCGTCCGGTTGAAGCTCAACTACGACGCGACCAAGGCCCTGGCCGAGATCAGCTCCAAGGTGGACCAGGTCCGCCGCGATCTGCCACCCGAGGCCGAGGTGCCGGTGATCAACATCGAGTCGGCTGACAGCCGGTTTGCCTCGGCCTACCTCAGTTTCACCTCCGATGTGCTGAGCCAGAACGAGATCACCGACTATCTGACCCGGGTGGTGCAGCCCCGGCTCTCGGCCATCCAAGGTGTGCAGCGGGCCGATGTTCTCGGCGCCCGCACCTTTGCCATGCGCATCTGGCTTAAGCCCGAACGCATGGCCGCCTACAACGTCAGCCCGGCCCAGGTGCGCCAGGCCTTGGCCGCCAACAACTACCTGGCCGCCCTGGGGCAGACCAAGGGTTCGCTCATCCAGATCAATCTCACCGCCAATACCGACCTGCGTTCGGTGGAGGAATTCAAGCGGCTGGTGATCCGGGAAGAAAACGGCGCCACTATCCGCTTGGCCGACATAGGCGAGGTGGTCCTCGGAGCCGAGGATTACGACAACGAGGTGCGCTTTTCCGGCCAGACCGCCACCTTCATTGGCATCTGGCCCCTGCCCAATGCCAACTCCCTGGACATGATCAAGCTGGTCCGCACGGAAATGGCATCCATTGAAAAGGATCTGCCCACCGGCCTCAAGGGGCGCCTTGCCTACGACGCCACGGCCTACATCGACAATGCCATCAACGAGGTGCTCAAAACCCTGGGGGATACCCTGATCATCGTGATGGTGGTCATCTTCCTCTTCCTCGGCTCCTTCCGCTCGGTGCTGATTCCGGTGGTGGCCATCCCCCTCTCGCTGATCGGCGGCCTTTTTCTGATGCAGGTCTTCGGCTTTTCCATCAACCTGCTCACCCTGCTTGCCATCGTCCTTTCCGTGGGCTTGGTGGTGGATGATGCCATCGTGGTGGTGGAAAACGTCGAACGCCACCTGGGGGAGGGCAAGTCGCCGCTGGATGCGGCCCTGCTGGGCGCCCGGGAGCTGGTCGGGCCGATCATCGCCATGACCATCACCCTGGCCGCGGTCTATGCGCCCATCGGTTTTCAGGGCGGGCTCACCGGCTCGCTCTTCCGGGAATTCGCCTTCACCCTGGCCGGGGCAGTGACCATCTCCGGCGTGGTGGCCCTGACCCTCTCGCCGATGATGTCGGCCAAGCTGCTCAAACCGGACATTGAAAAACATGGCTTCGCGGGCAGGATCGCCCGCGATTTCGGCCGGCTGCGCAACGCCTATGGCCGCTGGCTGGATGTCACCCTTGCGGTCCGCCCCGCCATCTATACGATCTGGATCGTCATCAGCCTGCTCAGCATCCCCCTGTTCACCATGTCGGCAAAGGAGTTGGCGCCCACCGAGGACCAGGGGGTCATCTTCGGCATCGTGGACGCGGCAGCCGACTCCACCCTGGACCAGACCAGCGCCTATACCGCCGCCGCCAACAAGATCTTTCTCTCCATCCCGGAAACGAACTTCACCTTCCAGCAAACCCAGCCCACCGCAGGGTTCAGCGGCATGGTCACCAAGCCCTGGGACCAGCGGCAGCGGTCGGTGTTTCAAATCATGCCCGAGGTGCAGCACAAACTCCAGGGTCTGCCCGGCATCCGGATCTTCCCGGTGCTTCCCCCGGCGCTTCCCGGCGGCGGCCAGTTTCCTGTGGAATTCATCCTGGCCTCCACGGCGGAAACCCCACGGATTCTGGAATTCGCCCAGCAGATCCAGCAGAAGGCCGCAGCCAGCGGCATGTTCGCCTTTCCGCCGGTCATCGACGTGAAGATCGACCAGCCCCAGGCGGAGTTCATTATCGACCGCGACAAGGTGGCGGATCTGGGCCTCAATCTGGAGCAGGTGGGCGCGGATCTCGGCGCCATGGTGGGCGGCAATTTCGTCAACCGCTTCGACATCGCGGGCCGCAGCTACAAGGTCATCCCCCAGATCGCCCGGACCAGCCGGCTCAACCCGGAGCAGTTGCAAGAGATTTACATCACCGGACCAAACGGCCAGCTGGTGCCGCTTTCCACCGTGGCCACCATCCAAAACTCCACGGTGCCCCGCTCCCTGAACCGGTTCCAGCAGCTGAACGCGGTCAAGATCAGCGGCGTTTCGATCCGCCCCCTGGACGAGGCATTGCGCTATCTGGAAGGCGAGGCCGCAACAATCCTGCCCAAGGGTTATGTGCTTGACTACACCGGCGAATCGCGGCAGCTGCGCAGCGAGGGCAACAAGTTCCTGCCCGCCTTCGGCCTGGCCGTGATCCTGATCTTCCTGGTCCTGGCCGCCCAGTTCAACAGCTTCCGCGACCCCTTTGTCATCCTGGCCGGCTCGGTGCCCCTGGCCATGTTCGGCGCCTTGATCTTCACCTTCCTCAAGATGCCCAACCCCAATGTGCCTTTCTGGACCAACGGCTGGACCACCACCCTCAACATCTATTCCCAGGTGGGGCTGGTAACCCTGGTGGGGCTGGTGGCGAAAAACGGCATCCTCATCGTCGAATTCGCCAACAAGCTTCAGGAACAGGGCCATACCAAGCTGGCCGCCATCCGGGAGGCAGCCATGACCCGGTTGCGCCCAATCCTCATGACCAGCACCGCCACGGTGGCCGGCCATTTTCCCCTGACCCTGGTCACCGGCGCCGGGGCCGCGGCGCGGAACTCCATCGGCCTCGTGCTGGTGGGCGGCATGGCCGTGGGCACCCTGTTCACCCTTTTCGTGGTGCCTTCCATCTATATGCTGGTGGCCCGCGACCATGGCCAGGACCGGCTGCCGGAAACCAATCCCACCGAACCGGAGGCTACCCGGCCATGAATGTAGCTGATCACAGGATATCGGAGTTGTGGGATGCCCTCGGTTCCCTGCCGGAACAGGAAATGGCCCATGTGGTCACCCGGCTGTTTGCCCTGTACGAGGCCCGGCTCCAGCAGAACCCCGGCGACGCCGAGGCCCTGCATTTTTTCAGCAACCTCAACCGTGCCGTTACGGAGACCTGCCAATGCAACAGCAACAGACGATGACCCGGCGCAAGCGATCACCTTCCGCCGCGGTCAGCGCCTCGCTCCTGCTCCTTTTTTGCCTTGTGTGCGCCAGGCCAAGCTCGGCGAAGGACCCAGGGGTCGATGCGATGTGCATGGTGCAGGAACACAATGCCCTGCGCGCCGAGATCGGCGCCCCGAAATTGCGCTGGTCCAAAGTCCTTGCCCGGCAGGCAGCGGCCTGGGCCACCACCCTCAAAAAATCAGGCTGCGCCATGCGGCATAGCCGTGGCAGGCTGGGGGAAAACCTCTACTGGGCCAGCGCCCGGACAACAACAGCAAAAAATAAAACCAGGAGAGCCCCGCAGGCCATCACCGAAAAAGACGTGGTCGCCGCCTGGGCCAGCGAAAAAGCGTGGTACTCCCGGGCCTCCAACACCTGCGACGCGCCCCCTGGGAAAAGCTGCGGCCATTACACCCAAATCGTCTGGGAAACCACCCGGGAGGTCGGCTGCGGCAAAGCCGTGTGCAACGACAACTCGCAGATCTGGGTGTGCAACTATGCGCCCGCCGGAAACGTGGCCGGGCAACGTCCTTACTGACAGCCCTATCCCGCGCCGACTGCCCGCGAATTTGCCCATGGCTTCGTGAACCCCTCGACAGTATTTCCCAATCCAGCTATGATGAAAAAGAAACAACTCAGCCAGGGGAGAAGCTGTCCATGGACCAGCCGATTGCGTCACTGAGCACTATCGCCGACCGGGCCATCACCTATTTGGTGGACTATAGTTTTCAGATGGTGGGGGCCACCATCATCCTCGTTGCCGGGTTTTTCCTGGGCAATTGGGTGGCCGTGGCCGTGGCCAAGCTCTGTGAAAAACGGGGGCTTGACATCACCCTGCGCCATTTCCTTTCCTCCTTTGCCAAGATCGCGGTCATCGCCTTTGCCGTGATCATGGCCCTGAGCAAATTCGGGATCACCATCGCCCCCTTCATTGCTGCCATCGGCGCGGCTGCCTTCGGCGCCACCTATGCCCTCCAGGGGCCGCTCTCCAACTACGGGGCCGGACTGGCCATCATCCTGGGCCGCGCCTTTCTGGTGGGCGACACCATCGCGGTGGCCGGGGTCTTCGGGGTGGTGGAGGAGGTTACCCTGGCGCACACCACCCTGATAACCGAGGACGGAGTCAAGATCACCGTGCCCAACAAGCATATTGTCGGGGAGATTCTGCACAACTCCGGGGAATACCGCATTGTGGAAAGCTCGGTGGGCATCGGCTACGACGCCGACCCGACCAAGGCCATCGAGGTCATCGCCCAGGCCCTTGCGGGCTTTCCCCAGCTGAAAAGCGGAACCGCGCCGCAGATCGGCATCGATGATTTCCGCGATTCCTCGGTGGCCATCGGCTACCGCTACTGGGTGCCCACCCAGCGCTACATCGAAACCATGCATGGTGTGAACCTGGCGGTATATCAGGCGTTGGGACGGGCCGGGATCACCATCCCCTTCCCGCAACGGGTGGTCACCGTCAAAAAGGAACAGAACTTTTCATGAGAACCGGCATCCCCCGCGACACCGATACCCTGCTCAGACTGGCGACCTACGCCTCCACCGCCACGGCAATGGTGCTTATCGGTGTCAAGGGCATGGCCTGGTTCATGACCGGCTCCTTAAGCGTCATGGCCTCCCTGGTGGACTCGCTCATGGATGCGGCAGCCTCGCTGATCAACCTGCTGGCCGTGCGCTATTCGCTCAAATGCGCGGACGAGGATCACCAGTTCGGCCACGGCAAGGCGGAATCCCTGGCCGGCCTGGGCCAAGCCTGCTTTATCGCCGGTTCGGCCATTTTTCTGCTCATGCATGCGGCCGAACGGCTGAACCACCCCCAACCCCTGCAACAAATCAATGTCGGCCTCTGGGTCATGGTTTTTGCCATTGGCGCCACCCTGGCGCTCCTGGCCTTTCAGTCCGTGGTCATCAAAAAAACCAATTCCTCCGCCATCCGCGCCGATGCTCTCCATTACAAAACCGATCTGCTCACCAACGCGGCCAGCATCGGGGCCCTCTATTTCGCCGCCTCGGGTTGGCCCCTGCTGGACCCGCTTGGCGCCTTGGCCATTGCCTGCTACATCCTCTACAGCGCTTGGCGGATAGGGCAAGAGGCCATGCAGGTTCTCATGGACCGTGAACTTCCCAAGGAAACCCGCCAGCGCATCTGCGACATCGCCCTGGCCCATGGGACCGTGCTCGGCCTCCACGACCTGCGCACCCGCCAGTCCGGCCAGATCATGCTGGTCCAGTTCCATCTGGACCTGGACCAAAACTTGCCCCTTGCCGAGGCGCACCAAGTGGCAAACGAAGTTGAGCACGCCATCATGGCCACCTTTCCACAAGCCGATGTCATCATCCACCAAGACCCTCGCGACCCGGCCCGCTACCGCCACAATGCCGAGGAATGCACGGACCCGCCAAAAATCACCCCGAGTTGACCTGCCCTCCCAAGTTCCGTCTTTGCCGTTGACCTCCAAACCCACGCAGGGTACAAGAGAGAAATTCCTCCGCGCACCCCCCGGAAAGGTGATTATGAAAACAACTATGCAAACCGTGCTTGCCTATACCCTGGCCCTGGCAGCGATCTTCGGCTTCTGGCATGGGATCGGCCAGCCACGCCAAATCCCGGAACCGGAACTGGCTGCCCACCACACCCTGCAATGCGTTTCCTACGCCCCCTTTGAAAAGGATCAGTCCCCCTTTGATTTCGCCAAGGGCATGACCATTGACCCCGCCCGGATCGACGCTGATCTGGCCATGCTTTCCTCTCGTTTTTCCTGCATCCGCACCTATTCGGTGGCCGGGCTTGAGGCCTTGCCCGAGTATGCGGAGAAATACGGGATGCAGGTGCTGCTGGGCGCCTGGGTCACTGTGGACAAAAAGATCACCGAGGAGGAGCTGCGCAAGGTGGTTGAGCTGGCCAAACAGTACCCGAAAAGCGTCCGGGCGGTGGTGGTGGGCAACGAGACCCTGCTGCGCAGGGAAATAACCGGAGCGCAGCTCGCCGGATATATCAATCAGGTCAAGGCCGCATTGCCCGGGGTGCCGGTCACCTACGCCGATGTCTGGGAGTTCTGGCTCAAGCATCCGGAGGTGGCCCAGGCCACTGATTTCGTCATGATCCACATCCTGCCCTACTGGGAAGACAACCCGGTTTCCATCGGCCAGGCCATGGACCACATCAAAAAAATCCGGGAAGAAGTCGGGGCAAAAATCCCGGGCAAGGAGATCGTCATCGGCGAAACCGGCTGGCCCTCCCAGGGCCGGATGCGGGAAGGGGCCCTGCCCAGCTTGGAAAATCAGGCCCGTTTCATCCGCGGCTTCGTGGCCCTGGCCGAACAGGAGCAGTGGCAGTACAACCTGATCGAGGCCTTTGACCAGCCGTGGAAACGCATCAAGGAAGGCGCGGTGGGCGGCTACTGGGGGTTGTACAGTTCGGAGCGTACCGACAAGCATGTCCTGTCCGGGCCGGTTTCAAACTTTTCCAACTGGCGTATGCTGTTTGCGCAATCCGCGGCCATTGGTCTGCTGACCCTGCTCATCGCCCGCCGCCATTGCGACATGGGTGCGGCCCGCTGGCTGCAATTTTCCGCCGCCATGGCCGGCGGCGCGATTCTGATCGTGCTGCAGGGGCATCAGTTTTCCATCATCTCCACCAATACCTATGAATATATCTGGAGTTTTGCCGTCCTCTCGCTCTGCGCCAGCGTGTACCTGCTGGCCTTGAAGGCCATCGCCTCCGGCACCATGCCCGCCCACCTCAGCCTGGATGGATCCCTTGATTTCCTGCGGGGCAAATCCCGCCTCAGCGCCGGAGCGGTGAACGGCGTGCTGCGGCTGGGGGTAATTTTCTGCGCCCTGATCGCGGTGCTCGGCCTGGTGCTGGACGCCCGCTACCGGAGTTTCAACAACTTCGGTTTTGCCATCCCCGCCCTGGCCTATGCCTGGTTTTTCCGCAGGCAAAAAGGGCAGAAGATGCAGTCCATGCTCGAACATCTCAGCGGGCTGCTGCTCGCCGCGGGCGGGGTGGCGATTCTGATCAACGAAACCCCGCTGAACTGGCAAGCCGACATCTGGGTGGTCATCTGCCTGCTCCTGGCCTACCCCCTCTGGCGGGAAAACCGGACCATCTCGCTGCGGCCCCTGCTGCCTTCTGGCCTCCTGGTGCTTACCGCCTTCGGAGCCTTCGCGGCCCTGCGCCACGGGGTCTTTATCTCGGAGAGGCTAGTGGAAGTGTGCGCAAACACGCCGGACAAGACCATCTGCCTGGTCCGCTCCATGATCGGCAAGTTGATGTACAATCAGGTATTTGCCTGGATTAGCCTGGCCCTTGCCGGGCTTGCGGTCTGGCGCAACACGGTGTGGCTCTGCTCCGTGGCCCTGGTGGCGAGCCTGGCCGGACTGGCATTCTATAATGTCAATCTGGCGGCCTTTTCCTTTGTCCTGGCCGGACTCACCCTGGTCCACAGGAAGCACAACGAGAAGATTCCGGCATGACCGATGCGCAAGGCAAAAAAATCCTGCAAGAAGGATTGGCCGCCATGGCCATTGCCCTTGACACCCAGGCTCAGGCGCAGCTTGTCACCTACTGCGGAGAGCTGCTCCGCTGGAGCGCCAAGATCAATCTGGTGGCCAAGGCCCCGCTGCGCGAGATATGGGAAACCCATTTTCTCGACTCCCTGACCCTGCTCCAGGTTCTCCCGCCCCAAGAGAGCGCACAACTGCCGCTTCTGGACATCGGCACCGGCGCGGGCTTTCCCGGCTTGGCCCTCAAGGCGGCCCGGCCTGAGCTGCCGGTCATCCTGGTGGAGCCCCGCCAAAAACGGGTTTCTTTTTTACGCCATGTGATCCGGACCCTGGGATTAAAAGACATCGAGGTCCTCTGCGGTCGTTTGGAAAAAACCTCCGGAGTGGTGGCCGGCCAACCCCTTTCCGTGCCCCTCGTCACCAGCCGCGCCTTCACCGACATCAGTGAATTTCTCCTGCACACCGCTGCAGTCAACCCGGCGGGCGGCCGGGTCATCTGCATGAAAGGCCCCCGGGCCACGGAGGAGATCGAGGCCTGGCGGCTTGCCCAGCCGGAGAGCCCCTACCGGTTGCAGGAGATCGTCGAACTGACCCTGCCCTTTTCCGGCAAGGCCCGCAACCTTGTCGTTTTCACTAAAGAAGGCTAAGCGCCATGCCCACCCCAAAAACCCCGGCTATCATGTTCCAGGGCACCTGCTCCAACGCGGGCAAATCCGTGCTCACCGCCGCCCTGTGCCGCATCCTCTTGCAGGATGGGTTGCGGGTCGCGCCGTTCAAGGCCCAGAACATGTCGCTCAACTCCTTTGTCACCCGAGAGGGCGGCGAAATGGGCCGCGCCCAGGTGGTGCAGGCCCAGGCCGCGCTCCTCGACCCGGATGTGCGCATGAACCCGGTGCTGCTCAAACCCTCAAGCGACACGGGCAGCCAGGTTATTCTTCTTGGCAAGCCGGTGGGCAACATGACGGTGAACGACTATCTGGCCTACAAACCCCAGGCCTTTGCCGCAGTGCAGGCAGCCTACGATTCGCTGTCCAACGAATACGAGGTCATGGTGCTGGAAGGGGCTGGGAGCCCGGCCGAGGTGAATCTCAAAGCCCACGACATCGTCAACATGCCCATGGCCCGGTATGCCGAGGCCAAGGTTCTGCTCGTTGGGGATATCGACCGGGGCGGGGTGTTCGCCTCCTTTGTCGGGACCATGGAAATCCTGGACAATTGGGAGCGGGAGTTGATCGCAGGATATGTGGTGAACCGCTTCCGGGGCCAAAAGTCCTTGCTCGCCGAGGCGCTGACCTACATGGAACAGAAAACCGGCAAGCCGGTGCTGGGGGTGGTGGATTATCTCGCCAACCTGGGGCTGCCTGAAGAGGATTCGGTGAACTTCAAGGCCGGGCTGTTCAGCCCGCATCGGCCCACGGGCGAGCATGTCACCGTGGCGCTCATCGACCTGCCCCACATCTCGAACTTCACCGATTTTGAGCCGTTTCTGGCCGAGCCGGACCTGTTTGTCAAGATCGCCAGAACCCCGGCCGATCTCGCGGACGCGGACGCGGTGATCCTGCCGGGCAGCAAGAACGTAATCGCCGACCTCAAGTGGCTGTTTGGTTCCGGCCTGGCCGAGGGACTGAAACAATACAGCCAGCAGGGGAAGGAGATCGTCGGCATCTGCGGCGGCTTTCAGATGCTGGGCACGAGCATCGACGACCCCTACCATATCGAGTCCAGCGGCGAAACCCTGGCAAGCCTCGGCCTGCTTGACCTTGCCACGGTGCTGGAAAAGGACAAGACCCTGACCCGGCAACACGGCACCCATCTCGCCTCAACCCTTGCGGTGCACGGCTACGAGATCCACCACGGCCAGAGCCGGGCCACCGGGACCTGCGACATCCTCACCTTCAGCAACGGGGAAAGCGGCGGGGCCGGCAACCCCTCCCAAACCATCTGGGGCACCTATCTGCACGGCATCTTTGACGCGGACCCCTTCCGGCGCTGGTTCATCGACCGGCTGCGGCAGAGGCGGGGGCTTGCACCACTAAAAAAGGTGCAGGCCGCCTATGACCTGGAACCGGCCTTTGACCGGCTGGCCGAGGCGGTGCGCAGCCAGATCGACATGAACGCCATCTACCGTTTGCTGAAAAGATGATCCCCCTCGAATACCAAATCCTCATCGCCATCCTTCTGGATCAACTGCTCGGCGACCCGCGCTGGCTGCCGCATCCGGTGCGGCTCATCGGCGCGGCCTGCGTTGGCTGCGAGCGGATCACCCGCGCCGTGCTGCCGCCGGTTGCCGCCGGAATCTCCTCTGTTCTCCTGGTCCTGGGGCTCACCGGGGCCGCAACCTGGGGTCTGATTGCGGGGGCAAACCTCCTCCACCCCTGGCTGGGAACCGCCGCCTCCGTTGCCATTCTTTACACCACCATCGCAGCCCGTGATCTGGTGCGCCACAGCACCGAGGTTTACACCGCCCTGAAAGACGGGGATCTGGCCCAGGCCCGCAACCGGGTAGGGATGATCGTGGGCCGGGATACGGCCAATCTCGACGAGGGTGGGGTGGCGCGGGCGGCGGTGGAGTCGGTGGCGGAATCCATGGTGGACGGGGTGACCGCGCCGCTTTTCTTTGCCCTGCTGGGCGGACCCGTGGGGGCCATGCTCTACAAGGCGATCAACACCATGGATTCCATGTTCGGCTACAAAAACGCGCAATACCTCAAGTTCGGCTGGGGTCCGGCCCGGCTGGATGACCTGGCCAATTTTATCCCGGCCCGCCTCACCTCCCTGATGATCCCGGCCGCCTCCTTCCCGCTCCACCTCGATCCGAAACGCTCCCTGCTGACCCTGCTCCGGGACCGCTTTGCCCACGCCAGCCCAAATTCGGGACATACCGAGGCGGCGGTGGCAGGCGCCTTGGGCGTGCAGCTGGGCGGCCCGAACAGCTACTTCGGCACGGTGGTGGAAAAACCGGCCATCGGCGATGCCACCCGCCCCCTGGAACCCCAAGACATCCTCCGCGCCAACCGCCTGATGCTGCTTTCCTCCGCCTTGACCCTGCTGGCCTGTCTCGCCCTACGCCGACACATCCTTGGACTCCTCCCCTCCATCTGACCCTCCTCACCCCGAAACAGATCCCCAAATCACCCCTGCCCCTAAGGATATCACTGGATTTTTTCAGCTCCGCCAGATACGATTTAAAAAAATCCTTTCTCCCATCATGGAGAACCCTTTTGGCAGGCAAGAACGGCATGGCAAGCAGACTCAAAAACCTCTTTTTCCAGCGGCAGGTGAGCCTTGGCACCCTGGTCCTGGGATTCCTCCTTGTTTTCAGCTTCTTCCCCCTGATGGCCTTTTCCTTCTTCACCATCAATGGAATACTCTCCCATCTCAGCGTCATTGAAGAGAGCGAAGAACTGCACTTCATGAAGGATGGCCTGCACCATCTTGAGACGAGGATTGAGCATTACCAGCAGATGATCTCCTTTGTCTCGCAACTGCCAGCGGTCATGGAAATCCTGAACCGCGGCGAGAGCAGCCCCGGCGGCATCGACAGGGGCAAAGCTTCTCTGCGCTATACCGGGGTCTTGAACAGAACCTTTGCCAGAAACAGCGATGTGGTGAGCATCCATGTTCTTGACCGGAATTCGGTCACGCGCTTTTCCTTGTTCAGGGAGCCGGGCACTGCGGAATACCGGCAGAACCAAAAACAGGGATTCACCGTTGATCCGGAATCCTTCAAAAAAGCCTTTGCCATGCAGCACAAGGAATTTCTGACCGTGCTGCTGCACGAAAAACAGCAAGGGCCGGATAATCAGGCATCCCACACGCTTCTGGTCCGTTTTCTTACCCCGATCCGGGTGGCCGGCGAAACGATTGGAATCTATGTTGCCGACATCGACTTGGGGATGCTCACCCAGGCCTTTCCCGGGATGCGATGGGTGTTAAGCGATGGCTGCTACCTCTCCGGGAGCACGGGAGGCAATGGTTCTGCCTTGCACGATTTTCCAGAGCTCAGGCAAGTCTTCGCCTCAAAGAAAGCCGGGGTCTGGAGCATTGCAGGCCGGAAAATGGCCTGGATTCCCTTCTTTACCGGACAAAACTCCGCAATCTCCCTGTGGGCCGGAAAAACCATCAATCTTGCCTCGGTGCAGGCTGCCCGGAAACAAATCCTGCTCACCGTCCTGGCGGGGCTTGGGTTGTTACTGACCGGCGGGCTAACCATCTCCTTTCTTTTTGCAAAATATGTCCGGCGCCTTTCCCGGCAGTTTCTTGCCGCACTGGAAGAATCCATCCTCCAGCACAAACCGGTCTTGTGGCGCAAGCACAGCAAAATCAGGGAATTTTCCGAATTTGCAAAAAAGATGGATTCCCTGCTGAGCGAACATGGGACCATGGAGCAGGAGCGCCTCGATTCGCAACGGAAACTCCAGGAAAGCGAGGAGATCTTCCGGGTTGTTTTCAACTCGGTGCAAAGCGCGGTGATCCTCATCGACAGCCAGGATGCGATCCGCTTCTTCAACCCTGCGGCGGAACGCATTTTCGGGTACACCAGCGAGGAGATTCTTGGCAAGAAACTCCACAGCCTGGTGGTGGTTGACGAGATGCAGCAAGAGGCGCATAGAGGGTTGGCAAAATTTTGGCAGACAGGCCAGGGGCCAATCATCGACACCTCGCGCGAACTTGTGGCCAGAAAAAAAGATGGCCGGGTCTTCCCCGCCGAGGTATTCGTCGCCCGGGTGAAAAAGGACGATACCTTTTGGGCCGTCGGTGCGGTGCTTGACATCACCGACCGCAAGGTCAAGGAAGAAAAGCTGGTGATGCTGGCCACGATGGACGGCCTTACCGGGGTGTTCAATCGCCGCCATTTTCTGTTTTTGGCCGAGCAGGAGGTAGCCCGGAGCAAGCGATACAACAAGGATATTTTTTTCCTGATGTTCGACCTTGACCATTTCAAGGAGATCAACGACACCTTCGGCCATGAAACAGGAGATCGGGTGCTGCAGGATTTTGCCTCGATCTGCACCGAAGGGTTGCGGAGGGCGGATATCTTTGGCCGCATGGGAGGAGAAGAGTTTGCCGCCGTTGTCGTGGAGGCAGAAGCAGAGGAGGCCATTGCCGTGGCCGAGCGGATCAGAAAAATGTTTGCCGCACAAAAGATTATCAGGGAGGAGACGGAGAAAAATCTCAGCGTCAGCATCGGGATCAGCCGGCTCGACCCCGTTACCGGAAGCCTGGAATCCGCGTATGCCGCCGCGGACAGAGCCCTCTATGAGGCAAAAGACCAGGGCCGCAACAGGGTGGTCATGGCCTGAGATGATCGAAGGCAGAACCTTTTTTATTCAAGCTATATTTTCATACCAGCCTACGGTATGATGACTACAATTTTCCCCAAGAATTCGACCACAGATCAAGGACGAACACCATGGCCGGACACAGACCTCCCCAGCGCAGCAAGGAAAAATCTGCCCGATCTTGGGCCAACCCCTCCCGCCTTCTCTGGCTGTTTCTGTTGCTGGCCGTCCTTTTTCCCCCTCCAGCAACCTGGGCGGCGAAAGGACACCCCACCAAGGGGCACCAAACAAAGGAAAAGGCCAAGGCCACACCAACCCATGCAATCTCGTTCGATTACAGCATAACAGCTGACGGCCATAATGAATTGCTGATTCAGGGCGATGCCCCCATAAAAAACCACAAGTCCTTCCTGCTGACCAATCCGTCGCGGCTGGTGCTGGATATCCCTGGCGTGACCCTGCACGGGAACACGGTCGAGCTCCCGGTCAACAGGCCGGAACTGTCCCGCATCCGCATCGCCCGCCACCCGGACAAGGTCCGCTTTGTCTTTGATCTCACCGAGGAAACAAATGTCCGCCACACGGTGACTGAACAGAACAATGGGCTCAAGGTAATGCTCTTACTCGCCGGAGATGAGGCCACGCCCCAGTCCGCGGCGGCGGCAGACACGCAAGAACCCGTGGAGATCCAACCATCCCCCGCTCCAGACAACCAGGTCCAAACCCTGGCCCCATCCGATCTGGAAACGGTCTTCGGCAGTCAACGAATCAGCATCATTTTCAACAAAACCCCAATCCGGGATTTTGCCAAATACCTCTCGGAAAAAAGTGGCCGCCGTATTGAAGTGAGTCCGGACCTTGCCACCTCGGTTTCCCTGCGGTTCACCGAGGTTCCCCTCCATGCCGTGGTCAATGCCGCGGCAGACACCATCGGTTTTGACCTGCAACAAGACGGCGAACGTATCATCCTGCTTCCTGCCAGCCAGCGCCCCCAAGCGGACGGGCAAAAAAAAGGGGAAGCCTCGCAAGAGACCTCCCCTTTATAAGACGGGTACTGGCCGGAAATTTCCCGCTACTTCACCCCATAGTTGCCAAGGGCTTCCAAATATGGCCCGAACAGGTCACTGTAGTCGTTCATCCCCCTTTTCAGGATGATGGAAAAATAGCCGGCGTCGTTGTCGTTCACCACCAAATTGGCGCTGTTGGCCAAGGCTTCCAGGTCGTAGAGGGTGCGGAACTCCGGGCCGACCAGGATATAGAAGATATACCGCCGCCGGCTCATGGCCATTTCCCGCATATGCTGGTGGACCGTGGAACCCTCCAGGTCTCCGCCTTCAAACCTGCTGTGCAGCACCACCGCCTCAAAATTCATGAACTGCATCTTGGCGATGGCCTCTTCCGCCGACCGGACGTAGGTGGGCTGGTAGCCGATCTCGCCGAAGGCCATGGTCACCTGGGTGGAAATCTCCTCGTCCCCGATCATGATCAGGGCGTGCGGCACATTCTCAACCGCCTCCTTCTGGCTGTACACTCCGCTGGACAACCAGCCGAGATCGGGCGGTTTGGGGGCGTCGGGCGGCAGACGCACCGGCTGGGGTTTTTTCTGGACCGCTGCCACCATCCCCACGGCAGCCTGATCCTCATTGCCGGTGTGCTCGGCAAAAAGCACGTCCATCAAGGTGCCCGCCGCCTGGCCGGCCACGGAGCCGTCACTGTTCAGCTCGATGGGCTGCTTGCATTTCGGGCAGCCGATCTTCAGGGTTCTGCCCGGAGACAACGAGGCAAGGGCGCTCTTGATCTTTTCAAGCTGGGCTTCACTCAGCATGAGGGTTTGCTGGCAATGGGGGCACTGGGCAAGCATGGTTTCCTCCGGTAGTAGCTAGAAGCTGTCAGCTTTAAGCTATCAGCGTAAACAATTACAACGGACCCCTAAAACCCGGAGCGCCGCTTCTCTTCCTGCTTCACATCCATGGCCAAGCCGGTGATCCCGGTGGTGGACTCGCCCCGGGCGGATTTGATGCTGTCCAGCCCCCGGTTGACCGCGGTTTTCCGGGTGCAATAGCTGGCCGCGGTCTCCTCGGTGATCAGGCCGTCTTCGTACAATTCAAGGATATGCTGGTCAAAAGTCTGCCAGCCAAGGGCCTTGGCGTCGGAAATAATGTCATAATAGGTCTTGTCTTCCGTTTCCCCGTTCATGATCAGCTCGCGCACCCGCAGGTTCATGCCCATGATCTCGAAGGCCGCGACCCGGCCGCCGCCGACCTTGGGCAGAAGCCGCTGGCAGACGATCCAGCGGATGGTGTCCACCAGCCGGTTGCGCACCTGGGCCTGCTCCTCCTGCTCGAACATGCCCAAGATACGGTTGATGGTCTGGCCCGCATCCACGGTGTGCAGGGTGGAGAGCACCAGATGCCCGGTTTCCGCGGCGGACAACCCGATCTCCATGGTTTCCCGGTCACGCATCTCGCCCACCAGGATAACCTTGGGCGCCTGCCGCAGGGCGGCGCGCAGGCCGGAGGCAAAGGAGTCGAAATCATTGCCCAGCTCCCGCTGGTTGAAGGTCGCCATCTTGTGCTGGTGCACATACTCGATGGGATCTTCCAGGGTGACGATGTGCACGGGTTTCTCGTCGTTGATCTTGTCCAGCAGCGCAGCCAGACTGGTGGACTTACCGGAACCGGTGGCGCCGGTGACGAGGATGATGCCGTTGCGCTCTCCCGCCATATTGTAAAAAAGCTTGGGCAGGTTCAGCTGGGTGATGGTCGGGATCTTCATCTCCAGCTTCCGCAGCACCGTGGAGAGATTGGTCTTTTGCGAGAATACATTGACCCGGAACCGTGCCTTCTGCCCCAGCCAGTAGGAAAGATCGCAGGAGCCATGTTTGACCAGATCATCGAGCAGCCTCTTGTTACCGCCGATGAGGTTTAAGGCAAAAACCTCGGCCTGAAAAGGAGTGATCGAGGGGACCGGCGGCTCCACCGCCACCGGGACCAGCTGCCCGGAGGTCTCCACCTGCAGGGGCTTGCCCACGGTGATATTGAGATCGGAAACATTGCCATAGGTTTCCAACATGCTGGTGATCCAGTAATCTATTTCCGTCTGCTTCATACCCCTCCCCTTTCCCGCCTGTTCCGTAACCTATCCAACCCGATATACTACAAGGATTGTATAAGAACGGCCCGGATTCTGACAACTATTTCTTTTTCACCAGAAAATACAGGGCCCCCGGATGTTTCATATTGCCTGCCGCCGCCTCGGCATACGGTCCTGCCCCCCAGAAGAGGTCAAGCCGCCCCGGCCCTGTGATGGCGGAGCCGGAATCCTGATTCACCACGAAACGGCTTAAGGGCTCCCAGCCGACAATCTCCCCGGCCGCGTTGACCAGCGGTTTGCGGGTAGTGAGAAAAGCGAGACCGCCCGGCGGGAAGCACTCCTGATCCAAGGCCACCGACCGGCCAGGGGTAAGGGGCTCGCCCAGACAGCCAAGAGGCCCGCCCGCGGAATCATCGCCCCAGCGGAAAAACACAAAGGAATCGTTATAATGCAGGACAGCCTCCCGCTCTTCGGGATGCTCCTTGAGATAGCGGACGATCCTGGGCATGGTGGCATCTTCCCGGCGCATCACGCCTTTTTCCACCAATAATCGTCCGATGCTGCGGTACTCGTGGCCGTTTTTCGCGGCAAACTGCACCCGCCGCAGCGAACCGTCGGCAAGCTGTATCCGGCCGGACCCTTGAACATGCAGGATAAAGGCCTCCACCGGGTCGGCCAGATAGACCAGTTCCTGCCCGGCCAGCAGCTGGCCTTTCTCGATCTCTGCCCGGGTAAAATAAGGCACCAGACTGCCGTTCTCCATCCTGCCGGTTTTTTTCTCCCCATTTTTCCCGCCTGGGCTGGAAACCAGGTCCGGAGGCGTGCGGTATAAGGGATAGCGGTAGATGGCGGTCTTGGTCAGGCTGGCTTGGGACAGGGGTTCGAAATACCCGGTGAGGAAGATCCTGCGGTCAGACCCCTGGCCCTGTGCCTGGCAGAGGATGAATTCTTTTTTAACAAGAGCGGTCAGGGCCTGGGGTGAAGGTTTTTCCGCAATGATCCGCTGAAAGGCGAGCAGGGATTCGATGAGCCAGCCCACGGAATATTGCTCCCCGCAGAGGGCAAAAGCCTTTTCCGCGGGAAGCTGCTTGAGATAGTGCACGCTCCGGTCGATGGCCTGGGCCAGGGACTCATACCCCAGATCGTCTTGCAACAGCGGCAGATCGGCCGCGATGAGCGCTGTGGCTGCCGGGCCGCATTGCGCGGCCACGGGGTGAACCAAGGCGGCAACCATCCCGCAGCCCAGGACAAGCACACCCAAAAAAATCCGTATCGTTTCCGCCAAGGTCCGCATCCGCTCCGCGCCTCCCAATGCTGTCTGAATGCGTTGCACCATAGCAGAAAATCCCCCGAAATGCACCCTGCGAAGCGCGAGCCAACAGGCCAATCCGTGATAAAAAAAATGTGGCAATTGTCACACACACTCGTTATATATTTCTACCCACTTAGGTATATACCCCTATATCCCCGGCTCTAGAAAAATTCGGAGGGAATGATGAGCGACGATAAAAAAATTGAAAGCATGATGCAGGAAAAACGCCTTTTCGCCCCGCCGGCCGCGGGCCAAAAACAGGCCCACGTGAAGAGCATGGCCGAGTACGAAGCCCTGTACAAGCGCTCCATGGAAGACCCGGAAGGCTTCTGGGGCGACCGCACCAAGGAGCTGCTCACCTGGGAAAAACCGTGGACCAAGGTGCTTGAGGCTGACATGCACAAGCCCGAGATCAAATGGTTCCAGGGCGGCAGACTGAACGTTTCCTACAACTGCCTGGACCGCCATCTTACCAACGGCCGCCGCAACAAAGCCGCCATCATCTTCCAGGGCGAACCCGAGGAAGATGTCCGGGTCTACACCTACCAGATGCTGCACACCGAGGTGTGCCGGTTCGCCAACGTGCTCAAGAAGATGGGGGTGAAAAAAGGCGACCGGGTTGCCGTGTATCTGCCCATGATCCCCGAGCTGGCCATCACCCTGCTGGCCTGCACCCGGATCGGCGCCATCCACAGCGTGGTGTTCGCCGGTTTCTCCGCCCAGAGCCTCAAAAGCCGCATCCAGGACTGCGAGGCCAAGGTGCTGGTCACCGCCGACGCAGTGCTGCGGGCCGGCAAGACCATCCCCTTGAAGCCCGCTGCCGACGATGCCCTTCAGGGCTGTGATTCGGTCAAAAACTGCATCGTGGTCAAACGGGCTGGTAACGAGATCGCCATGAAGGAAGGGCGCGACCTCTGGTGGCACGCGGAGATGGCAGCCGACGGCATCACCGGCCAGTGCGCCCCGGAAAGCATGGAGGCGGAGGACAACCTCTTCATCCTCTACACCTCCGGCTCCACCGGCAAGCCCAAGGGCGTGGTCCACACGACCGGCGGCTATCTGACCTACGTGGCGCACACCACCCAGTGGGTCTTCGACATCAAGGACGATGACGTGCACTGGTGCACCGCCGATATCGGCTGGATCACCGGCCACAGCTATATCCTGTACGGGCCGCTGGCCCTGGGCGCGACGACGCTGATGTTCGAAGGGGTGCCTTCCTGGCCTGCCCCGGACCGTTTCTGGCATATCTGCGAGAAATTCAAGGTCAATATCTTCTACACCGCGCCCACCGTTATCCGCGCCCTGATGCGGGAAGGCTCCAAGTGGACGGAAAAACACGACCTCTCCTCCCTGCGCGTCCTGGGTTCCGTTGGCGAGCCCATCAATCCGGAGGCGTGGATGTGGTACCACGAGCACATCGGCAAGGGCAAGCTGCCCATTGTTGACACCTGGTGGCAGACCGAGACCGGCGGCATCATGATCTCCGGCCTGCCCTTTGCCACCCCGCTCAAGCCCGGCTCGGCCACCCGGCCCCTGCC
>JBAZSA010000020.1:0-4658 GCA_041662645.1 Desulfurivibrionaceae bacterium
CTCATCGACAGGATGAGCAGGCCGATGGTGATGTTGAAGGCAAGCAGCATGTCGAGCAGGAAGGGCGGCAGCGGCACGATCATGACCATGAGAATGGCCACGACCCCGACCGCCACGAAGAGGCCCGACATCTCGAAATTGACTGCTTTCAGCCCTGTAGCGGCGCCGGGGTTATCTGCCATGGGTAAGCGGCTCCGCAGTTGTAAAAAAGACAAGGGCAGATTGAGACTGCATGTGTAACGTTGCCATATTCATCGCCATCAAGCCCGCTTCCGTTTAACGTTGTACACATAGGCCAGAACTTCGGCCACGGTCTGGAACAGGTTTGCCGGGATGGTCTCATTGAGCCCCACGGTTTTGTACAGGGCTTGGGCCAAAGGTTTGTCCTCGACCAGAGGAATGCCATGCTCCTCGGCGATTTCCCGGATCTTCTGGGCGATAACCCCGGCGCCCTTGGCCAGCACGGTGGGCGCAGCCATGGCAAGCGCATCGTAGCGCAGGGCAACGGCCAGCCGGGTGGGGTTGGTGATCACCACATCGGCCTTGGGCACCTCGGACATCATCCGTTGCCGGGCCATCTGCATCTGGATGGCCCGGATGCGCCCCTTGATGTGGGGATCCCCCTCGGTCTGTTTGGCTTCGTCCTTGATTTCCTGCTTGGTCATCTTCATTTTTTCCATGAACTGCCAGCGCTGGAAGGCATAGTCCATTGCCGCGAGCACCGCGATGATCAGCGCCGATTTCAGGAAGATCCAAAAGGCAACCCTGCTCATGAAGGCAAGGATGGGCATGGGCTCCTGATCCATGAGCGGCAGGATGCCCGGTAGCGCCTTCATGACCTCCGTATAGGAAACGTACCCGATGATGAACAGTTTTGCCAAGGACTTGACCACATTGGCCAGAGACTGTTTGGAAAAGAGGCGGGCAAAGCCCTGGATCGGGTCGATCTTATCGAGTTTCGGCGCCAGTTTTTCCGTGGTGAAGAGAAAGCCGACCTGGGCATAGTTGGAGGCCAGTGCCGCAATGAAGATGGCTCCCATGACCGGCGCGACCAGGATCACGGACTGAAGCATGGATTCCCGGGTAAGCATGGCCATGTTGTCCGGGGTTATCGAAATGGTGTGCAGGTTGCCGAGGTAATACCTGAGCAGGAGGAAGAATTGCCCCAGCATGAAATCGCTTGAATAATACAGGGCGAGCAGCCCGGCGAGCAGGACTGCCGCCGAGGGCACTTCCATGCTCTTGGCCACGTCGCCTTTTTTTCTCGCTTCCTGGATGCGGCGGGAGGTGGGGGCCTCGCTTTTTTCCTGGCCGGAGGTTTCGTCTGCCATTGGTCAGCCCCCCATGCCCATGGCCAGCCTGGGCAGGAGCCGGGCCAGCATTTCAAAATTCGTGACCATCAGCGGCAAGAGATACGTCAGGGACAGTCCGGCAAAAATCAGGCCCACGGCAATGGTGAGCGGCAGGCCGACAATCATGATCGGAATCTGGGGAACGGTTTTAGCGATGATGCCCATGGCCACATGGGTAAAAAACAGGGCGGCGCCTGCCGGAGCCATGATCTTGACGCCAAGGACGAACATGTGGGATGCCCCCTGCATGATCCCCTCGAAGGTGGCCTTGGTTATGGTGGCCTCGCCGGGTTTCAGCCATTCGAAGCTTTCCACCAGAGTGGAGAAAAACATATGGTGCCCGTTGATGCTCAGAAAAATCAGGATGGTGGCGAGATTCCAGAGCATGCCCACCGGGGAGACCTGATTGCCGAACTGGGGATCCATGACGCCGGCTACCCCCATGCCCATCTGGATGCCGACCATCTGTCCGGCAATATCCGTGGCGGCAAAGAGGCAGCGGGCAAAGACGGCCAGGGTTGCGCCCAGCAGGATTTCGGAGAGGACGAGCACGACAACGCCAAGGGGGGCGCCGGTTATCAGGCCCGGGTTCACATGAACCACCGGGGTAAGGACCAGGGCGGTCATCAGCGCCAGCAGGATTTTGACTTGGGCCGGCACGCTTGCCGAGCCGAGGACCGGCATGAAAAATAAAAGCGGCGCCACCCGGGTCAGGATAATGACCATGGAAAGGATTTGGGTCAGGGTCCAGTTCAGCAACGCGGCTTCGGGCATGGATGCAGGCTCTTAAGTCAACGGATGATGGTCGGCAGGTTCACGATCAGCTCATGGGTGTAATCCACCAGCTTGTTGATCATCCAGGAGGAAAGAAACAGCAAGGTGGCCATGACTGCCACGATCTTGGGGACAAAGGTCAGGGTCATCTCCTGAATCTGGGTGATTGCCTGGAAAAGAGAGATCAGCAGGCCGACCACCATGGCCACCAGTAAGACTGGCGCGGAAAGAAGCAGGGTTAGGGTTACGGCATTCTGGGTCAGGGTGATGGCTTGGGCAGGAGTCATAATTTACACCACAAAGCTTTTTACCAGGGAGCCCACAATCAGGTACCAGCCGTCCACCAGGACAAAGAGCAGGAGCTTGAAGGGCAGGGAGACCATGACCGGAGGCAGCATCATCATGCCCATGGACAGCAGGATGCTGGCCACCACCATGTCGATGATCAGAAACGGCAGGAAGAGGACAAAACCGATGGTGAACGCGGTTTTGAGCTCGCTGATCATGAAGGACGGGATGAGTACGGCGGTGGAGACCCCTTCCTTGTTTTTCGGTTTGGGGGTCTTGGCCAGGGAAAGGAAGAGTTCCAAATCCTTTTCCCTGGTCTGCTTGAACATGAAGGCGCGCACCGGTTTTGCCGCTGCCTCCAGGGCCTGTTCCGCGTTGATCTCTTCGGCCATGTAGGGCTTGATGGCCGTGGTGTTGACCTGGTTGAAAACCGGGGTCATGATGAACACCGTTAGAAAAAGCGCCAGGCCGACGAGAACCTGGGTCGGCGGCACCTGCTGGGTGCCGAGGGCTTGGCGCAAAAAGGAAAAGGCGATGACCAGCCGGGTGAAGGAGGTCATCATCAGCAGGATGGCCGGAGCCATGGAGAGCACCGTGAATAGCAGGAGGATCTCGACGAGGGTGGAAACCTGTTTCGGATTCTGGGCCTCGCCCAGCCCGATCTGCAGGGTGGGGAGAGTCACGGCCTTGCTTTCTTGCGGGCAGAGGAGGATGAGCCCTGCGAGCAGACCGATGAATATGGGCCAGGATGAGAGAGGCTTATTCCGCATGGTCGCTTTCCTTTTTTTGCTTCGCTCCGGAGAGGGTCTGGGTTGCCTTGTTGAGCAGGGAGGCAAAGGAGGCCGGCAGGGGGGCAAACGTTTTCCTGGAATGCGCGGCCTCTTTGAGGCGGTCATTGGCGTCAAGGGTGGCAAGCAGGGTGATCTGCTGCTCGGTGAGGCCGATTACCAGATAGGAGCCTGCCACCTCCAGAACGCTCACCTGTTTTTTGGGGGCCAGCATCTGGCTGTCGAGCACCGTGATGAGTCCTTCCTGGCTGGAGCCACCCCTGGCCAGCCCCATTTTTCTGATCCAGAAGAGCAGGAGGAGCATGAGCCCCACCACAAGGACGAGCGAGCCAAGGGTTTTGAAGATGGCCATGGTCAGGGAAATGGTTTCTTGATTGCCGGTGAGGCTGCCGGGCTCTCCGGCGGCCAGGAGCATGAGCGGGCAGGAAAGGTGATATAGCAGGCTTGCCCCCAAGGCGGTCAGCGCCTTTCTCCGGGACGACCCTCGTGTGCACGATGGTTGCCAGATATTCATGATGGTTCTATCCACTCAGGTGATCCTTTTTTTCTTGCACGGCAGCGATAACGGCACCGGCTCAGCCGATGTTCTTGATCCGGTCCGCCTGGCTGATGATCTCGGTGATCCGCACACCGAACCGCTCGTTGACCACGATCACCTCGCCTTTGCCCAACAGCTTGTCGTTGACAAAAATTTCCACCGGTTCGCCCGCCGCCTTATCAAGTTCAACCACCGACCCTTGGGTCAGCTGCAGCATCTTGTTGATGATCATGCGGGTTCGCCCCAGTTCCACGGTGACGTCCAAGGGGATATCCAGCAGAAAATCAAGGTTTTGGCTGCCGGATGGGGCAGTGGTTGCACCGCCGCCCAATTCGGCGAAGGCAGGGGCCTGGGCCCCTCCCGAGCTTTCATGTTCACTCAATGCGGCAGCCCAGTCATCACCGGCTCCCTCTGTTTCTGTTTTCTCGGCGGCGTCCAAGGGGTCGTCAGCCATGGTTTTTCTCCTTTTTCAGGTGATCTTCTCTGTGGCAAGGCGCAAGGTGAAGGGCAAAAGGCCTGGGCCTTGGACCTTGGTCTTACTCCCTGTTCGGGTCAAGAACCTTCTTCTTGACGAGCAATGCATTGTTGCCGCGATGCACGCCAGGGGTTCCCATGTATTTTCTTTCTCCGGCGACAAAGGCGGGCAGGAGGTCGTCGGTGCGGCGTTCCAGCTGGATGATGTCGCCGACCACCAGTTCCATGACATCCCCGGCGGAGATGGTGGCATGCCCCAGCTCCACCACGAAATCCACGGGGATGTTCTTGATGTTTTCGGTGAGGACGCGCTTGATGCTGATATCCTCGTCGCTTTGCTCCCGCTGGAAGGTGGTCAGCAGCTTGCCCTTGACCGACTCCAGGTTGCTCATGGGGATGCAGACCGTGATGCTGCCCACGGCCCGGTCCATGTCCACATCGTAG
>JBAZSA010000020.1:4668-23286 GCA_041662645.1 Desulfurivibrionaceae bacterium
TGATCACCACGTCCTCGGGCTGGCAGATCTTGGCGAACTGCGGATTGATCTCGCTTCTGATGTACTGAACCTTGAGGGGTTGCAGGGAATACCAGGCCTTTTCCAGGTCGTTGAGCAGGAGATTCACCACCCGCCGGATGAGCCGTTGTTCGATGGCCGTGAAATCACGGCCCTCAATGCGGATGTTCCTGGCGCCGGTGCCGCCCAGGAAGTTTTCCACCAGGGTAAAGACCAGTTTTGGCTCGAGGACGATGAGGGCATGGCCCCGGAAGGGCGCCATCCGGAAGATCTGCAGGCTGCTCGGCACGGGCAGGGTGCGGACAAAGGCCCCGAATCGTTCCAACTCGAGGGGAGCGGAGGTCAGGTCGATGATCCGGCGCAGGGTGGTGGAAAGCGAGGTGCGCACCGCGCGCATGAAGGCGTCCGAGATCGCCTCCATGGCCGGCATCTTGACCTGGACAATCCTTTCCTGCCGGGTGAAGTCGTAGGCCTGATAGCCCAGGGCTTCCGCGTCAATGGGTTCTTCCGGCTCTTCGATTTCGCCGCCGGAAATTCCCTTGAGTAGCGCGTCAACCTCGTCCTGGCTGAGAATCTGTTCCATGCTTTTCCGCTGGGTCTTTTTTCGGGTTAGCGTGCAGAAGCCCGGAGGCTACTGTACGACAAATTCCGTAAAATAAATATTCTTGATATGGTCGGGCCGCAGGATCTCGTTGAAACGCTCCAGCAACTCATCCCGGACCCGGATTTTGCCCTCCGGGGTCATGACCTCTTCAAAGCTAAGGCTGGTGAGCATCATAATGACCATGTCGCGCAGCTTGGGTGCTGCCTTGGTGGCCTTGTCCGCAGCTTCCTTGCTTTCAAGTTCCAGTTCGATCTTGACCTTGAGATAGCGTTTGCCTTTCGGATCGGCCAGATTAACGACAAAGGGCTCCATGACCAGCATTTCGCCGATCACCGGCGTGCCGTCTTTTTTGGCCTCCTGGCTGGCAACCTCTTCAACCGCTGGCTTGTGGGCCATGAATTTGGTGAAGGCGAAAAAGCCCCCGCCGCCGAGGACGAGGATGCCTACGCCAAGGATGATGAAAAAGCCCATCTTGGATTTCTTTTTAGGAATATCTTCTGTTGCCTGTGGGTCTTTTTCCGCAGCCATGGTTTTGTCTCCTCGGGGAAAAAAGGAAGGCCGGGAAAAAACCGGAGCCTTCTCTTTGGGTTGGTTGTAAAGCAAGCATTGTGCCGCGAGGCTTTTACTGTGTATAACACTATATGTAAATTATCGGTAATTCAATGTATTTCTGGAAAATAGCCTGCAAGGCCGGTGTTTTTTTAGACAGTGATGTCTTGGGATCTTTCGTCATAATCTTGACTTTTCTCGGACCTGAGCGTCAAAAAAACATCGAGGATTTGTAAAAATGCGGGAGCGGCATGGAGCTTAAGGACCGAGAGGTTGGCCTGTTGGCCAGCCGCCAGTATGATCGCCGGTTGTTGAAAGGGCAGGTGGAGGCGTTGTGCAACGCTTTGGGCTTTAGGGTTTCCGCGGGGAGCCGGGTGCTGCTCAAGCCCAATCTGGTCTCCGCCGTGCGGCACAAAGGCTTGGCCTGCACCCACCCGGAGGTTGTCGCTGCCGTGGCGGAGTGGTTCCTCGACCAGGGCGCCACGGTGCGGGTTGGCGATTCTCCTGCCTTTGGCACGGCTCTGGGCGTCATGGCGGCCTGCGGCATCAGCGCGGCGCTCAAAGGCTTGCCGGTGACGATGATTAATTTCGAGGCGGCGCAGCCGGTCCGCCTCGCTTCCGGGGTGTCCGTGGGGGTGGCGCGGGCGATTGGCGAATGCGACCTGCTGATCAATCTGCCGAAGATCAAGGCCCATGGCCAGCTGTATGTGAGTCTGGCAGTGAAGAATTATTTCGGGGCGGTGGTCGGGTTTCGCAAGCCTTGGCTCCATGCTCGGTATGGCGATGTCGATACCCGGTTCGAGGCGATGCTGGTCGATCTCCTCGGCGTGCTGCCCGGCGGGATTACTTTGGCCGATGGGGTGGTGGCCATGCATTGCGACGGCCCGGTGGGGGGCAAGCCTTTTCCTCTGCATCTGCTGGCCGGAGGGCTCAATCCCGTGGCCCTGGACACGGCCCTGCTCGGGGTGCTTGGCCTTCCCCCTCAGGAAAGCCCGGTTTGGCGGGAGTGTCAGCGCCGCAATCTTGCCGGGAGCACTCTTCAGGAATTGTCATTCCCGCTTGCCAGGCCCGAAGAGGTTGCGGTCCAGGGGTTTCAGCCCCCGGTTCGTCTGAGGCCGGTGAGCTTTCATCCCTGGCGGCTCTTGCTGGGCGCCATGAAACGGCTCATGGCCAGGTAGGCTTGGGGGATGCCGGTCAGGCGGGAAAGTCTTCTTTACTTTCCTGCCTGAAAATTTTATCGTGGGCAGCACGTTGATACTTACACGCCCTTTACAGGGACAGCTATAACGAGGAGCAGGAGTTATGTTCAATCTGCGGGGAAAAGTAGGCTTGGTAACCGGAAGTTCGCGGGGGATCGGCAAGGCAATCGCCCTGCGGCTTGCGGAAAACGGGGTTAACCTGGTGGTGAACTATGTGCGCCACCGGCAGGACGCGGAAGCCACCGCCCGTCTTATCGAGGAAAAAGGGGCGCGGTGCCTGGTAGTCAAGGCCAACGTGGCCAACGACGAGGATCTGCAGTCCATGTTCGCCCTGATCAAAAGCGAATTTGGCCATCTTGATTTTCTCATCAGCAATGCCGCCTCCGGCGTTTTGAAGCCGGCGCTTGAGCTGAGCAGCCGGCACTGGAACTGGGCCATGGAGATCAACGCCCGGGCCTTGCTTTCCCTCACCCAGCAGGCCGCGCCGCTTATGGCCAAGGGCGCCAGAATCATGGCGGTTTCCAGCATGGGGGCGGTGCGGGCCGTGGAGAATTACACGGCAGTGGGCGCCTCCAAGGCGGCGCTTGAGTCGTTGGTCCGCCATCTCGCCGTGGAGCTTGGGCCCATGGGGATCAATGTCAATACCATCAGTGCCGGAGCCGTGGATACCGAGGCCCTGAAGAAATTCCCCAACCGGCAACAGATCCTCGACGGCGCCCTGCAACGGACACCTTTGGGGCGGCTTACCACCCCAGAGGATGTGGCGGATGTAGCCCTGTTTCTCTGCAGTGATCTGGCCGCCATGATCCAGGGGCAGACCATCGTCGTGGACGGTGGCTACTCCATCAGAGCCTGATTTCTAGGCCATGGAAGCTTTCCGGACACAGGAGCAACTCATCCTCGCCTCGGGTTCACCCCGGCGGCGTGATTTTCTTGCCGAATTGGGCCTTGTCTTTAAGGTGCGGGTAACGGATATTGACGAAACCCCGCAGCCCGGCGAGCAGCCTGCCGACTTTGTCGCGCGCCTGTCCCGGGAAAAAGCCCAGGCCGTTGAGCAACCCGGGGCCTGGGTGCTGGCCGCCGATACCGCAGTGGTGGTGGACGGGGAGATCCTCGGCAAGCCAGGCGATGAGGGCGAGGCCTGCGCCATGCTCATGCGGCTTTCCGGCCGTTGGCATGAGGTGTGGACCGGATTTTCCCTTTGCCGCCAGGCGACAGCGGAGCTGTGCACCAAAACCGTTTGCACCAGGGTCCGGTTCCTCACGCTCACCCCGGAGTTGTGCCGGGCTTACACACGCACCGGAGAACCCCTGGACAAGGCCGGGGCCTACGGGATTCAGGGTAAGGGGTGTTTCCTGGTCCCGGAAATCAGCGGGTCCTATACCAATGTGGTGGGCTTGCCCATGACCGAGGTTTTGGAGACGCTGTTGCACTATAAGGTAATTGCGCTGATGGATGGTCTGTGAGAAAATCATTTGCGCCATGAATTCCTCGGAACCGAATATCTTCGTTGCCCGCCAGCCTATCTTTAAGAGGAACAAAGAGGTGTTCGCCTACGAGCTGCTCTTTCGTTCCGGTCTGACCAATTACTTCGATCCCTTGCAAAACGGGGAAGAAGCCACCTCCAAGGTCATCACCAACAGCTTTCTAATCATCGGCATTGCCACCATCACCGAAGGGAAAAAGGCCTTCATCAATTTCAGCGAAGAGATGCTGCTCAAGGGGTATCCATCGCTTTTTCCCAAAGAAATTACCGTGGTTGAGGTGCTGGAGACGGTGGGAGCCACGCCCGAGGTCATCGAGGCCTGCGAGAGGCTGGTCGGTGCGGGGTATGTCCTGGCCCTCGACGATTTTCTCTACGAAGAGCGGTTTGTGCCGCTGATCAAGCTGGCCAGGATCATCAAGTTTGATATCCGCCAGATGAGTTTTGCCGAGCTTGAACGGCAGGTCAAGATCGTGAGCCGGTACAACGTGAAGCTGCTGGCAGAGAAGATCGAAACCTTTGAGGAATTCGAGGCGGTAAAGAAGCTGGGTTTTGATCTGTTCCAGGGCTATTTTTTCAGCCGTCCCCATATCATGAAGGGGCGGGATATTCCCGGTTCCAAGCTCCATTACCTGCAGGTGCTCAAAGTCATTCAGGATGAGGATTACGATTTTGGGGAACTTGCCAAGTTTGTCAGCCGGGATGTTTCCCTGGCCTACAAACTGCTCAAGTATGCGAATTCCGCCTATTTTTCCAGGCAGCAGAAGCTGGAGAGTATCGAGATGGCCGTGGCCATGCTGGGGCAGCTTACCTTAAGAAAATGGCTGTCGCTGATGATGCTTTCCTACCTCGCCGATGACAAGCCGTCCGAATTGCTGCGGTTGGCCGCCTTCCGGGGCAGCTTCTGCGAATTGATCGCCGACCAGCTTCTGGGCCTGCGCAGGGAGGCGGGAAGGTTTCACACTGCGGGGATGTTCTCCCTGCTCCCCGCCATGCTTGATAAAAACATGGCGGATATCCTGCCGGAGCTGGCCTTGCCCGAGGAGATCCGGCAGGCTCTGCTCGCGGAGACTGCAACCCCCCTTGGCCGGACGCTCAGTCTGGTCATGGCCTACGAACGGGGGGACTGGGAAAAGACGGCCACCCTGGCGAAGAAACTCACAGTCACCCTCGACTCCCTGCCGTTGCTCTACGAGCAGGCCATTGAAATCGCCCAAGTCCAGCTTACGGATTGATCTTCCGCAAACGGATGATGTTGGGTCTTTAGGGAAAAGCAGCGGTGCTTCCAGCACAGCCACGCTGAATGACAGCAGGGTCCGGCTTGGCTCCAGCGTATTCCGTTTGGAGATTGGCCGCACATTGTTGTGGTTAACTATGGGGGCGCCCATGAAAATATGCGTTTCTATTCTTTGTAATGATAATAAATCATCTTTTTTGGCAGGAAAAGCATGAAATCATGGGCGTCTCCTTGTGCGTCCCGCTAACCGATATGCCCGGCTGTCTTCCTAATTGAAGGCAGCCGGGCCACAGGTCAATCGTTCAGGCTGTAACATCCAGCAAAGAAGTGGAAGATTTTGATTCTTCTTTGCTGAGTTTTGTCAATTGCTCCAGCATGATTTGCAGCAAATCAATCTGTTTCTGGCTGGAACTTTTAGTACTTGAAGATTCCGTTTCGGAGTTATCGCTGGATATTGCCATGTTCATACCTCCTGACGGCGGTGGTGGCGGGGCAAAGCCGCTTTTGTCCATAAATGACTTCAGCTCGTCAGTATTGAGCGAACCGTCGCTATCGCTGTCGGCCGCAGCAAAGGTGTCATTGCTGACGGTGATGGACTGGCCGGTCATCTTCTGCATCTTCTCGGCCATGGTTGTCAGCTCGTCCTTGGAAATACCGTCGCTACCATCCGAATCCACCTTTTTAAAAAAGTCCTGCGGCCCGTGCTGGCTGCCATCGTTGCCAATCGATGCCGTGTCCGAGAACGTGCCTTGATCGTCGGCCCCTGACTGCAACTGCTCCAACAGTTTTTGCAAACCGGTAATCAACGAAGAAAGGGCGTCCCCACCGGAATTGGCGGCATAGGCCGCCGCTGCCCGGTCTTTCGAAGGTGGAGTTGTTCCCATCTCTCCCGATCCTCCCATCTCGCCTGGAGGGCCAAAACCGTTGCTCTTCATGAGATTCATCATCTCATCCTCACTTAACGTACCACTGCCATCGGTGTCATAGCTGCTGAAAGATGTTTCGTCCACCGCGAGGGTCTTTCCGGTTTTGTTGTTGATGTCCTCCGCCAGCGTCTTCAACTCGGCCTGGGAGACCCCGTCGCTACTGTCTAAATCAACCTTCTTGAACAAATCCTGCGGCCCCTGCCGCTGCTGCATGGCCTGCATAGCCTGCATGGCATAACTTCCGGAACTGCCTATACTGCTTACCATGGTATGTCCTCCTGTATAAAATTTGATGATGCATCCGATGATGCACCTGATTTACATATCGGCGGAAGAACAACACAACAATGTGGAAAGAATAAGGAAAGGAATCCGCACGCACCAAATGGCCATGCACAACACTCTCTGGTTGTGATAAAGAGAAAACTGAATTCGAACAGTTATGAGGAAAATCGATGAAAACCAGCATTACACACAGACTCTTCTGGGCGATCATCATGGGAGCCGGCATGGCGGTGATCAGTATGGTTCTGATCATGCAGTGGAGCATGAGGCAGGGATTTCTACGCTACCTCGACACCATGGAAAAGACAGGGACCTCCCAGCTAGCCAGCTCCCTGGAGGATGGATATCGCCATGAATCCGGCTGGGAGTTCGTGCTGCGCGATCCAGCCATGTGGCACCGGCTGGTCATTGCCTCGATGTCTGGAAGTGGTCTGCCTCCCCTACCGCCGCCCCCACTGCCCGAACCCCCATCCGACCTCCTGCCAAGTCACGGGATGGACGAAAGGCCATCAGCTAGATCGCGCCCGCCACATCTGGCCCACCGCTTTGACCAGCGTTTTTTTCTTCTTGATGCGGACAAAAAGGTGCTGATCAGCCAAGCAGAAATCCCTGCGCACAGCGAGATAACGCCGTTGCTCCATCAGAAAAAGATTATAGGATATTTGGGGCTGTTGCCCCGAGAGGAGATGTCCGAACCCCATCAGAAACATTTCCTCAGGGAACAGTCCTTAGCGTTTGCCATGGTGGCAGGGGTCGTCTTCCTGTTGTCCACCGGCCTCTCGCTGCTTCTATCCAAACGGCTGGTCCGGCCGTTGCGCGGTCTTGCATCGGCGACACGCCAGTTAGCCGCAGGGAAATTTTTCACCAGGGTGGAAGTGGTCTCTGCCGACGAACTGGGACAGTTGGCCGAAAACTTCAATATCTTGGCCATGACCCTAGAAAAAAACGAGCAAGCCCGCCGCCAGTGGGTGGCGGATATTTCCCACGAGCTGCGTACGCCGATGACGATCCTGCTAGGCGAGATCGAAGCGCTTCAGGACGGCCTCCGCCAACCAGACCGTGATTCGCTCCGTTCTCTGCACGGGGAGGTACTCCGCCTCTCACGTCTGGTGGACGATCTTTATCAGCTTGCCATGTCCGACCTCGGGGCGCTTACGTACCAGAAGAAAAACCTGGACATCATCGGATTACTCAAGGAAACGGTCGCTACCTATAACACAAAATTCTCCGCGAAAGGACTTATGCTCAACAGCATGCTCTCTTCCGGAAATACGGTTGAAATATTCGGGGATGCCGAGCGATTGCGTCAGCTTTTCGCCAACCTGCTCGACAACTCACTGAAGTACACCAGCACCGGAGGAGAGCTGCGCATCGGTATGACCTGCCATGAGTGCACCGTAACCATCGATTTTCATGACTCCGCCCCCGGGGTTGCCGGGACGGACATGGAAAGGCTGTTCGAGCGCCTCTACCGGGTGGAGACCTCCCGTAACCGCATGACCGGTGGCGCTGGCCTCGGTCTGGCCATCTGCCGAAACATCGTCGAGGCTCATCAGGGGAAGATTTCGGTTCAATCCTCTCCCTTGGGCGGCCTCTGGGTCCAAGTCGAACTGCCGAGGACGAAATGCCGATGACGCAAATGATCCTAATCGTGGAGGACGAACCAAAACTGGCCGAGGTATTACGCGACTATGTGCGGCATGCGGGGTTCAAAACCTTTTGGATCGCCAGCGGATCGGCGGCGGTTCCCTGGGTACGGGAACACGCCCCTGCTCTGATCCTGCTGGACCTAATGCTGCCCGAACGTAACGGCTTGGAGATTTGCCGGGATATCCGCACTTTCTCGACCGTGCCTATTATCATGATCACCGCCAGGATTGAGGAGATCGATAGAATCCATGGCTTGGAATCGGGAGCCGACGACTACATCTGCAAACCGTTCAGCCCCCGAGAGGTGATAGCCAGGGTCCGGGCGGTGATCAGGCGAACCGAGGTCGCCTCCCCCTCCCCACCCGTCGGCCTGATCCTAGATCAGTCCCGCTATCAGGCCACCCTGAACGGTCAAGACCTGGAGCTCACTGCTGTCGAATTTAATTTGCTGAAATTCCTTTCCTCAAAGACGGGGCAGGTCTGCACCCGCCAGCAGTTGATGGACAGCATCTATCCCGACGAGCGGATTGTGGCTGACCGAACCATCGACAGTCATATCAAGAAACTGCGCAGAAAAATCGCCTTGAGCGGCGCCAAATCGGAATTCATCCATTCCCTGTATGGGGTGGGATATAAGTTTGAGCCGCGGGAAGGCTAGGTGCCGTTATCGGTATGAGGGATGGATAAAATTCACAATATAGTGACAAAATGCATTGGGGAAGATGTTGAGCTGCATTACTGAAACGAAGAAGTTTGCTGGCATGGTACTGGCGTTGTTACTCGCTGGCTGTATGGTCGGGCCCGATTATCGGACACCCGAAGTGTCCGCCCCGGCGGCTTGGCACAGCACCATGAAAGGCGGTTTGAAAGCCATCTCGCCCAAAGTGGAGCAACTCGCCCAGTGGTGGAGCGGTCTCGGCGACCCTAAGTTGTCGCAACTCATTGAGGAAGCAGCGGCCAACAACTTGGATCTGAAATTGGCGCAGGCGCGGCTGCGCGAGGCCCGCTCCCGTCGCGGCATTTCCGCGGCCGAACGTTTTCCTACCTTGAATGCCAGTGCTGGCGCCAATCGCAGCCGTTCCAGTGAGGAAATGGGCTCCGGTAACGGCAATACAAGCGAAACTTTTTTTGCGCAGTTCGACGCCAGCTGGGAACTCGACATCTTTGGCGGCAAGCGCCGCGCCTTGGAGGCGGCCGAGGCCAGTCTCGAAGCCTCGTGGGAAGATTTGCGCGATCTGCAGGTGAGCCTGCTGGCGGAAGTGGCCCTGAACTACATCGAAGTGAGGAGCTACCAAGAGCGGCTTACCATCGCGCAAAAAAATCTCGCCACACAGATGGAAACCTGGCAGATCACGCGCTGGCGCCATGAGGCTGGTCTCACCACGCAACTGGATGAGGATCAAGCCCGGCTCAACCTGGAACAGACCCGTTCCCAGCTTCCCGCCCTGCAAACGGGATTGGAACAGTCCAAAAACCGGCTTGCCGTTCTGCTAGGACGCAAGCCCGGCGAACTCGCGGAACTGGAGACCCAGGGGACTATTCCGCACATCCCGGCCGAAGTAGCAGTGGGCATCCCCGCCGATACCCTGCGGAGCCGCCCTGATTTGCGCCGCGCCGAGCGCCAGTTGGCAGAAGCGACCGCTCAGGTCGGCGTGGCGACGGCCGCCTTGTATCCTAACTTCACGCTGTCCGGTACCCTTGGCCTACAGGCGCTTTCCAGCGGAAATCTGCTACAGGCGAGCGCACGCATGTTTTCTGTCGCTGCCAACGCCGGCTGGATGCTGTTCGACGCGGGACGTATCCGGCAAAACATTGAGGTGCAAAATGCGCTGCAGGAGCAGGCGCTGATTAGTTACGAATCAGCGGTGCTGGTCGCCTTGCGCGATGTGGAAAACGCTCTCATCGCCTATGCCGAGGAACAGAACCGGCGCGTGGCTCTCAATAATGCCGTGCAAGCAGCGCAAAGCGCGGCAGGTCTTGCCGCCAGCCAGTATGCCGCTGGCCTGATCGACTTTCAGACGGTGCTCGACACCCAGCGCTCGCTGCTCAACCTGCAAGATCAGTTGAGCCAAAGCGAGGCCGCAGTCACTTCTAATCTCGCACGCCTCTACAAGACATTGGGCGGCGGCTGGACCACCGAATCCCCGGGAGAAAAATCATGAACAACCCCGTCAATAATATTGCCAAAACACTTGGCCTTGACCAGCAGTCGAAGATGACTTCGCGGCTGAAACTTTATTTACTCTGGGGCGGTATCGCCCTAATCATCGTACTGTTGGTGTGGTTCTGGATCGGTCGCCAATCCGCCGGTCAGGTAGAGTACCAGACGCAGGCAGTCAAGCGCGGGAGCCTCACGGTGACGGTTGCCGCCTCCGGCACGTTACAACCCACCAATCAAGTGGACGTGGGCAGCGAGATTTCCGGCACTATCAAGACGGTGGAGGTCGATTACAACGACCAGGTCACGCGTGGCCAAGTTTTGGCGAAAATCGACACCGCCAAGCTCGAGGCGCAAGTTAAAGAGACGGCAGCCTCACTGGACGCCGCCCGCGCCCACGTGCTGCAAACCCAGGCGACCGTCAACGAAGCGAAGGCCAAACTGGCGCGATTAGCGCAAGTGCAGGAAGCCAGCGACGGCAAGGTGCCGTCGAAAACCGAGATGGATACGGCCAAAGCCAACCTTGACCGAGCGAGAGCCGATGAGGCCAATTCCCGCGCCGCCGTCGTCCAGGCGGAGGCTACCCTGGAAGCGCAGCGCACCGATCTTACCAAGGCGGTGATCCGCTCGCCGGTCAAGGGCGTGGTGCTGAATCGTGCTGCCGAACCCGGCCAGACCGTTGCCGCCACGTTCCAGACCCCGGTGCTGTTTACCCTGGCCGAAGACCTAACGCGAATGGAGCTACATGTGGACGTGGACGAGGCCGACGTCGGCAAGATGCGCGAAGCCCAAACGGCGACCTTCACCGTCGATGCCTATCCCGACCGCAGCTTTCCGGCGCACATCACCCAGGTGCGCTTCGGTTCCAAGACCGTGGCCGGGGTGGTCACTTATGAAACCGTGCTCAAGGTGGACAATACCGGCTTGCTGCTCAGACCCGGCATGACCGGCACCGCCAACATCACGGTGCAACAGGTCCGGGATGCCCTGCTAGTGCCCAATACCGCCCTGCGCTTCACGCCGCCGCAAGGCGCATCCAAGCCCGCGGGTGATGGCGGACTGGTGAGCAATCTGATGCCACGCCCGCCCAGTTCAGCGTCCAAGCCAGTGGATAGCGCCGAGGACAAACAACCCCATGTATGGGTGTTGCACGAGGGCAACTTGAAAAAAGTGGCGCTTAAGACCGGCATGACCGACGGGGTCATGACGGAGATAAGGGAAGGCAAACTCGAACCCGATATGACGGTGGTGGTGGACGTAATCGAGGCAAATAAATAGCCATGGACACCACCTGCGTTCCCATCATGGAATTACGCCAAGTCACCAAGACCTTTGGCCGTGGCACTGCGGAAATGCATGCGTTACGCGGCGTTGATCTCGTCATTCAATCCGGCGAGTTCGTCGCGGTAATGGGGCCATCCGGTTCGGGGAAGAGCACCTGTATGAACATTCTCGGCTGCCTCGACACACCTACTACCGGCAACTATTTGTTTCAGGGTGTATCGTTGGGCAGTCTCAGCCGCGACCAGCGCGCAATATTGCGGCGTCACTACTTAGGGTTCGTGTTCCAAGGGTTTAACCTACTCAATCGCACCACGGCATTGGAAAATGTCGAACTGCCATTAATCTATCGTGGCGATGCAGCTGAAGTGCGTCACCAGCGTGCGCAGGAGGCGCTGGCAACGGTGGGTTTGAGTGGGTGGGAGCATCACACCCCTGGCGAGTTGTCCGGCGGCCAACAACAGCGCGTGGCCATCGCCCGCGCCATCGTCACTCAACCCGCCGTGCTGCTCGCCGATGAGCCGACAGGCAACTTGGATACCGCACGCAGTCAGGAGGTCATGGACATCCTCACCCGGCTCAACCGCGAGCATGGCATCACTATCGTCATGGTCACCCACGAGCCAGACATGGCAGCCTATGCCCGGCTCACCATTCATTTCCGCGACGGCCTAGTCGTGCCCGAGCACGAAATCAAACACGAAGGGGGTGCATGATGTTCTGGAATGCCTTGTTACTAGCCATGCGCGAGATCCGGCGCAATGTGCTGCGTTCCTTCCTCACCATCCTCGGTATCGTCATCGGGGTAGCCGCCGTCATTGTCATGGTGACCTTGGGCGGCGGTGCAACCATGCAGGTGACCCAACAGATTGCCTCCTTGGGCAGCAATCTGCTCATGATTACTTCCGGCAAGCGTATGGGGCCGGGGCAGAACGTGGGCGCCGCACCATTCAGCGTAAATGATGCAGTAGCGCTGGCGCGTGATATTCCGCAACTGGTGGCGGTGGCGCCGATGGCCTCACGTTCCATGACCGTGGTCTATGGCAACGCCAACTGGTCAACGCAAATCACCGGTTCCACAAATGACTTCTTCAAAGCGCGCAATTGGGCGCCCAGTTCAGGGCGATTGTTTACGGACAGCGAACTGCGCGCGGGGGCGACCGCGTGCGTGATCGGCCAGACCGTGAGGCAGAAATTGTTCGGAAACCAAGACCCGATCGGGGCGCGCATCCGCCTGCAGAAAATCACCTGTGAAGTGCTTGGTCTGCTGGAGCCCAAGGGCCAGTCCGCCATGGGCTCCGATCAGGATGACCTCGTCATCATACCGCTGCGCGCTTTCCAGCGCCGCATCGCCGGCAACCAGGATGTCAACATGCTCCAGGTATCGGTGCGCGAGAGTGCGTCTACCACCCGCGCGCAAGCCGAGATCGAGCGCTTGATGCGCGAACGGCGCCATCTCGCTGAAAACGAAGAGGCCGACTTCAACGTCATGGACATGAAGGAAATCACAAAAATGCTCACCTCCACCACCCAGGTGCTCACCGCCCTGCTTGGTGCGGTGGCAGCTGTGAGCCTGCTCGTTGGCGGCATCGGCATCATGAACATCATGTTGGTGTCGGTCACAGAGCGCACACGCGAAATCGGTATCCGGCTCGCGATCGGCGCGCTGGAACGGGAAGTACTGCTACAATTCCTGGTCGAGGCCGCGGTGCTGTCGTCTTTCGGCGGTATGGTCGGCATCGTGCTGGCGCTGGCCGCATCGATGGGGCTGGCCTCGGTGTTGAATGTGCCGTTCGTGTTCAATGCCTCCATCGTCGCCATTGCGTTTGCCTTCTCCGCCTTAGTAGGACTGGTGTTCGGCTATTTTCCGGCGAAAAAGGCGGCGCGACTTGATCCAATCGAAGCACTGAGGTATGAGTGACGAGTGATGGCTGATTACTGCTTTTCAATCGGGTTTTCCAGCAACTAAGCCCTGCTTGGTGATTTGGTCGCGTTACCCTACGCTGGAGCGCCAGAGTATTTCAAGTCAGCTACCACAGGCAAAGCGGTTGGTTGAAAACCTGGGGCCATCTAAAGGTGGCTATGCAAACAAAATCAATTGATCGGGTGAATTCAGGTTGCAAGTACACCACGAGCCATAGTCCAGAATGTACAGAGATAGTATTTCCCTGACACTGCCGAATAGTTACATCCCCGTGGTTTTCCTCCAATTCCGGCATCAAGCCGAATAGCTGCCGGACATCTTCGAGAAATCACCGACCCTCAAAAAGAGCTGGGCGATGGCGGTCAGCAGGTTCAAGCGGTTGGCGCGCACCTTCTCATCCTCCGCCATGACCATCACTTCCTCGAAAAAAGTATCAACCGGCTCCTTCATTTTGAGGATCACTCCCAGCGCTTTTGCGTAATCGCTGGCTGCAAGCAGGGGCGTTGCCTCTTCGCGGACAGCCAGGTATGCCGCATGGAGCTTTTGTTCGGCGGTCTCGCTGAGCAGCTCCGTTTGCACCGTGGTCTCGCTGTTGTCCTTGATGATGTTGATCACCCGTTTGAAGGACCCGGCCAAAACGGTAAAGGATTCCTGGCCGCTGATGGCCATGAGGGCGTTGATCCTCTGTTTGCAGTCAAGCGGATCGTCGAAGGAAACCGAGGTGACTGCTTCCACTGCCTCGGCTGGGATTCCCTGGCCGGTGAGATCGTTGCTGAAACGGCCCTTGATGAATTCGAGCACATTGCGGCGGGCCTCGTCTCGTGAAACGGTCAGTTTGTCTCCGTACAGGGAGAGCGCCTGATCCACGAACTCGGCCAGGGAAAGGCTGAAACCCATGGCATTGATGGTATTGAGCAGCCCCAGCGAGAGGCGGCGCAGACCGAACGGGTCGGTGGTGCCGGTGGGGATCTGGCCGATGCCGAAGCAGCCGGTGATGGAGTCAAGCCGGTCGGCCATGCCGACCAGCGCTCCGGGGATTGAGGCGGGCAATACGCCCCCGGCCCTGACCGGCAGGTAGTGTTCCCGGATGGCCGTGGCAACCTCTGGCGCTTCGCCGCCGAGCAGGGCGTAATCGTGGCCGATTGCTCCTTGCAGGGTGGGGAACTCGCCAACCATGTCGGTGAGCAGGTCGGTTTTGGCAAGGTGGGCGGCACGTTCGGTGTGGGTCAGGTGTTCCGGCGCAAGTTTTTTGGCCAGCAGCCCGGCCAGGGTGGTAACGCGCCTGGTTTTGTCGAGCATGGTCCCCAGCTTGTGCTGGAAGATAACCCCCGAGAGGTCTTCAAACCGGTCCGCCAGAGTCTTGCGTTGGTCTTCCTTGAAAAAGAAAAAGGCATCCTCCAGCCGCGCCCGGATCACCCGCTGGTGCCCATCGGCGGCAAGCTTCGCATCCCTGGTGTTGGTGTTGTTCACTGCGATGAAATGGGGCATGAGTTTGCCTGCCGCGTCAACCACGGCAAAGTATTTCTGGTGCTCCCGCATGGAGGTGATCAATACCTCGCGGGGCAGGGCCAGGAAGCGCTCCTCAAAGGTGCCGCAGATGGCAAAGGGCTTCTCCACCAGATTGCACACCGTGTCCACCAGCTCCTCATCTGGGAGGATCGTTCCCCCTGCCTGTTGGGCCGCCTTGGTGATCTCGGCAAGCACCGCGGCGCGGCGCTCCTGGGGCTCGACCATGACCTGGGCCGTGCGCAGGGTTTCGACATAATCGCTGTAGCCGGAAGCAGGGAAGGGGCCCCGGGCCATGAAGCGGTGGCCCTGGGTGGTGTTGGCGCTGGTGATGGTGTCCAGGGAGAAAGTGACGGTTTTGCCGCCATAAACGGCGAGCAGCCACTGGATCGGACGGGCAAAGCTGGTGCGGCCTGCTCCCCAGCGCATGGATTTGGGGAAATTGAGGCTGGTGATAACCTCGGGCAGCAGCTCGGCAAGGAGTTCCGAGGTCGGGCGGCCGATCTGTTCGATGCGGACCATGAGGTACTCGCCCTTGGGTGTTGCCATTATTTGCAGGGCTTCGACCTCGACTCCATTTTTCTTGGCAAAGCCGATGGCTGCCTGGGTGGGCTTGCCATTTTGGTCAAAGGCCGCCTTTTTCGGGGGGCCGAGAATCTCCTCTTCCCGATCGGGCTGACGCTCGGCCAGGTTGCTGATCGACACGGCAAGACGCCGAGGGGTAGCCGCGGTGCGCAGGGAGGAATAGGGCAGGGCCAAAGCGGTGAGCCGGTCGCCGAGGATTTTTTCCAGTTGAGAAAGGGCCGGCACGATGTAGCCAGCCGGGATTTCTTCGGTGCCGATTTCAAAGAGGAGTTCGTGTTGCATGATCAATTTCTCGCGATATTTTTTACAGTGGGTTGGGTGGGCGTGTTCAGGACGCGGCCATTGTGTTGCCATCCTGCCACTCCAACGAGGCAAAGGTGTTGTACCCCTGCGAAAGGTTTTCCACAAGGACGGAAAACCAGGCGATGGCCGGATGATTTTCAAGCTTACGGCCAAGGGCCGTGGTAATGCTTTCCACGGAAAGGGTGTATTCCGTGCAGGGCTCTGTGGTGGGCCAGCAGAGATCGTGGGAAGTCACCTCTTCCACCAGCTGGATGATATCCTCGATCCAGATGAAATTCTTAAACCGTAATTGAATGGTGGCCCTGCCCCAGTGGCCCAGGGAACGGGGCAAACCCTGGCCGATCTGGGACGGAAGTGGCGGAGAGATGGGCACCTGGATCTCCAGGGTGAGGTCGTCGGTTTTGTCCAGGGAGCCATGCATGGTGCAGCGGTATTCATTCATGCCCACCGATTGCGCCTGCAGAGAGGGTTTCTTCAGGAAATAGGGGAAAGAAATCTCCATGTGGGCCGCTTCCGCCTGGAGCCGGACCTTCGTCTCCTCGAGGATGCGATGGAAACTTTTCAGGTTGATCTCGCCGTGGAACCGGTTGAGGATTTCCACGAACCGGCTCATGTGGGTGCCCTTGAACTGGTGGGGCAGATTGACGTACATGTTGACCGTGGCCACGGTTTTCTGTGTCTTTTGGGCTTTGTCTCGGACTGTGACCGGATAGGAGATGTTCTTTACGCCGACCTTCTTGATGTTGATCCGGCGGTAATCACGCTGGCCTTGGATATCTTTCATGTCGCTCATTGGGCAGGGGGTCCGGCGGGGTGTTGCGGTATTGATTAAGAAAAATGAGCAGCGCCTGGAAAAAACGTTGCGCGAAACCGGCGTAGAACATGGTTTTTTTGAGGCCGGAGGCTGGTTTTCCCCCTGCGGCCCCGGCTCTCAGGGGAGATGCTTTTTTACCGCAGCCTTGAGTTCGTCCAGGTTGGACGATTTGACGATGTACTCATCGGAGGCCCAGGTGGCCAGGTCCTGCTTGAATTCCTGGTAAGCGGAGCTCAGGATGACCGGCAGGGACGGATTCATTTCCTTGATCTGGCGTAGGACGTCAATGCCGTTGATCCCCGGCATATTGATGTCAAGGATAACGAGATCCGGCATGATAATCTTCATCTCGCTCAGGGCTTCTTCGCCGGAGAGGGCCGAGTGCACTGTGTATCCCTCTTCTTCCAGCTCTTCGCGGTAGAGGAGATGGATGCTGTCTTCATCGTCAACAAGCAGTATTTTTTTCATTGATCCTCCCCCTGTTGTCTTGCCAAGGGTCGTGCGCGTTGCTGTCGTTGCTGTTCAAAAATATCTGACCCGCTTCCCTGACGGCGCCTAAATCGCCGCTTCCTTTAAAAATTGGGCTGCATCTTCCGGCGGAATGGAGTTGATATAAAAACCCGATCCCCATTCAAACCCGGCGATCATCGTCAGTTTGGGCATGATCTCAAAATGCCAGTGATAATGCTCAAGGGGCTGCGAGCGCAAGGGCGCGCCATGCAGCACAAAATTGTAGGGAACATTGGGGATGCAGGTGTCCAGGCGGCGCATGCATTCTGAAAAGATCGCGGTGAGCGCCTTGAAATGCTCGTCATCCATGGCAAGGTATGACGAGGCATGGCGCTTGGGTAGAATCCACATCTCGAAAGGCGAACGGGGCGCATAGGGGACAATGGCGAGGAACAGATCGTTTTCCGCCACCACCCGCTTGTTCTGGTTTATTTCCTGACGGATGATGTCGCAGAAGATGCAGCGTTCCTTGTACTTGTAGTAGGAGAGACTGCCTTCAATCTCGGAGCTGATCATGCGTGGCACAATGGGCAGGGCAATGAGCTGGGAATGGGAGTGTTCCAGCGAGGCTCCGGCCGCGGCGCCGAAATTCTTAAAAACCATGACGTAACGGAAGCGTGGATCCTGGGCCAGGTCGAGCAGCCGGTCCCGGTAGGCCAGAAAAACCTTAACCATGCGTTCCGGCGGCAGGTTGGTGAAGGTCTCGTTGTGGTCCGGGGTTTCTATGATGACCTCATGGGCGCCGATGCCGTTCATCCGGTCGTAGAGGCCATCGCCCTCCTTGTTGAGATTGCCTTCGATGATGAGGGCGGGGTACTTGTTGGGAACAACCCGCAAATCCCAGCCAGGTCTGTTGGTCTGATGCCCTTCGAGATTGCTGTAGCTCAGGACTTCCGGAGGCGTTGTATTCTCGTTGCCTGGGCACAGTGGGCAGAACCCCCCCTTGACCTCGCTTTTTTCCACGATAAAGTCAGTGGGCCGCTTTCCCCGTTCAGTGGAAATAATGATCCAGCGGCCAATAATCGGGTCTTTGCGCAGTTCAGGCATCGCGGTTTCTTATAATCCTTTTTGGGCCCGTTCCTGGTTTTCCTGGAGGGTTTTGCATTCGATGCATTGGGTCGTCACCGGCCGCGCCTCAAGGCGTTTGGCCGAGATTTCGTCGCCGCATTCATCGCAGATGCCGTAGGTGCCTTCATCGATACGTTCGATGGCCTCCCGGATTTTGGCAAGCAGTTTGCGCTCACGGTCACGGATGCGGAGTTCGAAGCTCCGGTCGGATTCGGCGCTGGCCCTGTCGGTGGGATCGGGATAATTTTCCGTGCTGTCGGTCATCTCGTGGATGGTCTTTTCAGCCTCCTGCAAAAGATCCTGGCTCATGGTCTCCAGCTTCTGGCGAAAATACTCAAGTTGTTCTCTTTTCACAATCTTACTCCCTTGGTATATCTTGGGCAAGCATCATCCGTTACGCTGATAGCTTCCGCTTTTGCCCCCGATTTTCCTTTCCAGTCTGATGTTGTTAATGATCATGCCTTTGTCCACAGCCTTACACATATCATAAATGGTCAGGGCGGCGACCGAGACGGCGG
>JBAZSA010000021.1:0-22963 GCA_041662645.1 Desulfurivibrionaceae bacterium
CGTGGGCAATGATGGCAACGTTTCTGATTGTACTTTGTTCCATAACTTTTTGACTTTCCATGAAGAAGGGTTTGTTCCCGGCTCGGGAAAAAAAGGAGCACCTTAAATGATCGTGGTGGGAAAGGCAAGGAAAAACCAAAAAATCAGCAAGATAAAGAGATGGCGCGTGTTGCGGCAGGCCCTGGCGGGAGATGGGGGTTTTTCTGGGAAAAAATTGGTGTGTTGCGAAATTTTACCCCACCTTGCCCCACAAAAAAATATTTGCGTGGGACAAGGATGGGTAATGCGCCCGAGATATACTCTATGTAGTATTGTACATCTTTTAATATTCCCATATGTGGTATTTTTTGCCACTTCGGAAAGGCGGAGGAATAAGTGGTTCCGCATGTTTTTTCCTTGACACTGTTCCGTTGTTTTCACTATAAGGGTACATAAAGTGGTGTAAAGTGGGTGACAGGGGAAAAATGAGGAGCAGCGTGTGGTTGAAGGGAGTGTAAAAAATCCAGTCTGTCGTTTTCGGAGTCGCTCCGAGCATGTTCTCGATGCGAAGGGCAGGCTGAATATCGCGACCCGGTTCCGCGAGTCCCTGCGCAGTCAGGGAGACGAGCGGCTCATGGTCATTCCCTGGCACAACTGTATCCGGGCCTACCCGCTGCCCCATTGGGAAGAACTGGAAATGGCCCTGCTGGCGCAAGGCCAGAAAAGTCCGGAAACAGTCAAGCTGATCCGGTACATGATCGGTGGCGCCGAGGAATGCGTGCTGGACAAGCAGGGAAGGATTCTTCTCTCCCCAACCTTGCGGGAAGATTGCAGCATCAAGAAGGAAATCGTGGTTAACGGCATGATTACCTATTTTGAAATCTGGGACAAGGAAGTTTGGGAGACCAAAAACAAGCCGACCGGCGAGGATTTTCAGAATTTCGAGCAGGTTCTTCAAGAATTGGGGCTGTTCTGATCCGGTATGCAGCCTTCCCATCTCCCGGTCATGCTCGAGGAAGTGGTCGCGTCTTTGGCCCCGAAGGATGGAGGTGTGTATGTTGACGGCAACCTGGGCCTGGGAGGGCATACCGAAGGGATCCTTGAGGCCTGCGGCCCCACTGGCCAGGTTATTGGCTTTGACTGGGACGTTGCGGCTTTGACCCTGGCGCAGGAACGGCTGGCCCGCTTTGCGGGCCGGGTCCGTTTTGTGCATAAAAATTTCACCTCGATAAAGGAGACCCTGATGGAGCTTGGCATTGGCACAATTGATGGCCTGCTGCTCGATTTGGGTCTTTCTTCGTTGCAGCTCGATGCGAGCGGCCGTGGTTTCAGCTTCAAGGGCAGCGAGCCCCTTGATATGCGAATGGACCAGCGGCAAGCCACCACGGCGGAGGAGCTGGTCAACGAGGCTTCCGAGGAAGAGCTGGCGGATATTTTTTTCTACTATGGCGAAGAACGCCAGGCGAGAAGAATTGCCGAGCAGATTGTGGCAGAACGGCGGAAAGAAAGGATCGTTTCCACCGATCAGCTTGTCGCCCTCGTGGATCAGGCCATTCCCAAGCGGTTCCATCCCAAGAAAATCCATGTGGCCACCAAGGTTTTTCAGGCGCTGCGCATCGCCGTGAACCGCGAACTTGACAGCCTTGAGCGGATACTGGCCGATGGCGCCACCCTGCTCGCACCCGGCGCCAGATTTTGTGTCATCTCCTTCCATTCCCTGGAAGATCGTCTGGTGAAACAGGCATTCCGGGAAAACCCCCTGCTCGACATAGTTACCCAGAAGCCCCTTACTCCGGGTCGCGCCGAATGCTTGCGCAATCCCAGGGCGAGAAGCGCGAAGTTGCGGGTTGCGGTGCGAGGGAGAGCCTAGGTGCGAGATTATGCGAAAAAATATTCTGGCGCGACCGGCAGCAGGCAAAAGGTCTCGGGTCGGCGGGCGGGCGGATCGGACCAGGAGCGGCCGTTCAAAATCATTGGGGCGGTAACGGTTGCCGCCCTGCTGCTGGGAGTGGCTGGCAGTCTCTGGTTTGGCGTTGCTTTGCAGGACAGACTCGGCAAGCTTGATAAAGGCAGGCAGGAAAAGAACGAACTCGCCGAGGCCAATGTGACGCTTTCCGCGGAAAAAGAAGCGTTGTTGCGACAGGAAAAAATTGAAGCTGCGGCAGGGAGGCTGGGGTTGTTCCCGCCTTCCGCCAAGCAGATAAGAAGGCCATAAGGCCGGTATGAAGAAACGGGCAATCGAGGGGAAAGACCGGCGCCCGCTCATGGTGGGCGGATTTCTCTTGTTGGTGGCGGCGGTGTTTGCCGTGGTTGCCATAAAAAGTCAGTTTTTTCCAGACAGCGGGCAGCAGGCAGGAGGAGACAGGCAGAAAGAGGACCAGGTCAGCGCGGTGAGAGGCGGTGGCCGGAGAAATATCTATGACCGGAATTTCATGGAACTGGCAGTGAGTTTCCAGCGGAGTTCCCTGTACGCCCGGCCATTGGAGCTTGATGCGCCCGAGGAAGTTGCCAGCAAGGTTGCAAAAATTCTCGATCTTGATGAAAAGAATGTTCTCGCCGCCCTGAAGGGGGAAAGAAGCTTTGCCTGGCTGGGCAGGGATTTGAGCCGTGATAAAGCGGTGAAAATCGCCGATCTCAATCTGAAAGGGGTCTACCGCATCAACCAGGTGCAGAGGTTCTATCCGGAAAGCCAGCTTGGCGCGCATGTCATTGGTTTTTTAAAGGATGAACAGGGGTTGTCGGGAGTTGAGTCTTACTATGACAGCGTGCTTCGGGGCGGGGGAATGTATGACCCGAGACTGGCCGCTGCGGGGGTGAGCAAGAAAATCGCTGAAGGGAGCGATAGCGCCAGCCTTGTCCTGACCCTTGATATTCATCTGCAGAATATTCTGGAGCAAAAGCTCAAGGGGTTGGCCGGGAGTACCGGGGCCAAAGCCGCGGTGGCTGTGCTCATGGTTCCGGATACAGGGGAGATTCTCGGGTTGGCCAGTCTGCCGGATTATGATCCCAACCGGTTCTGGGAATTCAGTTCCGAGGCGCGAAGGAACCGGGCCATTGAAGATATTCTCGACCTTGGCGCAATGGGTCGCCTTTTTCAGACGGCTGCCGCCATGGATAGTAGGATTGTTCAGAAAAAAAGCGACGTGCCGGAAGGCGAAACCGGTCAGGCGCCACTTCTGGAGTCTGGCGCGGCTCAAAAGGGTTTCTGGAATATGGTGCAGGATGGCAAGTACATCTCCCCGGAGGGGGATGTTTTTGGGCAAATCGCGGTGGAGCCCGACAATTTTAATGCCTTCGCAGACAGGATCGGCTTGACCGTGAAGGGTGAGGTGGATTTGCCCGAGGCGCTCTATTCGGGAAGGGATGCGGATGCCGGTCCGGTGAACAAAATAGACGCAGGAATTCAGGGGGGACCCCCCCCGGGCGGGGCAAAGGTTGCGGAAACCCACACCGATAAAGATTTTGTCCCGACAGCAACCCCCCTGGCGTTGCTGTCGGCGTTTTGCCGGCTGATCAATGGCGGGCAGGTGATGACTCCCCATGTCCTCCGTGCAGTCTGGCAGGATGATCAGGTATGGAATGTGCCGGTCCGGCAGGGAATCGGGGAATTTGCCGTGCGGTCCGAGGTGAGTAGCGGCATGCGGAACGAAATGAAGAAGGCTGCCGGTCCAGGGAGAAGCACCTTTGTCGTCGAATCGTTGCTGCAAAAAAATCTTGATCCGCGGAGCCAGGCAAAACCAGCAGGCGATGGTGCTCCGCCACCGGCGGACGAGGGCAAGGAAAAGGCGGTTACTGGCCCGGTGGTAATGGAAAGTATTCTTCTAGGGCTGGCCCCGTTGGAACATCCGGAGATCGCCATGATTGTCGTGCTTGAGGGTGCCCATATCGATCCGCAGGCAAAATCGCCGGTCCGCGATCTTGCCGAAGAGATGATGCCCCAGGCCAGAACCGCTTTGCAGCATCAGGTGAAGCCCCCGAGCGCCCAGGAGCTGGCGGTACGGGAAATCGGCTATTACAAGAAAATGGAGCTGGTTCAGGCGCGTTCCGCCCTTCCCGCAGCTTTGGCGCAAGGGCCACAGGGGCTTGTCATGCCCGATGTGCGGGGGATGAGCGGCCGCAAGGCGATGCAGGTTTTGCAGCCCTATGGGGTGCGGTTGCAGATTGCCGGGTCAGGGCAGGTGGCAAGCCAGTATCCCCTGCCAGGCGCGGCCTTGCGGGGCGTTGAGCAGTGTGTGTTGCACTTGAAAACGATGCAGTAGCGGAGACGCCGGGTACTGGACATGGAGAAAAACAACAACCTTGCCGCGGTATCCTTACGGAAATTGGTCGAGGAAATGGAGATCGTGAATTTGCATATGCTGCCGGACACTGCCATACGCAGCATCACCGCCGATTCCCGTCAAGCGGGTCCGGGCGCGTTGTTTGTCGCGATCCCCGGGCTTACCGTTGATGGCCATGACTATCTCGAGGCTGCCGTAAAGAAAGGGTGCGCCGCCGTGCTGGTTGGCAAGGGCCGCTGCCGGGGCTGGAAGCATGGCAAGGTCGTCTGTCTGGAGGTTGCCGATACGCCAAAGGCTTTGGGGCAGGCGGCGGCAAGTTTCCATGGCCACCCCGCCCGGCGGATGTGCATGATCGGGATCACCGGCACCAACGGCAAGACCACGACCACCTATCTGCTGGAGTCGATCATCAAACAGGCCGGGGGCAACCCCGGGGTAATCGGCACCGTGAATTACCGGTACAACGCGGTGGAAATTCCCGCCCCGTTCACCACCCCGGATCCGGTAAGCCTGCACAGGATTCTGGCGGAAATGGCGGATAACGGCGTTACCCATGTCATCATGGAGACCTCCTCCCATGCCCTTGAGCAAAAAAGGGTGGCTGGCATCCTCTTTGATGCGGCGCTTTTCACCAATCTGAGCCGGGATCACCTGGATTTTCACGGGAATATGGCCAGTTATTTCGCGAGCAAGAAGATGCTCTTTACCGAGTACCTGAAACAGAACGGCAAGGCCGTGGTTCTCTGTGACAGCCATGACGATACCGGCACCGACTGGGGCCAACGTTTGCTTAACGACCTGCGGGCAGACAAATCCTTGGGCTACATGGGCAAAAAGGGCCGCACTCTGGTTGACTGCGGCTTTGCCGGAAACACGGTGGCCGTGGATGAGGCAAGGGAAAGTCTGGCCGGAACAGTGGCCACGCTGACCACCCCGGCAGGGGAGTTGGAGCTCCGCTCCGGTCTGGTTGGCACCTTCAACCTGAAGAATCTCCTCGGTGCGGTTGGGGTCGCGGTGGCTCTGGGCATTTCCGGGGAAAAGGTCGTTGCCGGCCTGGCGCAAGCCCCGGCCGCACCCGGACGGTTGGAGCGGGTTGCGGCCCCTGCAGGGGTCAGTGTTTTTGTGGATTTTGCCCACTCCCCGGATGCACTGGCCAATGTGTTGCAAACCATGCGTCGCCTGACCGCCGGTCGCTTGATTGTGATTTTCGGCTGCGGCGGGGACCGCGACCGCGGCAAGCGTCCACTGATGGGCAAGGTTGCCGGGGCGTTGGCCGATGTGGTGGTGCTCACCTCGGATAATCCCAGGAGCGAACGGGCTGCCGATATCCTGCGGGACATTGAGGCGGGAATCATGGAAACCTCCTTGCCGCGGATGCGCCTTGAGGCCATCCTCCCGCAGGCGGCAATGCGGGGCTATGATATTGTCCCCTCCCGGCGGGAGGCGATCCGGGAAACCATCCGTCATGCCCACCCCGGCGATGTCGTGCTGCTGTGCGGCAAGGGGCATGAAACCTATCAGATAACCCCTGAGGGGAGATTCTTTTTCGATGACAGGCTGGAAGCCGCAGCCCAGGCAGCGGTGGTCAACTGGTAATGGCAGGAAGAAGTTGGCAAGCTCTCAGGGAGGGGGAGGCATGATGGATCTGGCAATGGTGCGGAAAACAGGTGCGTGCGGCATGAAAAACGGAAGAACGGAAAAAAATTCTGGTTCTGGCGCCATGCAGAATCCGGTCTGGACGCTGTCCCAGGTTCTTCTGGCCACGGGAGGCAGGTTTCTGACCGGCAGGACCGAGGCGGGATTCCGGCGGGTGTGCACGGACAGCCGGGCCATTCAGCCGGGCGATTTGTTCGTGGCCTTGCGCGGGGAGAATTTTGACGGCCATGCGTATCTTGGGCAAGCCGTGGAAAAAGGGGCCGCTGGTCTGGTGGTTGATACGCTGCCCGAGAAGATGCCGGTGGTCCCGATGGTTCCTGTGGTGCTGGTGGCGGACACCCTCCGCGCCTTAGGGGACTTGGCCGCCTACCGGAGATCGCTGATGCCGGATCTGCAGGTGGTGGCGATAACCGGAAGCTGCGGCAAGACCACGGTCAAGGAGATGATCGCCGCCATTCTTGCCAGGGAATACAACGTGCTGAAGACCCAAGGAAATTTCAACAACCTGATCGGGATGCCGCTTTCCTTGTTGCCGGTGGAGTTTCACCACGATTTCGCGGTGATGGAGATGGGAATGAATCAGCCCGGCGAGATCGCCCGGCTTGCCGAAATCGCGGACCCGGACATCGCCTGCATCACCAATGTTCAGGACGCCCATCTTGCGGGCTTGAGCAACATCGCCGGGGTGGCCAGGGCCAAGGGCGAGCTTTTTGCCGGAATCAAGGCCTGGGGTAAGCTGGTGGTCAATATTGACGACAAAAGGGTGCGGGGCATAGCCCGGCGATGCAGCCAGAAAAAAATCACCTTTGGCCGCAGCCCCAAGGCGGATGTCCGCGGGCTTCGGTTGCGCAGCCTGGGCGAACGCGGCATGGCCTTTACCCTGCAAATCGGCGCCAACGAGGCCCGGGTAAAACTCCGGAGCCTTGGGGCGCATAATGTGCAAAATGCCCTGGCTGCGGCGGGCATGGCCCATGCGGCCGGAGTGAAATTCGTGGATATCGTGGCCGGCCTTGAGAGCGCAGTGCCCTTTGAGAAACGGCTCCAGGTGCAGAAGCTCATGGGCGGCATCAGGCTGGTGAATGACGCCTACAACGCCAATCCTTCTTCCATGCTGGCCGCGCTTGAGACCCTGCACCAGATGGATCGCAGCCATAAAAAGGTGGTTGTTCTCGGAGACATGCTTGAACTCGGGGCACAGAGTGCCGCAGCCCATCAGGACCTCGGCCGGGCGGTGGCTCGGCTCGGCTTCGATGGATTGCTGGCAGTGGGCGAATTTGCCGAAACCCTGGTTGCTGCCGCCTGGAAGGGTGGAATGAGCAAGAAGGCGGCGATGTTTTTTGCCAAAAAAGAACAGGTCAGCGATTGGCTGCGCAAAAGCATTGCCGCAGGCTCCTTGAAGCCGGGGGACTGGGTTCTGGTCAAAGGCTCGCGCGGGATGCGGATGGAAACAATCACTTACGATCTGCTTGAGAAGCAGGGCTAAAGGACAACCACCATGCTCTATCATCTTCTCTATCCGCTCCACACCTACTTCAGCGCGCTGAATGTTTTTCGCTATATCACCTTCCGCGCCATCGGCGCCACGCTGACCGCTTTTCTGATTCTGCTCTTGGTTGGCAACCGGTTCATCAAGATGATGCAGGAAAACCAAATCGGCCAGGTGGTGCGGGACGACGGACCGGCCAGCCATTTCAGCAAGCGCGGGGTTCCCACCATGGGAGGGTTGCTCATTCTGTTTGCCGTAACCCTGACCACCCTGCTCTGGGTCGATCTGTTCAATTCCTTTGTCTGGATCATTCTCGGTGTGACCCTCTGGTTCGGGGCAATCGGCGCGTATGACGACTACCGCAAGATAAAAAAACAAAACAGCAAAGGGTTGAGCGCCCGGGGCAAGATATTCTGGCAGATTCTGGGCGCCTTGGCAGCCGGTTTGCTGATTTACAACAACCCCAATTTTGATGGGCACTTGAGCTTTCCGTTTTTGAAGCATATCCAGCCCGACCTGGGCACCTTGTATGTGGTTTTTGCCACCCTGGTGGTGGTCGGCGCCTCCAACGCCGTGAATCTCACCGATGGCCTTGACGGCTTGGCCACCGGCCCCACGGTGGTGACGAGCAGTGTTTATCTGCTTTTCTCCTACCTGGCCGGGCATGCCGGGCTGGCCGCGTATCTGCAGATTCCCTATGTGCCGGGGGCAGGCGAAGTGGCTGTATTCTGCGGCGCCTTGGTGGGGGCCAGCCTCGGCTTTCTCTGGTTCAATGCCTATCCGGCGCAGATCTTCATGGGCGATGTGGGTTCCCTGGCCCTGGGCGCTGCCCTGGGCATGGTGGCGATCATCATCAAGCAGGAAATGCTGCTGGTTATCGTCGGCGGGATTTTTGTCATGGAGGCGTTTTCCGTCATCCTGCAGGTGGGGTTTTTCAAGATGACCGGCGGGAAACGGATATTTCTCATGGCCCCGTTTCATCACCATTTTGAAAAGAAGGGTTGGACGGAGCCGAAGGTGGTGGTTCGTTTCTGGATCGTCTCCATTGTTTTGGGCTTAAGCGCCCTGGCAACCTTGAAACTGCGTTAGGAAAACGGATGGGAAATGAAATGTTGAACCGGAACCTCAAGGAAATACTGCAGCCGGGAGCCCATGTTGTCGTGGTGGGTCTTGGCAAGTCCGGTGTTTCCGCGGTGCGGTTCCTGCTTAATCTTGGTGTGAAAATATCGGTTTCAGAGGGTGGCCGTCAGGAGAACCTTGAAGGAGACTTGGTTCGGTGGCTGAAGGAGAAAAGAGTTTTTGTAGAAACTGGCGGCCATACCTCTGAGCTTTTAACTTCGGCGGATTGTATTCTGGTAAGCCCGGGCGTTCCGCTCGGGATCGCCCCCCTTGCGGCGGCACGGCAAAAAGGCATCCCGGTGGTGGGCGAGCTGGCCCTGGCCAAGGATTTTCTTAAACCCCCTGTGGTGGCGGTGACCGGCACCAACGGCAAGAGCACGGTAACCACCCTGATCGGCGATCTGCTCCGTGGCAGCGGCAAGAAGGTTTTTGTCGGCGGGAATATCGGGGTTCCGCTGGCCGAGTATCTGGCCGGGCCGCAGGATTGCGAGGCAGTGGTTCTTGAGGTGAGCAGTTTTCAGCTCGACAGCGGTGGTGAGTTTCGGCCCCAAGTTGGAGTATTGCTCAATATCACCCCGGACCATCTGGACCGCTATGCATCCTACGGGGAGTATGTCGATTCAAAGATGTCGCTCTTTAAAAACCAGGAGCCCGGCGACGTGGCGGTGGTCAATGGCGATGATCCTCTTGTTGCCGGATGGCTGGGCAAGGCGGCGGAAAAAAAAAGCCCCTGGCCGCTGCGGGGAGAAATCCGGCGATATTCCTCCTGCGGCGTGCCCGGGACGGCGGCATGGCTCAGCGGCACCAAGGTCATGATGGGTTCGACGGACGAAGAGTATGAACTGGCCGGAACCCCCCTTGCCCAGGCGCCGAACACCGAAAATGCCATGGCGGCGATTCTGGCGGTTCGGGCCATGGGATGCAGCCAGGCGGATATCCAGAAAAGTCTGGCCGGCTTCGCGCCGCTGCCGCACAGGCTGGCCCTGGTGGCTGAAGTTGATGGGGTCTCCTACTACGATGATTCCAAGGCCACCAATGTCGGCGCTGTTTTTTCCGCCTTGGGTGGCATGAAGCAGCCGGTGGTGCTCATTGCCGGCGGCCGGGACAAGGGCGGCGGCTACGAGATGCTGCGCCCCCTGGTGCAGGAAAAGGTTCGGGCCATGGTCCTGATCGGCGAGGCAAAGGAAGCGATAGCCGAGGCTTTTGCCAAGACCACGCGGATAGCCTTTGCCAAGGAAATGGACGAGGCGGTGCAAATGGCTAGAACACTGGCGGAGAAGGGAGACGCGGTGCTGTTGTCTCCTGCCTGCGCAAGCTTTGACATGTTCAAAAGCTACAGCCACCGGGGGGAGGTGTTTGCCCAGGCGGTTGGCAGATTGGAGCGGCAGGAAGCACGGTAGCATCGTCGAACAAAAACGTCCGGACGGTCTGGTGTCTGAGGGGGCACGGCTTGGGGGCGGCAAAAGGCGAGGACGGGGTCATGCAAACAGTGTGTTGTGTGTGCCAGAAAACCAAGAGTCAGGCTGGCTGGATACAGGGGCAGGCCAGCAAGGAAGGCAGGATATCCCACGGGTACTGCCCGGAATGTTTCCATCAAACCATGGAGCGGGCGCAAGGCTGGCTGCTTGCAAGAAATGGTGTGAATCGCGGCGTGGCTCTCGGCCGCTAAGGATCGCTAAAAGGAATGTCCATGCGGATGATCGTGACCGGAGGAGGAACAGGAGGGCATCTTTTTCCCGGCATTGCCGTGGCCGAGGAGATGCTGCGCCGGTTTCCCCAGGGCAAGGTCCTCTTTGTCAGCACGGATCGCGCCATAGACAACAAGACGCTGGCCGCGCGGCCCTTTGAGAAAAAGGCCATTGCCTGCCTGCCCTTGAAGGGAAAGTCTCTCTGGGGAACAGTGAAGAGCATGGCCCAACTCCCCATCAGCCTGTGGCAGGCGCTGCGGATCGTCCGGACATTTAAGCCGCAGCTGGTTTTAGGGGTGGGCGGATATGTGACCGGGCCGGTGGTGTTGGCGGCAAGACTCATGGGGGTGAAAACCTGTATCCATGAGCAAAATTCAATTCCGGGAATGGCCAACAGGATGCTTGGAAAAATCGTCGACCAGGTATATATTTCCATCCCCGGCTCCGAGGATTTTTTCCCTAAGGGTAAAGCCGTGCTGACCGGCAATCCGGTGCGGGCGGAGCTTCTTCTGGAGGCTTGGCAGCAGAAGGATCAGACCGCTGGCAAGCTGGTGCTGGTTCTGGGAGGCAGTCAAGGTGCCCATCGAGTCAATGGCCTGATGGTGGAGGCCTTTGCCAAGAAGCAGCCTGGTGATACGGTGCAGGTCCGGCACCAGACCGGAAACAGCGATGAAGAATGGGTGCGCAAGGCCTACGCTGCGGCAGGGATAACGGCCCAGGTCTCTTCTTTTATTGGCGACATGGCGGCGGCTTACCGGGATGCGGATCTTGTTGTCTCGCGGGCCGGGGCAACCACCCTGGCGGAGCTGGCAATACTGGGCAAACCGGCTATTTTGATTCCCTACCCGTATGCCGCGGACGACCATCAGACGACCAACGCGACTTTTTTGGCGGCCGGCGGCGCAGCCCTGATGTTTCAAGAGCGGGAGCTTGATGGACCGAAGCTGCGGGGCGAGATCCTGGGGCTTTTAAACGATGCCCCCCGGTTGCAGGCCATGGCGGCGCGGATGAAGGAATTCGCCAGGCCGGAGGCGACAGCCGCCATTGTGGATAAGAGTATACAGTTGTTGGCCGCTTGAGCGGACAAGGGTTGAGGACAGCAGTGCATGTATAAAAAGACGCAACATATCCATTTCGTGGGCATCGGCGGCATCGGCATGAGCGGCATCGCCGAGCTGCTCCTGAACCTCGGCTATACCGTGAGCGGTTCCGACCTGCGGGAAACCGAGATCACCCGGCGGCTGACCACCCTGGGCGGCAAGGTATATATCGGGCATCAGGGCCAGTGGATTGCAGGGGCGGACGTGGTGGTGACCTCCTCGGCGGTGCGGGAGAATAATCCTGAGGTTCAGGCGGCGCGGGCCGCGCATATCCCGGTCATCCCCAGGGCGGAGATGCTGGCCGAACTTATGCGTCTTAAGAAATACGGCATCGCCGTGGCCGGCAGCCACGGGAAGACCACCACCACCTCCATGGTCGGCTGGCTGTTGGCCGAGGCGGGGCTGGACCCCACCGTGGTGATCGGCGGCAAGGTGAACAGCCTGGGCACCAACGCCAAGCTGGGCGAGGGCGAGTTCCTGGTTGCCGAGGCGGACGAGTCCGATGGCTCCTTCTTGAAGCTCTCCCCGGTTCTTGAGGTGGTAACCAATATCGACCTGGAGCATCTGGACCATTACAAGGATATCGAGGAGATCAAGGGCGCGTTTTTGGAATTCATCGAAAAGCTCCCCTTTTACGGGGCTGCGGTGGTCTGTCTGGATGATGAGAATGTGGCCTCGGTTTTGGCCCAGATCAGAAAAAGGGTCATTACCTACGGCCTGACCAGCCAGGCAGATGTCCATGCCCGGGCTGTGGCGGCCCAGGGGTTGACCTCGACCTTTGAGGTCTGCCGGAATGCGGAAGTATTGGGGGAAATAACCCTCAATGTCCCTGGCCAGCACAATGTGTACAACGCCCTGGCCGCCATAACCGTGGCCCTGGAGCTGGAGATTCCCTTTGCGGCCATCCGCGATGCCTTGAAAACCTTCAGCGGCGTTCAGCGCCGGTTGCAGATCAAGGGCGAGGTCGGCGGGGTCATGGTCATCGATGATTACGGCCACCACCCCACCGAAATCCGGGCGACCCTGGCGGCCATGCGTTCGGCCTGGCCGAAAAGGCGGCTCATCGTGATGTTCCAGCCCCACCGCTACACGCGGACCGCCGGGTTGTTCAAGGAATTCAGCACCGCCTTCCACGAGGCGGATGTTTTGCTGCTCACCGAGATTTACGCGGCGAGCGAGACTCCCATCGAGGGGGTGAGCGGTGCCGCGCTCTTGCAGGAAATTATGCTGCACGGTCAGAAAAACGCTCATTTTGTCGCGGATGTCAGCGCCTTGCCGCGCACGGTGCGGGCCATGGTGCAGCCGGACGATATTGTCCTGACGCTGGGCGCGGGCAATATTTACCAGGCAGGAGAGGAACTCTTGCAAAAATTGGAGCAGGGGCATGCTGCCTGCTAGGGCCTGCAGCCCGCAAGACAGCCCTGGCAGGGGTGCGGTTTTGGAATTCCGGGGGCAGAAGCCGATGGAAAAAAGGGTGAGCAACTGGCCGGAGCAACTGCGCGATCTCTGGTCCGGCGAGATCGAATGGGACAGCCCCATGGCCCGCTGGTGCACCCTGCAGGTGGGTGGACCGGCCAGAGCCATCGCCACCCCGGCAAGCCTGGAAGAGTTGCAGAGCCTTCTCGCCGTATTGGCGAAACTGGGCGTCTGCTGGCGGGTCATTGGCCGGGGCAGCAACCTGCTGGTTGCCGATGCGGGCTATGACGGGGTCATTGTCATGCTGGGCCGGAAGTTTGCCGCCATCGGAGAGCGGGCCGGCGAAAAAAAAGGCGAGACCCTGGTGCAGGTTGAGGCGGGATGCAGCCTGATGAAGCTGGTCAACTGGTGCGCCGGGCATGGACTGCAGGGACTGGAATTTGGTGCAGGCATTCCGGGCTCGGTGGGCGGGGCGGTGGTCATGAACGCCGGGGCCTGGGGTAGGGAGATGAGCGATGCCCTCTCCTCGGTGACCTTCTTGCGCGGGTCCGGTGAATTTGTGGAACGGAAAAAAAACGATCTGGCCTTTTCGTACCGGCATCTGGAGACAGAGGGCATGGTCGTGGCTGCTGCGGAGTTCTTGTTGCAGTCTGGGGAGCGGCAAGCTATCGAAAAAAGATGCAGCCAGCTGCTGCACGACCGGAAGGAAAAGCAGCCGCAGGGATTGGCCAACGCCGGTTCGTTTTTTAAGAATCCCCTGGGGTTGTCGGCGGCTGGAAAGCTCATCCAGGATGCCGGATTAAAGGGGCTTACTGTGGGCGGCGCCCAGGTTTCCGAGGTGCATGCCAATTTTCTGGTGAATACCGGGTCGGCCACTGCCCAGGATTTTTTGGATCTGATGCGCCTGGTGCAGGAAAAGGTTTTTAAGCGGTTTGGCATCCGGCTTGAGCCGGAAGTGCACATTTTATAGCGGCACGGCAAAAAAGAGGCAGCGACGATTTTGCGAAAGGGAAAGCCCATACAGCAGCGCTACGGGAGCGGCAAGAAAAGCCGCACCTTGGACCTGCGGAAAAAACTGGCCATTCTCGGGGTTGGTTTTTTCGTGCTGATGGCGGGCTTTGGGGTGGTTGGCTTCATCGTTTACAAAGCTTTGGGCCGCTCGGATTTTTTCCAGATAACTGCCACCAACATCCAGGGGTGCCGCCGGACCACCAAAAATCTCATTCTTGAAATGAGCGGCGTGGATGTGCACAGCAATCTGTTGGCGCTGGATACCCGGAAGGTGAAGACCGGGATAGAGGCCCATGAGTGGGTCGAGTCGGCGGAAGTTACACGGGACTGGCCAAACCGGTTGACCATTGTTATTAAGGAACGTCTGCCGGTGGCCATTGTCAGCCTCGAAAAAGGGTTGTTCTATCTTGATCAGAACGGGGTTGCTTTTGCCCAGGTGCTGCCTCCCGAGGACATGGATTATCCCATCATCACCGGGCTGAAAAGTGACGAGTGGCCGAGAACCCTCAAGGATTCGCAATTGGGCGAGGCGTTGCAGTTTATTAAATACGCAGGCCAGGGAAGTTCCATCCTGCCAAAGCAGAATATTTCGGAACTCCATGTGGACGGGGCTGAAAATGTCACCTTGTATCTGGTGGACCGGCCTTTTCCCATCCATTTGGGTTCGGGTAATGTCGGCAGCAAATATTACTGGCTGACCAAGGTGCTGTACAAGCTATACAAGAGCAAGGAATTTGCAAAAGCCGCCTATGTGAAAATGGACTATGGGCGGAATCAGGTGCTGGTTGGTTTTGACGAACCGGTGTAGGGCGGCCGTTTCTCCCGATTGGCGGCGGTTTGCGGCAAAGAAGCAAAGGGTTGGATTGTGATAACCGTCGATGGCGCGTTGCGAAATCGACCAAGGGTGAGCAAATGGCACATGAAGAACGTGGCGATCTGATTGTTGGGCTGGACATCGGCACCACCAAGATCTGCGTGGTGGTGGGCGAGGTTCACGACAACCGGGTTGATATTATCGGCATAGGCAGACATCCTTCGGTGGGGTTGCGCCGGGGGGTGGTGGTCAATATCGAGAGCACCGTCCATTCGATCCGGCAGGCGGTGGAAGAGGCGGAACGCATGGCGGGCTGCGAGATCGGCTCGGTGTATGTGGGCATTGCCGGGAGCCACATCAAGAGTTTCAACAGCCACGGCCTGATAGCCATCAAGCATAACGAGATCCGGCAGGACGATATCGACCGGGTGGTGGATGCGGCCCGGGCCGTGCCGATTCCTCCGGACCAGGAGGTAATCCATGTGCTGCCCCAGGAGTTCATGGTGGACGGCCAGGCCGATATCCAGGACCCCATCGGCATGACCGGCGTCCGGCTCGAGGCGGATGTGCATATTGTGACCGGCTCGGCCACCGCGGTGCATAACATCGTCAGATGCTGCAACCGCGCCGGACTTGAGGTGACGGATGTGGTGCTCGAGCCTCTGGCCTCGGCGGGCGCGGTTCTGACCCGGGAAGAGATGGAGCTGGGGGTCGCCCTGTTGGATATCGGCGGCGGCACCGCTGATCTGGCAATCTTTTCCGACGGGACCATCAAGCACACCTTTGTTCTTGGCCTGGGCGGGCAGAATTTGACCAACGATCTTTCCATAGGGCTGCGCACCCCGCAGAAGGAGGCGGAACGGCTGAAGGAAGAGTACGGCTGCGCTCTGGCCTCGCTCATCGACAAGGATCAGGTCATCGAAGTTCCCAGCGTGGGGGGCAGAAAGAACCGGAAGCTTTCCCGCAGGGTCATGGGAGAGATCCTGGAGCCCCGGGTTGAGGAGATGCTCACTCTCATCAACCAGGAACTGCTGGATTCCAAGTACAAGGAGATGATCAACGCCGGCATGGTGCTGACCGGGGGGTCGTGCCTCCTCGACAACATGGAAGAGCTGGCGGAACAGATTTTTGATCTGCCTGTCCGCACCGGCCGCCCGGAGAATATCGGCGGCGTGGTGGACGTGGTGGGTACGCCGCAATGGGCAACCGGCGTTGGGCTGGTTGTCTATGGCATGAAGAATGGGCCGGGAGAAAGATTCAAGCGGCCCAAGGGTGGATTGGTAGGGAGAATGACCGGTCGGATGAAGGACTGGTTTAAAGGGATAGTTTAACAAGCTCATCAAGCGCCAGGCGATGTTGGGGAGCAGGTCAAAGACCTTGAACAGGGAGAGCAGGATATGACTTTTAAATTCGCGGAAGCAGAGTCACGGGCAAAGATCAGGGTTTTTGGCGTTGGCGGCGGCGGGGGCAATGCGGTCAACACCATGGTGGACAGCAACATCCTCGGGGTGGAGTTCATTGCCGGCAACACCGATATCCAGGACCTGGAGAAATCCAAGGCCGATATCCGGTTGCAGCTTGGCAAGAACGTCGCCAAGGGACTGGGGGCCGGGGCCAACCCTGAAAGGGGCAGGGAGGCTGCGGAGGAGTCCATCGATGAAATCAGAAAGCAGTTGAAGGACTGCGACATGGTTTTTGTCACCTGCGGTTTGGGTGGCGGCACCGGGACCGGAGCCGCGCCGGTTGTGGCCCGGATTGCCAAGGAGCTGGGGGCGCTGACCGTGGGCGTTGTGACCAAGCCCTTTGCCTTCGAGGGCAGGGCCCGGATGAAAAACGCCGAGCTTGGCTGGAAGAATCTGAAAGAGCATGTGGACACCATCATCACCATTCCCAATGATCGGCTCATCTCCCTGAGCCAGAAGGGAACCCGTTTCATCGACGGGATGAAGATGGCCGACGATGTCCTGGTGCAGGCGGTAAAAGGCATCACCGATCTGATCAACCTGCCCGGCTACATCAACCCCGACTTTGCCGATGTGCGGGCGATCATGAATGAGATGGGCCAGGCGCTCATGGGCTCTGGCTACGGGGTCGGCGAAAACCGGGCCGTGGAAGCGGTGAACATGGCGATCAACAGCCCGCTGCTGCAGGACATCAGCATCGACGGCGCCAGGGGGGTATTGGTCAACATCTCCGCCAGCCGGGAGACCTTGACCATGCCCGAGGTGACCGAGGCCACCACCAAGATCTATCAGGAGGTGCATGAGGACGCCAATATTATTCTGGGCGTGATCTTTGACGAGAACCTGGGCGATGAGTTGCAGGTAACGGTTATCGCCACAGGTATCCGCGATACCGTGGAAGAGATCGAGGACTTGTCCGACAAGGTGCAGCTCATGCCGAAAAAACGGGAACCCGCCGCGCAGCCGCTGCCGTTTAGAAAAGGCGAGCAGGGCATGGCTGCGGGCCGGGCCGTGGCCAACGGCATACAGAGATCCTATGCCAACAATATCTTAAACGAGCAGGATTACGACCGGCCGACCTTTTTGCGCAGGAATGAAAGCTGATATGTAACTGCCCAGCCGCACCGCATCTGCTTTGTCATCGGCCGGCTCGTGTGCAATAGCACACTTCGCAGGCCTCTTTCGCGCATCTGCGGCACGGCTGAACAGTTACAGTTGGAAGCTCCGCGCCTTCGCCGGGGATAAGCAACAACTTGTCCCGCCGCCGTCATTTTGGAATGTCAATAAAAAGCGGGTGCGCCGTGGCTGCCCGCTTCCAACCACTGCCGGAGTGTTCCCTTCCTCTCCGGCAGGATCGATACGGATCCCATGCGCCAGCGCCAACCTGCAACCGGTGATTCCCTTGCCAGCGAAAAAGGAACGCAGCGCAAGAAATGGAAGGGATTGCTGCCGGTTGCCCTCATCTTTCCCAACCGTTACGGCCTGGGCAATTCCAACCTGGGTTTTCAACTCGTTTATGCCCTGGTAAACAGCCTGCCTGGCTTTGTCTGCGAACGTTTTTTTTATCAAGACAATCAGCCCCCGGTTTCCTTGGAATCGGGCCGTCCCCTCCGCGATTTTCCCATCCTCCTCTGCTCCCTCAGCTTTGAACAGGACTTTTTTAATCTCTTGGCCCTGCTGCACACAGGCGGCATCGAGCCTCTGGCCGAAAAGCGCTCCGCAAACACCAGCAGATTCCGGCCGGGCCAGCCCCTTGTCATCGGCGGCGGTGTCGCCTCTTTTATCAACCCCGAGCCCCTGGCCCCCTTTGTGGATCTCTTTGTGGTTGGGGAAGCGGAACCGGTTCTGCCGCAACTCATGGACCATCTTGCCGAACACCTGAACGCCCAAGTGCCGGAAGCACTGCTCCGGGGAATCGTCCGGGAGTTCAGCGGCTGTTATGTCCCGCGGTTGTATACCATGCAGTATGGGGACGACGGTATCCTGAACCGTATCGAGGCTGACCCGGAAGCGCCTGCCCGGGTGCGCCGCGTGGTGCTGGGCACCTCCCAGGTGGCAGGGCACTCGCAACTGCTCTCCCCCGAGGCGGAATTCGCCAACCTGTTCCTCACCGAGCTGGGCCGCGGTTGCAGCCGGGGGTGCCGGTTCTGTGCCGCCGGGTTTGTCTATCGCCCCCCCCGCCTCTGGTCAGCGGAAAGCATCCTTGCCGGTCTGGCCGAGCGGCCCGCGGGGATAGAGCGGGTGGGGTTGCTGGGGATGGAGATGGCGCGGAGCGAGGATCTCGCCCGGATTGCCGAATATTTGCTGGGCGAGGGGTGTGCCTTGTCCTTTTCTTCCCTGCGGGCAGACGCCATCAGCGGCGAACTTTGCCATCTGTTGGCGCAAAGCAAGTTGAAAAGCGCGGCCATTGCCCCGGACGGAGGTTCGGAAAGGCTGCGGCGGGTCATCAATAAAGGGATCAGCGAGCAGGACGTGTTGTATGCGGCAGAGGCCCTGGCCCGGGCCGGGATCAATCATCTCAAGCTCTATTTTATGATCGGCCTGCCCACGGAAACCGAGGATGATCTGGCCGAACTCTTGCTTTTGACGGACAAGGTGCGCAAGACCCTGCTGGGGGTGGGCAGGGAAACAGGGCGCATGGGCAACATCACCCTCAGCGTGAACAGTTTTGTGCCCAAGGCCTGGACCCCTTTTCAGTTTCACGGTTTTGCCCCGTTGACAACACTCAAAAACAGCATAAAATTCTTGCGCAAGGGGGTGGCCCGCATGGCCAATACCCGCCTGGTTGTCGATCAACCCGGAAACGCCTTCTATCAGGCGGTGCTGGCCCGCGGGGACCGCAAGGTCGGCTTGGCCCTGTATGCCATGCTGCAGGGCCAGCAGAACTGGCGACAGACCATGCAGGGCTGCGGCATAGACCCCGAAGCCTATGCCCTGCGCCAGCGCGGCCAGGAAGAGGTTTTCCCCTGGGAGATCATTGACCACGGGATCGACCGGCAATATCTTTGGGCGGAATACCGGAAAGGACTGGAAGAAAAATCAACGATTGCCTGTGATACAGCGCGGTGCAGGCGATGCGGGGTATGTCATGATTGAAAGAAAAAAGACGCAGGAAGATGCGGCCAGTCTTGCCAGCCTGAAACCGTTTCGGCTGGTCAAGTTTTTTTCCTACAGCGGGTTTGCGGTGTTTCTCCTCTTCACCCTGGTCCTTTCCTGGATTATTTCAAATCACGCTAAAAAAGTTCTCCTGGAGCGGAGCGAGGCCTACGCCTTTGTTGTTGCCGAAAACCTGAGTCATCAGGTATTTCAGCAATTTGTTGTGCCCACGGTGCTGCGTTACGGGAAGATCGCCCTGCGCAAGCCCGAACAGTTTGCCCGGCTTGATGCCGTTGTTCGTAATGCCACGCACGGGATGCGGATTCAGGCGGTTACCATTTTCGATTCCAAGGAAAACATCATTTCTTACAGCACTGTGGCCACCCGGATCGGCCGCACCGGGGAGGGCGGCATTGAATACCGCAAGGCCCTGGCCGGGGAGAACAACTCCGTTGTCCGCTCAACCGGCTCCCTGGTGAACCTCTTGCCCGGGGCGCGGCCCATTTCCTCGCAGCTGAGCACCTTCATCCCCTTTCGTCAGTACCAGTCCAACAACCAGAAAGGTGACGTTATCATGGGGGTTATCGAAGTGGTGCAGGATCTTTCCGAGGATGTCGTGGCGATCACCAAATTGCAGGGTTCCATTATCCTGACCTCCATGGTGATCATGTCGGGCCTTTTTACGGTACTCGGTTTTATCGTGGCGCGAGCGGACCGGATTATTGACGCCCGTACGGAGGAGCGCCGTCGCCTTGAGCAGCAGTTGCATCAAAACCAGAGGCTGGCCATTCTCGGCGAGATGGTGGCCTCGGTTTCCCATGAAATAAAAAATCCGCTGGGCATTGTCCGCAGTACCGCGGATATTTTGGGCAAACGCCTCAAGAGCGTGGCGCCGGGCAATGAACATCTGGCCGAGATTATCGTGGAGGAAACGAGCAGGCTCGATGGAATCGTGCGCGAGTTTCTGGATTTTGCCCGGCCCCAGGAGCCGAAAATGGTGCCGGCCTCGGTAAATGAGATCTTTGGCAAGATTCTCACCTTCATGGAGCCGGAACTGGAGCGGAAACAAATTGTCCTTGAAACCTCGCTATCCCAGGATATGCCGCAGGTACTCCTTGATCAGGGGCTGGTGCATAGAGCCTGTCTCAATATTTTGGTCAACAGCGTGCAGGCCATGCCGGAGGGGGGAAAGCTTACGGTGGAAACCAGTTATCAAAAAGCAACGGGCATGGCGTTGCTCATCGTCGCCGATACCGGGATGGGAATGTCTCCGGAAAAACAGAGACATATCTTTACCCCCTTTTATACCGATAAAAACCGGGGAACCGGGCTTGGGCTGGCCATCGTCAAAAACATCGTTGACAGCCACCATGGGACAATATCCGTGGACAGCAAGGAAGGGGAGGGAACCGTTTTTACGATTGCCCTCCCAGCAAGGTGATCAACTTTTTTTGCCGGCCTGCTTCTGAATTTCGATTTTCTTCTTGAGCAGTTCGTGGTCGCGGCGAAGCTCTTCGTAGGTTTCCATGGCCTGTTTTTCAACCTCGCCTTGGTTGGCTTTGTTTTTCTTCACCCGTTCCTTGACTTTTTCCGCCTTTATCGCCAAATCTTTCGTCCCAAAAATGGATGAAGCGAGATATTTTGAGGAAAATTTCATCAGGGCGATATCGTCTGTTTTGATTTTCGCCAGTGTTTCCTCGTCGACCTCATAGGTGTCCAGAAAGGAGCTGTTGAAAACAAAATCCCGGAATTTGTCGAGATCGGTGCTGGCCATGAAAAACATCTTCTGGGCCGGTTCGCTCAAAGTGGCTTGCAATCCGAAGGACTTGCGGCGCATGACGATTTCCATCCATTCGCGGTTCATCTCGTCTGATTCGTCAATCCCCTGGTCAATCCGCCACTCGCGGATGGTTTGTTCCTTCGGCTCTTCGTGCCCTTTGCAGTAAGGCTCCTTGACGAGGAAGTAAAATTCCTCCGCCGCTGTTCCTTCGTTGCCCGCCGCATGGAAATACGACATTCCCACAGGATAATAGCGGCAGGTTGTTGGCCGGTAAGGGTAGATGGTGCATCCTTCTTCCGTGACGAAGGGGCAGCGGCCATTCTCGTCGAGATGGATCTTGACCCCGGGGAGATCCGTCTTCTCAAGGTATACGGGGGTAGTGAAGCGCAGGAGAAATTCATCGGCGGTCAGGTTTAAAGGCCGTCTGATGCGCAGAATATCATACGGGGTCAAGATGATATTGATATTGCCGCAGCAGTTGGTAAAGCAGGAAACGCCAGGGTGGCAGCGGAATTTCAGGGTGCTGTCGGCCGTGAGCTTGGCGGGCATGATATTGCTTGGGTTGTTGTCCGTGCCAAATAGGGATTTGTTAAAGGGGGCGGATTGTGGCGTCTGTTCTGACTTGCTCATGGTGGCGACCTTCAGGGGAATGTGTTTTAAGGCAGAAAAGGCGAGCGCATAAAATTAAGCCGGGACGTTACAATATGGGACTTAGCTTACGAAAGGGGAAATCCTTCCGGTTCATTTTGCTGTTTCTGCCAGTGATATCGACAATGCGTGACGATGCCTGGGGCGATTTTGGCAACACAGTAACCATGGGAACGCTCTCTGTCAAATTCATTTCTTCCGGGAAAAGAAGAGGCCCCGAAAGGCTGGGAAAATGATTTTTTTCAACGCAACATATCAATCAAGCGTAGCCTCAATGATTCTGCCTCACAGAAGCCGATCTGGTGCTGGAGATGCAAGGAAACTGGCCTAAAAGAGACAGCGTGTGCGAGGTTCTGCGTAGGAAGATGTGGGCAATGTTTTTTTCTTGACTTTTATCAGGTGAGAAATTATACAGACCAATGTTCTAAAAAATGAGTCGCTCTTCAGTTTTGTGTAAAATGGTAAAAAAAATACGCGAAATTAGCACGTTATATGTGCTGCCGGAAAAGAGGTAGGCTTTTTTCGCGCATTGCGGCTCGGGAGTCCAGATAGCCGGCAGGGCTTGTTCCTCGGAAGCACTTGCTTCGAGCGGGCTTGATCCAGGGCGGCTGTCCTTGATAAGGTAAACGCGAATTTCGTACAATCGGAGTTCGGAAAATTCAATCCAAGTGAGGAGGTTAGTGAATGCCAAGTTACGTAGATCCTTCTAAATGTGACGGCTGCAAGGGTGGTGACAAAACTGCCTGCATGTACATCTGCCCCAATGACCTGATGGTCTTGAACAAAGAGGAGATGCGGGCGTACAACCAGGAGCCCGATGCATGCTGGGAGTGTTACTCCTGTGTAAAGATCTGTCCGCAGGGCGCCATTGCCGTTCGTGGCTACAACGACTTCGTACCCATGGGTGGCCAGGTTCATCCGATGCGGAGTTCCGATTCCATCATGTGGACCGTTAAGTTCCGTAACGGCAACATGAAGCGTTTCAAGTTCCCCGTGCGGACCACCGCTGAGGGTGCTGCCAATGCATATCCGGCGCTGAAATGCACGAACCTGGACGACGAGTTGCTCTCCACCGAGAAGCAGTTGCCCGCGCCGACCATGCTTGCCAAGTAAGTTTTTTGGATAATCAACTGAATTAATACAATTTCTTAAGGAGATTTACTATGGCGTTACCTAATAAGCCGCTGGGTGAGTTGCCCGCCGTTGCCAACCCTGAGGTTGTCGAGCACGATGTAGACGTTCTGATCATCGGTGGTGGTATGGCCGCATGCGGTACTGCTTTCGAGATCAAGAAATGGGCACCCGCCGACATGAAGATCAAGCTGGTGGACAAGGCATCCATGGAGCGTTCCGGCGCTGTTGCCCAGGGCCTTTCCGCCATCAACACCTACATCGGCGATAACAAGATCGAGAACTACGTGAAAATG
>JBAZSA010000022.1:0-9821 GCA_041662645.1 Desulfurivibrionaceae bacterium
CGACAAAAAATTTCAACACACCACGAACGATAAACTTGTTGCCGAACAGGGCAATGTGCGTTATAAATCCCATCTCATTCATGCGCCCGTAGCTCAGCTGGATAGAGTGTCGGACTACGAATCCGCAGGTCGCACGTTCGAATCGTGCCGGGCGCACCAGAAATAGCAAAGGGTCTAGAGGATTTCCTCTAGACCCTTTTTCGTTCTCCGGTCGCCCTCCGGGTTTTGGCCGGAGATTCCTTGTTCGAACCGGGATTTTTCTGTCCAGGCTTTTTCACTCCCCCCACTTCATTTTTTCATCCCCGGGATTTGGGCCTTTTAACAAGCCAGAAGGATGTGTCCCTTCAGTGGGAAACCTTGGTGGTCAAAGCGTCACAACCACTCCTTTTGGCAGCGTGTTTCTGGCGAGCCGAAACAGGTTTACGGCCACCTAGAAATTCCTCGGCCATCTCAGGTTCGTTGGCCTCTGCAAATGTAATGGCAGCAAGCAAGCGGTCAAAATAGGTAAGCATGGTTTTCATGACTATTCTCCTTGGGTTACGTTACGTTGCACAAAACAGATGAAGCATTCTTTCTCTGTTTATTTTATTGAGCAACAAACATGCCAGATCATGAAAACCTTATTTTGTATCATAAAATCGGCGCGTTACAACCATTCCAAAAAAATGACGCCATGTTTCTCTTTTGCAACATCAGCCTATCACAGAAAAATAAATCAAATAATATCAAAGTAATAACTTGTGCTGCACCAAAAGAAAACAAGATACAATTTGCAACACCTGTCTGTCATCCACCCATTCCAAAAAAGTATTCTCTCTGCTAGGTGCTATGGATTAAATAAATTACCAAAAAGATCCCGATTGCAAGAATTGTTGCGGCAAGCAACACATCAAGAACCAATGATGGCTGATAGGTATCTTCATCTATTTGCTTTTCAACCTTTTTATATCTGATAAAAGCAAGCACCCCCATCAATGCCCCGAGGCCAACAAGGAATATTCCCAATATTGATGAATATCCAGGGGCAGGAGGAATCGTTCTATCAAGATTTGACTTGCCAAGGAAATAGGACACTTGTTTTATAAACAATGAAAATTTCTCCACAACAAAACCAAATGCCATTACCCCAATGCTCGTTCTTATCCATGCAAGGAATGTCCGCTCATTTGCCATGTGGACACGGCGGCTACGGATCTTTGCGGATTTTTTATCTTCAGCTATCTCCGGCATCTTGCTCCCTCTCAATATAAAAAATCTCACACACTACTCTTCTAAATAAACGCAAAAGCCCAGACTCAACTCACGTTTATAACTGAACAGATTATCTGCTCTTTCTCTGGGCGGCAGCTTCATATTCCGCATTTATCCGCCTTGCGGCATCCGCAACCTCTTTTGAAACTATGGTCTTGCCAATTGGGGCAAGTGCGATCCCCGCCAACTTGAGATGCTGAATGCCAAACGGAATCCCAAGGATAGTGATGAAACACAGAACAGCAGAAATCACATGGCCGATTGCCAGCCAGACCCCTGCAAAAATGAACCAAATAACATTTCCGATGATCCCCAACCCGCCAGTTCCAATATCATCTTGTTGGGTGAGTTCTTTCCGGCTGATCGCCTCTTTGCCGAACGGGAAAAAGGTGAATTGCCCTATGACGAAACACGCCTTTCCCCAAGGAATACCAACCACCGTTACGAAGGCCAGCACACCAACAAGCCACCACCCAAGGCCCATGAACACGCCGCCAAGAACGAACCACAAAAAATTACCGATTGACCGCATAGCTTTTCTCCTTTCCCAACCCAGAACCTCCCAAATCCATCGGCGCCGGGGATACCTCTCGATCGCCACACAATCACCTCTGTATAGTCATACTCTGGGGAAAGCGCCCACGTCAATTCTCCACTGGTTTAAACGAGGGAGATCCTCTCAAATCTGGCGGGCTTGGTGGGCCCTGTGAACCTTGGGATTTCAGCACGGATCACCCCGAAAGCAACCCACGCAATTCCCCTTGACACGCGGAGAGCAAACAAATATATTCGGAATGAACGTTCGCTCCGTAAAATAATAGGGAGAACCATGCTGAAAACAGAAAAACGTGACGAGATTGTCCGCGCCGCCCTCGAAACCATCGCCGAACACGGGTTCCACGGAGCACCCATCGCAATGATCGCCACCCGCGCAGGGGTTGGGGCCGGCACGATTTACCGGTATTTTGAAAACAAGGATATCCTCATCTCCGCGCTCTACCAACAGATTGAAGGACGGCTCTATCCCTTTATCCTCCAGGGCTATGAACCAAAACGCCCTATCCGGGAGCGGTTTCTCCATCTCGGCAAGGGATTGTTGCGGTATTTCCTCGAGAATCCCCTTGATTTTCGCTATATTGAGCAATTCCATAATTCTCCATACGGCGCGGCGCTCCGCAGAGCTCGGCTCCAAGCTTCAAGCGGAAATCAAGACGCGTTTCGCGAACTTTTCGAGGATGGGATATCGCAACAGGTGCTGAAAAATCTCCCGGTGACCGTCCTCTTCGCCCTGGCCTTTGGCCCTATTATTCTCGTGGCGCGGGATCAGATCCTCGATTTCACCCGGATGGACGACACCTTGATTGAAAAAACCATCGGGGCATGCTGGGACGGGATCAGGAGATAACAAGAAAAAAATTCCCACTGCTTTTTTAATGGAATGAATATTCACTCCTTTTGGGGCTTACACTATCGAGGTATCGCAGATGAAGATCACGCAAACAACACGAATACTCGCTCTTTCCGGAGTTATGCTCTGGGGACTGCTGGCAGCCGCCGGCTGCGGCAAAAAACCAGCCGGCACAGCATCCGCACCGCCCGAGGTGTCGGTGGTGGTGACACAGCCGCAACACGTCCAGATAACCACGGAGCTTTCAGGACGCATATCCCCGCACCTGCTAGCCGAAGTACGGCCCCAGGTGGGCGGGATTATCCAGAAACGGCTGTTCACCGAGGGTTCCGAGGTACAAGCAGGGCAGGCGCTGTATCAGATTGACGCCGCCACCTATCAAACCGCTTACGACAGCGCCAAGGCGGCCTTGGCCAAGGCCGAGGGCAATCTCATCCCGGCCCGACTCAAGGAGGAGCGCTTCCGGGAACTGGTAACCATCAAGGCGGTGAGCCAGCAGGAGTACGACGACGCCAACGCACTGTTCAAGCAGGCCGCGGCCGAGGTGGCAGCCACCAAGGCGGCCATGGAGGCTGCGCGCATCAACCTGGACTACACCCGTATCGCCGCCCCGATTTCCGGCCGGATCGGCCGGTCGGCCGTGACCCCCGGTGCGCTGGTGACCGCCAGCCAGGCGTCACCGCTGGCCACCATCCAGCAGCTCGATCCCGTCTATGTGGATGTGACGCAGTCCAGCGCGGAATTGCTCCGGCTGAAACGCGATCTGGCCGCAGGCTCGCTCAAGAATGACGATGCCAGCCAGGCCAAGGTCACGCTGTTGCTGGAGGATGGCTCCGTGTATCCGCTGGAGGGCGCCCTGAAGTTCGGCGAAGTGACGGTGGACCAGGATACCGGCTCCATCACCCTGCGGGCGCTCTTTCCCAACCCGAAACAACTGTTGCTGCCCGGCATGTTCGTCCGCGCCGTTGTGCAGGAAGGAGTCAACGGGGAGGCGATTCTCGTGCCGCAACGCGGGGTGAGCCGGAATCCCAAGGGCGAGGCCGTGGTCATGGTGGTCGGCGCCGAGGAGAAGGTAGAACCGCGCGTCATCAAAGTTTCGCGGACGGTTGGCGACAACTGGCTGGTGGATGAAGGATTGCAAGCCGGAGAGCGCGTGATCCTGGAAGGGCTCCAAAAAGCGCGTCCGGGAACGACGGTCAAGGCTGTGCCCTTTGGCGGCAAGCCGGAGGCCTCCCCTGCCGGTGCTCCGCAGTCCTCGACCGTTAAAAAGTAAAGGAGCCGCCCCATGCCCCGTTTTTTCATCAACCGCCCGATCTTTGCCTGGGTCATCGCCATCATGGTCATGCTCGCCGGCCTGCTGGCTATCAAGACCCTGCCGGTTTCCCAGTACCCGCCCATCGCGCCGCCCCAGATCACCATCAACGCCATGTATCCTGGCGCTTCGGCCCAAACCGTGCAGGATACCGTCACCCAGGTCATCGAGCAGAAACTCAACGGCATCGACAACCTGATCTACATGTCCTCCACCAGCGATTCCGCCGGGGCGGTGGCCATCAACCTGACCTTCAAGGCCGGCACCGACCCGAACATCGCCCAGGTGCAGGTGCAGAACAAGCTGCAGCTTGCCACGCCGCTTCTGCCCCAGATCGTGCAACGCCAAGGGATTTCGGTGGTCAAATCCACCAAGAACTTCCTGCTCATCATTGGCCTGGTTTCGGAAGACGGCTCCCTGGACCGCAATGCCCTCGCCGACTACATGGTTTCCAACGTCCAAGACATTGTCAGCCGCCTGGAGGGCGTGGGAGAGCTGCAGCTCTTCGGTTTCCAGAACGCCATGCGGATATGGCTGAACCCTGCCAAGCTGAACAACTTCCGCCTGACCACCAATGATGTGATCGCGGCGCTGCAGGCCCAGAACGCCCAGGTCTCGGCCGGCCAGTTCGGCGGCACTCCCGCGGTGGCGGGCCAGCAATTGAACGCCACCATCACGGCCCGTACCCTGCTGCAGACCCCAGAGCAGTTCGATGCCATCATCCTGCGCACCAACCCGGACGGGTCCACGGTTCGGCTGAAGGATGTGGCTGAAAGCAGGATCGGCACGGAAAACTACGATATTCAGTCGCGCTACAAGGGAAAACCCATGGGCGGCATGGCGATTCGGCTCGCCGCCGGGGCCAACGCCCTGGATACCGGCGACCGGGTCAAGGCCAAGATGGCGGAGCTGGAAAAATACTTCCCCTCTGGCATGAAGGTGGTTTATCCCTACGACACCACCCCCTTTGTCAAAATATCCATGGAAGAGGTGGTGCAGACCCTGATCGAGGCGGTCTGCCTGGTCTTTATCATCATGTTCCTCTTTTTGCAGAATTTCCGGGCCACCCTGATCCCCACCATCGCGGTGCCGGTGGTTCTGCTCGGCACCTTCGGGGTGCTGTCGGCCAGCGGTTTTTCCATCAACACCCTGACCATGTTCGCCCTGGTCATTGCCATCGGCCTGCTGGTTGACGACGCCATCGTGGTGGTGGAAAACGTGGAGCGGATCATGTCCGAGGAAGGACTGTCGCCACGGGAGGCCACCCTGAAATCCATGGGCCAGATCACCAGCGCCCTCTGGGGCATCGCCACGGTGCTGACGGCGGTTTTCGTGCCCATGGCCTTCTTTGGCGGCTCCACCGGCGTCATCTACCGCCAATTCTCCATCACCATCGTCTCTTCCATGATTCTGTCGGTATTGGTGGCCATGATTCTTACCCCGGCCCTGTGCGCCACCCTGCTCAAACCGGTGGCAAAGGGGCATGAAGCGTGTGAAAATGGCTGGTATTGCCCCTTTTTCCGCTGGTTCAACAAGTGGTTCGACCGCCGCCGGGACCAGTACGAAAGGCTCGTCAGCCGTTCCTTTGGCAAACCGCTCCGCTATCTGGTGATCTATGGCGGGATCGTGGCGGCCATGATCTTCTTTTTCCTCCGCCTCCCCACCGCCTTTCTGCCGGATGAGGATCAGGGCTTCATCATCTGCCAAGTGCAACTGCCAGCCGGGGCCACCCAGGAACGGACCCTGAAAGTGATCGAGCAGCTGGAGCACCATTTCCTGGAGCGGGAAGCCAAGTCGGTGGAGGCCATCATCACCATAGCCGGGTTCAGCTTCGCGGGCCGCGGCCAGAACATGGGCCTGGCCTTTGTGCGGCTCAAGGACTGGAAGCTGCGCAAGTCCAAGGACCTGAAGGCGCCAGCCGTTGCCGGCCGGGCCATGCAGGCTTTTTCGCAGATTCGTGACGGCCTGGCCTTTGCTTTTTCCCCGCCTGCGGTGGTGGAGTTGGGGCAGGCCAACGGCTTTGACTTCCAGCTGCAGGATCGCGGCGGCCAGGGGCACGACAAGCTGATGGAGGCGCGCAACCAATTGCTGGGCATGGCCAAGGACAACCCCAGACTGATTGCCGTCCGACCCAACGGCCAGGATGACTCACCCCAATTCAAACTCGACATCGATGATGTGCGGGCCGGCGCCTTGGGAATCGCTCCGGCAAGCATCAACGAGATTCTTTCGACGGCATGGAGCAGTTCCTACGTCAACGACTTCATCCAGAACGGCCGGGTCAAGAAGGTCTATCTCCAATCCGAGGCCAAATACCGGATGCTGCCCGAGGATATCAACCGCTGGCATGTCCGCAACGCCAAGGGCGAAATGGTGCCTTTCTCGGCCTTTGCCACCGCCCGCTGGCAGTACGGCTCGCCCAGGCTGGAGCGGTATAACGGCATTCCCTCCGTGCAGATCATGGGGCAGGCGGCCCCTGGCATCAGCACCGGCGAGGCAATGGCCGAAATGCAGAGGATGGCATCCAAACTGCCACCCGGTTTCGGTTACGAGTGGAGCGGCCTTTCCTACGAGGAAAAACAGGCGGGCAAACAAGCGCCTGCCCTCTATGCCATCTCGCTTCTGGTCGTCTTCCTCAGTGTGGCGGCGCTCTACGAGAGCTGGGCCATCCCCTTTGTCAATCTGCTGATGCTTCCCCTGGGGCTGGTGGGAGCGGTTACGGCGGTCACCATGCGGGGCCTGCCCAACGATGTCTATCTCCAGATCGGCCTCTTGACCACGGTGGGGCTTTCCACCAAGAACGCCATCCTGATCATCCAGTTCATCAAGGAGCAGATGCGCCAGGGCCATGAACTGGTTGAGGCCACATTGTCCGCGGTGAAGATACGGCTCCGCCCCGTTATTATGACCTCGCTGGCCTTCTTCTTCGGCACCCTGCCGCTGGCCTTGACCCGCGGGGCGGGCGCCGGGGCGCAGAACGCCATTGGCACCGCCGTCACCGGCGGATTGCTCTCGGCCACCTTCATCGACTTGATCTTCATCCCGTTTTTCTTTGTCCTGGTTTCCCGGCGCTTTGCCAAGAAGCAGCCGACAACACAATCCCCGGCTGAGCCCAACGTTCCGGAGGTGCATTGAAATGAAAACAAAGAGCACAGCCCTGTGTCTGCCTTTGGCCGCCTTGCTTTGCCTGGGCGGCTGCACCATGGCCCCCAGGTATGCCAGGCCGGAAGCGCCGGTGCCCGCCGGATGGCCAAGCGGCCCGGCGTATCAAGAGCAAAAGGATAGCCAGGCCTCCAAGGCGGTGGCCGATATTCCCTGGCAGGAGTTCTTTGCCGATGAGCAGCTGCAGAAGCTAATCGCCCTGGCCCTCGCCAATAACCGCGACCTGCGCATCGCCGCCCTCAACATCGAGCGGTCGCGGGCCCAATACCGGATCCAACGGGCCGAGCTGCTGCCGCAGATCGACGCCACCGGCGCTGGCAGCAAGCAGCGCATCCCGGAGACCCTTTCGTCCACCGGCCAGGCGGAAACCGTCAAGCAGTACAGCGTTGGCCTCGGGGTCAGCGCCTATGAGCTCGACCTGTTCGGCCGGGTGCAAAGTCTGAAGGATCAGGCGTTGGAAGAGTATCTTGCCACCGAGCAGGCGCGCCGCACGGTGCAAATCAGCCTGGTGGCCGAGGTGGCTGTCAACTACCTGAATCTCGCCGCGGACCGCGAGCGGCTGCACCTGGCCCAGCAGACTCTCACGGCCCAGCAGTCCACCCAGCAACTGATTGCGCGGCGCTTTGAGGTGGGGGCCGCCTCCGAGCTGGATCTGCGGCAGGCGCAAACCCGGCTGGATGCGGCGCGGGTGGATATCGCCCGCTACACCACCTTGGTGGCCCAGGACGAAAACGCGCTCAATCTGGTGGTCGGCTCCACGGTTCCGGCGGAGTTACTCCCGCGGGCGCTTTCCCAAAACCTCACCGCTGTGCAGGATATCGCGCCCGGCATGCCTTCCGAGGTGCTGCTCCGTCGTCCCGATGTTATGGCGGCCGAAAACCAGCTCAAGGGGTTCAACGCCAACATCGGCGCGGCCCGGGCCGCCTTCTTCCCGCGGATTACCCTGACCGGCTCCGTCGGCGTGGGCAGCGATGAGCTTTCCACCCTCTTTACCTCCGGCTCGGGCGCCTGGGCCTTTGCCCCGAAAATCGTGCTGCCGATCTTTGATGCAGGCTCACGGTGGGCCAGCTTGAGGGTGGCGGAGGTGGATAGGGATATCGCCGTTGCCCAGTACGAAAAGACGATTCAGACCGCCTTTAGGGAAGTAGCCGACGCCCTTGCCCAGCGGGGAACCATCGACGAACAGCTGGCGGCGCAACAATCGCTCACCGATGCCACGGCCACGAGTCACCGGCTCTCCCAAGCCCGCTACGAAAAAGGGGTGGACAGCTATCTGGCCGTGCTCGATTCCCAGCGATCGCTCTATGGCGCGCAGCAAGGACTGATCGCCACCCGTTTGACGCGGCTGCTGAATATGGTAACATTGTATAAAGTGCTGGGTGGCGGAGGAGAGATCGCGCCCGCTCCATAAGCTCCATGGTTCGCTGTTGTCCAGGTACCGCTGATGGGTTGTTCCTCCCAAGGCAAGAAAGGAGCATTGTTATGGCAGGGCAACAGAAAAAATGGTTGGCCGGGATTGCCGGGCTGCTGGTTCTGGCTGTTCTGGTGGGCGTCGGCTGGCGGTTGTTTGCCGGCAGGGGCCGGGACAACGGCCTTGCCAGCGGCAACGGCCGCATCGAGGCGGTTGAGATCGACATCGCCGCAAAGACGGCGGGACGCATCAAGGATATTCTCGTAAACGAAGGGGACTTCGTCACTGCCGGGCAGATTGTTGCGCGCATGGATACCGGGGTGCTCGAGGCCCAGCGCCGCGAGGCCCAAGCGTATCTGCGCAAGGCGGAAAGCGGGGTGGCGACCGTGCACAACCAAGTGGCGCAACGCCAGAGCGAGAAAGCCGCCGCCCTGGCGTTGCTCACGCAGCGCGAGGCGGAATTTGCCGCAGCCCAAAAGCGGTTGTCACGCTCGGAGCCCCTTGCTGGCATGGGGGCCGTCTCCACCCAGGAACTCGACGATGATCGCGCCCAGGCCCTGAGCAGCCAAGCGGCGATCCGGGCGGCAAAAGCCCAGATCGCGTCGACGGATGCCGCGATTGCCACGGCCAAATCCCAGGAGATTGAAGCGCGCTCGGTTGTCGAGGCGACTCAAGCCACGATTGAGCGGCTCCAGGCAGACATCGACGACAGCGCCTTGAAGGCGACCCGTGACGGCCGCGTGCAATACCGCATCGCCCAGCCCGGCGAGGTGGTTGCCGGTGGAGGCAAGGTGCTCAATCTGCTCGACCTGAGCGATGTGTACATGACCTTTTTCCTCCCCACCGTTGCCGCAGGCCGGGTCGCCATCGGCTCAGAGGTGCGATTGGTGCTCGACGCCGCGCCGGAATACGTCATCCCGGCCACGGTTTCCTTTGTCGCCGACGTGGCCCAATTCACCCCCAAGACCGTGGAAACCGCCAGCGAGCGGCAGAAGCTGATGTTCCGGGTCAAGGCGCAAATCGCTCCGGAGCTGCTTAAAAAACATATCCATACTGTCAAGACCGGGTTGCCGGGCATGGCCTATGTGCGAATCGATCCGCGGCTTGCGTGGCCAGCCACTCTCCAGGTGAGGCTGCCGCAATGACCGACGGCCAGGCGACTCCTTCCTCTGTTGCGGCAGGAATCGCGCCGGTCGCAAGTTTAACCGATGTCAGCCTACGCTACGGCACAACGCTTGCCCTGGACGGGGTCACCCTTGATCTGCCGGCAGGGCAAA
>JBAZSA010000022.1:9831-22937 GCA_041662645.1 Desulfurivibrionaceae bacterium
CCGGACGGGGTCGGCAAATCCAGCCGCTTCTCGCTGATTGCAGGAGCCCGCGCCATTCAGACCGGCCGGATAATGGTGCTGGCCGGCGACATGGGCGAGGCCCGCCACCGGAAAGTCGTCTGTCCGCGCATTGCCTACATGCCCCAAGGGTTGGGCAAAAATCTCTACGCCACGCTGTCGGTATTCGAAAATATCGATTTCTTCGGCCGCTTGTTCGCCCAGGACAGCGGCGAACGGCACCGCCGCATCGACGACCTGCTCGCAAGCACCGGCCTGTCTCCTTTCCGGGATCGCCCGGCCGGCAAGCTTTCCGGCGGCATGAAGCAAAAACTCGGCCTCTGCTGCGCGCTCATCCACGACCCCGACCTGTTGATCCTCGATGAACCCACCACAGGGGTTGATCCGCTCTCGCGCAGGCAGTTCTGGGAGCTGATCGGACGTATCCGCGCCGGGCAACCCGGCATGAGCGTCCTGGTGGCCACCGCCTACATGGAAGAGGCCGCCCGTTTCGACTGGCTGGTGGCCATGGATGCCGGGCGGGTGCTGACTTGTGGCACTCCCCGGCAACTGCTGGATCGCACCGCCAGCAATACCCTGGAGTCCGCCTTCATTGCCCTGCTGCCGGAAGAAAAACGCGCTGGCCACCAACCGGTGCGGATTCCGCCCCGCGCAGCCGGTGATGACGAGATAGCGATTGAGGCAAAGGATCTGACCATGCGTTTCGGCGACTTCACCGCAGTGGACCGGGTGAGTTTCCGCATCGCCCGCGGCGAGATCTTCGGCTTTATCGGCTCCAACGGCTGCGGCAAGACAACGACCATGAAGATGCTGACCGGGTTGCTGACGGCCAGCGCGGGAGAGGCCTGGCTCTTCGGCCAGCCGGTAAACCCCAAGGATATTGATACCCGGCGGCGGGTCGGGTACATGACCCAGTCCTTCTCGCTCTATTCCGAGCTGACCGTGGAGCAAAACCTGACCTTGCATGCCCGGCTCTTCAGCGTTCCCGCCAGCCAGATTCCCGAACGCGTCAATGAGATGGCCAACTATTTCGGCCTGAGCGGGGTCATGGCCGCGCTGCCCAACAGCCTTCCCCTGGGGCAACGCCAGCGGCTCTCCCTGGCGGTGGCGATGATCCATCGTCCGGAGATGCTGATCCTCGATGAACCCACCTCCGGGGTTGACCCGATTGCCCGCGATGATTTCTGGCAGATCTTGATCGACCTCGCCCGCCGCGACCGGGTCACCATCTTCATCTCCACCCATTTCATGAACGAGGCCGAGCGCTGCGACCGCATCTCGCTGATGCACGCAGGCCTGGTGCTGGTCAGCGATACGCCCGCCGCGATCATGCAAAAACGCGGGGCAACAACACTGGAAGAGGCCTTTATCGGCTATCTGGAAGACGTTGTTCCCGAGGGCAAGAAACCTGAGATGCCGGCAGCCGCGACGGCGGGCTCTTCCGCACCGCCACCACACCACACCACAGCCATTTTTGGCAAAAAACCCGGCTTCAGCCTTCGCCGCCTGTTCAGCTACAGCCGGCGCGAAGCAATGGAACTGCGCCGGGATCCGATCCGGGCCACCCTGGCGCTGCTTGGCAGCGTCATTCTGATGCTGATCATGGGGTACGGCATCACCATGGATGTGGAGGACCTGCCCTTCGCCGTGCTTGATCGCGACCAGACCTCGACCAGCCGGGATTATGCGCTCAATCTTGCCGGTTCGAATTATTTCATCGAGCATGCGCCAATTGTCGATTACGCTGATCTCGACCGGCGCATGCGGGCCGGCGAGATCAGCCTGGCCCTTGAAATACCCCGGGCTTTGCCCGTGATCTGCGACGCGGCGCCCCGGTGGAGATCGGGGCCTGGATCGACGGCGCCATGCCGCAGCGGGCCGAAACCATTCAGGGCTATGTGCGCGGCATGCATGCCCACTGGCTGGCGGGCATGGCCACGCGCAGGCTTGGCCATGCCCGCTCCGCAGGTCTGATCAACATCGAAACCCGGTTTCGCTACAATCCCGATGTCAAAAGTCTGGTGGCGATGGTGCCGGCGGTGATTCCGCTGCTGCTGATGATGATTCCGGCGATGCTCACCGCGCTCAGCGTGGTGCGGGAGAAAGAGCTTGGCTCCATCGTCAACCTCTATGTCACGCCCGTTACCCGGCTTGAGTTTTTGCTCGGCAAGCAACTGCCCTACATCGGGCTGGCAATGATAAATTTTTTGCTCATGGCCTTGCTTGCGGTGACCATTTTCAGCGTGCCGATGAAGGGGAGCTTTCTTGCCTTATCGACGGCGGCGCTGCTGTATGTGATTTCCGCCACCGCCATGGGGTTGCTGTTCTCCACCTTTGTGCGCAGCCAGATTGCCGCCATCTTCGGCACGGCCGTGCTCACCATCCTGCCCGCCGTGCAGTTCTCCGGCATGACCGACCCGGTCTCCTCTCTGGAAGGGATGGGCAGGATGATCGGTAACATCTACCCCACCACCTATTTCCTGATCATTGCCCGCGGGACATTTTCCAAGGGACTTGGTTTTGCGGACCTACAGGCATCGTTCATGCCGCTCATCCTGGCCGTTCCTTTGTTGACGGGGCTATGCGTGCTGTTGTTGCGAAAACAGGAGACCTGAACATGCGGATCAACACCATTCGACAATTGGGCATCAAGGAATTGCGCAGCCTGGCCCGTGACCCGATCATGCTGGGGTTGATCCTCTTTGCCTTCACGGCTGCGATCTACTCGGCTGCCACGGCAATGCCGGAAACCCTCAATAAGGCGCCGATCTCCATCGTTGACGAAGACCGGTCGCCGCTGTCGGCGCGCATCGTTGACGCCTTTTATCCCCCCCATTTTCTCGCGCCGGTGATGATTACCCAAGCCGAGATGGATGCCAGGATGGATGGTGGCCTCGATACCTTTGCCCTCAACATCCCCCCGGAGTTTCAGCGTGATCTGCTGGCCGGGCGGCAACCAACGATCCAGCTCAATGTCGATGCGACCCGCATGAGCCAAGCCTTTACCGGCAGCGGCTATATCCAGACCATGATCACCAGCGAGGTGACCGAATTTGTCCAGCGTTATCGAGGGATTGCAGCGCCACCGGTGGATCTCGCCCTGAGGGCGCGCTTCAACCCTTCCCTGACCCAGGCATGGTTCGGGGCGGTGATGGAAGTCATCAACAACGTCACCATGCTGTCCATCGTGCTTACCGGCGCAGCGCTGATCCGTGAACGGGAGCACGGCACCATCGAACATCTGCTGGTCATGCCGGTGACGCCTTTTGAGATCATGACGAGCAAGGTCTGGGCCATGGGGCTGGTGGTGCTTGTTGCCTGCGCTTTCTCCCTGGTGTTCGTGGTGCAGGGGCTTTTGTCGGTGCCCATTGAAGGTTCGCTCGTGCTGTTTTTGGCCGGCGCAGCGCTGCATCTGTTCGCCACGACCTCCATGGGCATTTTCATGGGCACCATCGCGCGCTCGATGCCGCAGTTCGGGCTGCTGTTAATGCTTATCCTGATGCCGCTGGAGATGCTCTCCGGCGGGGTCACCCCGCGCGAAAGCATGCCTGATTTTATTCAAGTTATAATGCAGATAGCGCCGACCACCCATTTTGTCTCTCTGGCCCAGGCGATTCTTTACCGGGGCGCGGGGTTGGATGTGGTGTGGCCGCAATTCATCAGCCTCTCCCTGATCGGAGCGATCTTGTTCGCCTTTTCCCTGGCCCGCTTTCGCAAAACACTGGCGGTGATGGCATGAATCGATTCGCCGCGGCGGCATTTCTGCTGTTTTGGGTGATTATCGCCCCATTCACGGTGTGGGCCGAGGAAGCGCCGCGTGCCGGAACGCTGAGCTTTGTTCTGGAGAACGACCTGTTTTATAATCTCGATCGCCACTACACCAACGGCGTAAGGTTGATCTGGGTTCCGGACCGGGAGGTGGCGGAACCAGCGTGGGCTACGAAACTGGCCCGCCGCGTGCCGTGGTTCCCTAAACAAGGCACGGTTCGCCATGGTTATGCCCTTGGCCAGAGCATGTTCACGCCCAACGATATCACCGTAGCGAATCCGTCCTTGCAGGAGCGCCCCTATGCCGGTTGGTTGTATGGAACGATCGGACTGGGTGTGGAAACAGGACGGCAACTCGATCAGTGTGCCCTGAGCGTCGGCATGGTGGGTCCGGCCTCCCTGGCGGAGCAGAGCCAAAAATTTGTCCACAAGGTCATCGGTTCGGATAGGCCGCAAGGCTGGGATACCCAGCTGGAAAATGAGCCAGGGGTGGTCGCGACCTACCAGCGCAGCTGGCGGGGGCTCTCCACCTCAACCCTGTCCGGAGCCACGCTGGATTTCACTCCCCACGCAGGGGGGGCGCTGGGCAACGTGTTCACCTATGCCAATGCGGGTGTGACCATGCGTTATGGCCGAGACCTGCCCAACGACTACGGGCCGCCGCGCATCCAGCCCGGGTTGCCGGGCGCGGCAGACTTTGCCCCGGGAACCAATTTCGGCTGGTATCTTTTCGCCGGCATTGACGGACGGGCCGTGGCGCGTAATATCTTTCTCGACGGCAACACCTTCCGTGACAGCCGCAGCGTGGATAAGTATCCCCTGGTCGGCGACCTGCAGTTTGGCCTTGTCCTGGATTGGCCGGGTATCCGTCTCAGCTACACCCACGTTCTGCGCAGCCGGGAGTTCCGGGACCAAGAGGGCCGGGACGATTTCGGCGCCATCAGTGCGTCGGTTAAGTTTTAACGCGCGAGCAAGCCGCATCCCGCTCCCCGATTCGTGGTCTGCTAAAAAAATGGGCAATTCCAGGCAAATAAGGGTAATATACAAAATTAGATACTGATTTATTGCCTCACCCCTCAGCAAACGAACACCCTGGCCTTTCGCCATGCAACAAACCAGGAGGATTTCCCATGCGCCTTCCCTCCAGCAGACGCTCTTTCCTCAAAGCCTCGCTGCTGACTACCCTTGCCTTTTTCCACCCCGGAAAGGCACAGGCCAATTTTTCCACGGAAAGACAGCCATCAGGCCGGCTGAATCTGTACAACATCCATACCGGCGAAAAAATCAACACCACCTATCGCGACCCGGATGGACAGTACAATGCCCAGGCCATCAAGGAGCTGAATTGGCTGTTGCGCTGCCACTATACAAACGAGCAGCACCCCATTGACCTCCAGACCCTGGATTTTCTTGATCTGGTGAACACCCGGCTGGGCTGCAACAACGAGATCCATATTATCTCCGGCTTCCGCTCGCCGAAATACAACGAACATCTCCTCAGCCTGGGCCACAAGGTGGCAAAACACAGCCTGCACCTGGAAGGACGCGCCATCGACATCCGCATTCCTGGCACCGCCCTCTCGACCCTCCAGCGCACCGCTCTCTCGCTCCGCATCGGCGGCGTCGGCTATTACCCCAGCAACGACTTCGTCCATATCGATTCAGGAGCATTCCGCACTTGGTAGCCCATCCGAAAAAAGCATCCGCCCCCATGTCCCTTGCCATGAAATTCTGCCGCTTTTTCTGCTGCGCCCTGATCGTGGCCCTGCTTCCGGCTTCTGCAATGGCGGCACCATCCGGAGCCGCCACCCCGGCAAGGGGAGAGCTCTGTGTGCTGCCCGCGCTGGAGAAGGCCCTTACCCAATACCGGCAACTTGCCGCTCAGGGCGGCTGGCCCCAGGTTCCTCCCGGCCCGTCCCTGAAGGAAGAAGACCAGAACGAGCGCATTCCCTTACTGCGGAAACGTCTTGCCGCCAGCGGCGACCTGACTGCGCAAGCGGTCCAGGAAGATCTTTTTGACCCCACGCTCAAGGAGGCGGTACAGAGGTTCCAGACCCGCCATGGGCTCACCGCCGATGGGGTGGTTGGGGCCAAAACCCTGACCGAACTCAACGTCCCCATCACCGAGCGCATCCGGCAACTCACCGCAAGCCTGGAACGCTGCCAGCCCCTGCCGGTTGTTCTGGAAAACCGCCATATCCTGGTGAACATCGCCGACTTCACCCTCAAGCTGTTCGAGGAGGGCAAACCCGTGCTCTCCATGCCCGTGATTGTCGGCAAGACCTACCGGCAAACCCCGGTGTTCAATGGGCTTATCTCTTCCCTGGTGCTCAACCCGAGCTGGGGGGTGCCGCACAGCATCGCGACCAAGGATCTTCTCCCCAAGATCAAAAAAAATCCGGGCTACCTCAGCCAGTTGCATCTCCGGGTCTTCCAGGGCGGAAAGTCCAGCACGGAGATTTCCCCTGCCATCGTTGACTGGGCAAACCTTTCCCAAGCGCACTTTCCTTACCGGCTGCGCCAGGACCCCGGACCAAACAATGCCCTTGGCCGGGTTAAGTTCCTTTTTCCCAATCCCTACGATGTCTACCTGCACGACACCCCGTCCCGCGAGCTGTTCCAGAAGGACTCCCGCACCTTCAGCTCAGGCTGCATCCGGATCGCAAAGCCTCTGGATCTGGCCGTTTATCTCTTGCAAGGCACCCCTCTCGGCTCCCCGGATGCCCTGGCTGAGGCAATTGCCCGCGAAAAGACGCAGAGCGTGGCCATCCCCTCGCCCATTCCGGTTCATATCGTCTATATGACCGCCTGGGTTGACAATGAGGGCATTATCCAGTTCCGGCCCGACATCTACAACCGGGAACCGGCTCTGTAACCGGGGATTTCGGAAAACCGCGAGGGAGAGGCTCGGTGGGGCGCAGGGCTGATTTCAACCCCTGCTTGAGATGACAATCCCCAGCACGATAAGGGTCAGGCCGGCCACCTTGTACAGGGTGACCTGTTCGTTGAGCAGAATAGCGGAGGCCAAAAACACCAGGACAAAGTTGAGGCCCATGAAAGGATAGGCATAGCTGAGATCAAAGGCGGTCATGGCCGCCATCCAGCAGAGCGAGGCCAAAAAGGCCGCGACAAAGCCGCTCATGATGAAGGGATCGAAAAACAGCTTGAGCAGAAAGATGAGTTTGGGGAGCAGCTCACCGGGCAGGCTCCCGTGAAACGGTATCCGCCACTTGATGATCAGCTGGCCGTAAACCGTAAAGAGTATGGTGCCGAAGATATACAGATGTGCCATCAATTTTTCCCGCTCCATTCCGTGATTTTCTCGCAAACCGTGTCAATCTCTTCCCCGGTAATACCATAATACAGCGGCAGACGGATCAGCCGTTCGCTCTGGCTGGTGGTATGGATATCCCGTCCGGAAAAACGCCCGTATTTCAGGCCGGCCGGAGCGCTGTGCAGCGGCACGTAGTGGAACACCGCCCAGATGACATACTGCTTGAAATATGCCAGCAGCGCGGTGCGCTCCTCCAGATCCTTGACCTTGAGATAGAACATGTGCGCATTGTGCTGGCAGGTTTCCGGAATCACCGGGAGTTCGATGATGCCTGCGCTGGCAAGGGGGGCGAGCTTGTCGCGGTAGGCCAGCCAACTTGCGAGCCGGTTTGCGTTGATATCCTCGGCCTTCTCCAGCTGACCCCAAAGATAGGCGGCCTGCAGCTCGGAGGGCAGGTAGCTGCTGCCGATATCCACCCAGCTGTACTTGTCCACCATGCCGCGGAAGAACTGGCTGCGGTTGGTCCCTTTCTCGCGGATGATCTCGGCCCGCTCGGCAAACCGCCCATCGTTGATGATCAGCAGCCCGCCCTCGCCGCCGCTGGTGTAGTTCTTGGTTTCATGGAAGCTGTAGGTGCCGAGATGACCGATGGTGCCGAGCGGCCTGCCCTTGTAGCGGCTCATCATGCCCTGGGCCGCATCCTCGATGACAAACAGACCGTATTTCTCGGCCAGGGTCATGATCACATCCATCTCGCAGCCCACCCCGGCATAATGCACCGGCACGATGGCCTTGGTCTGCGGGGTGATCGCCGCTTCGATCCGGGTTTCGTCGATGTTCATCGTGTCGGGACGGATGTCCACGAAAACGATGCGGGCCCCGCGCAGGGCAAAGGCGTTGGCCGTACTGACAAAGGTGTAGCTCGGCATGATCACCTCATCCCCTGGCTGGATGCCGATGAGGATCGCGGCCATCTCCAGGGCATGGGTGCAGGAGGGGGTGAGCAGGGTTTTCCGGCAGCCGAGCTGCTCTTCGAACCAGCGCTGGCAGCGCTTGCCGAATTCCCCGTCGCCGGAGATTTGCGGGCTCTTCATCGCCTCGAGAACGTACTGCTCTTCGTTGCCGGTGTGCGGGGGTTTGTTGAAGGGGATCATCGCTCTATCCGTTTCATAAAATTGATGGCGTTCTTGCCTTCGTTGAACAGCAGGTCCACAATGCTCACTCCGTGCTCAAAGGGCCCAAAGAGCTGGGTGTATTCCGGGTAGCCGCTGTAGTCCATCCATTCGACCTCTATCCCTGCGGCGGTGAAGATCGGGACATTGAGATAATCGCTGGCCGCGGGCCCGCTCAGGTAGGTGGTACCCCCCAGTTTCTGGCAGAGTTCAAGGAGCCGTTCGCTCTTGCCCGGCGCCAGGGTGAATTCGCTGGAACAGCGGATGATGGTGGTGATGCCCAGCAGCCCGTTGATGGCCTGCAGGAATTTCCGGTTGATCTCGCTCAAGAACTCCTCTGTGGCGCCCAGGTACAGCTCCTCGAAAAAATCCTTGTACTCCTTGAAATGCGCGGCCTTGGCGTAGTTCTGGGCAATGGTTTTCCAGTGCTGCTTGTGCCAGAGCGGGTTGACGATTTTGGTTTCCCGGATCGTCTGGTGCAGCGATTCCACCCGCACGGGAATAGTGAGCCATTCCAGGCCGTTTCTGGTCTTGATCTTGTTGCGGTTGCGCCAGTCGTTCTTGGTGTACTGCATGTCATCGTAGAGCACGAACTCGTCAACGCTGCGGATGATATCGAAATACCCCTTCCAGGGGATATAGTTGGACTGGAGAATGGCGATCTTTTTCATGGCTTAGGCTCGACATTGATGGATTCCTGGATGATGTAGAGCGGCCTTCCCTTGACCTCGTCAAAGATCTTGCCGATGTACAACCCCAGAATCCCCAGGATGCCAAAAAGCAGCCCGAACATGAAAAACATCGAGACCATCAGGCTGGTCCAGCCCTCGGCGATGTTGCCGTACAGGAAATAACGCAAAAACAGCCAGAAGGCATACGCCATGCTGCCCAGGGCAATGAAGAAGCCAAACTGGATGAAAAGCCGCAGCGGCTTGTTGGAGTGGGCCACAATGGAGTCGATGGCAAGGTTGACCAGCTTGGCAAGGTTGTAGGACGATTTGCCGTACAACCGGTCATCGTGCTGCACCGGGATCTGGGTTCTTTTGAAGCCGGCTATTTTCACAAACAGGGGGAAAGAGCGGTTCTGCTCCCGGTAGCGGTTGACGGTGGCGATCACCTGGTGCGAAAAAATGCCGAAGTTGGCGATGGTGCTGTCGTGCTCCGTGTCGGTGAAATATTCCAGCACCCCGTAAAACATCCGGGAGGCGAGCTTCTTGAGAAAGCTGTCCTGCCGCTCCACCCTCTGCCCGAAAACGATGTCGTAGCCCTCCATGGCCTTGGCGTAGAGTTTACCGATCTCCTCGGGCTTGTCCTGCAGATCGCAGTCCATCACCACCACCCAGTCGCCCTGGGCATGGTCGAGCCCGGCGGTGATCGCGTAGTGCTGGCCGAAATTGCGGGAGAGGTTGATCCCCTTGACCCTGGGCTCCTGGCGGGCAAGCGCCTGGATGGACTCCCAGGAGCCTTGGGGACAGGCATCGTTAACCAGAATGATCTCAAAATCATCGGTGATGGGCGCAAGCGTTGCGGCGACCCTTTCACAGAGCGCACCCAGACACTCCCTGCATCCGTACACAGGAGACACCACGCTGATCTTTACCGGCTTGGACACGGGAGCCCCCTTTTATCGTTGACTATTGCCGCGCTTTCAACAAAAACCACGGTCATTGCTCGTCTCCATCCCTACAGGCACGCCCTTTCTCTGCCATCCCAGGTACGGGATTTTCGGCAAAGACAAACACCGTGAAATTCCCCTGCGCAAAGGATTCGGCTGGCTGGGGCAGGGAAAAATTTTCACATCCTTCCTTCCAGTTCCCGAGCTTTTCGTTGGGAACCAAAACAAAAACCTTGCCGTCGGCATAGCCTTTTTCGTACCACCGGTCGCTTGAGAGCCACAAACACAGGCCGATCCCCCGCATGTCGATATCAAAAGGCCGGATGCGCACCTCGCCCTTGCTCAGCACGGTGTAGACATGCGAATCCCAGTACGGGGCATACCCGGAAACAAGCCCGCGGCTCTTGAGGGCGGCGATCAGATCGGTCCGGGCCGTGGCTGTTTCCTGCCACCCCTCGGGGGAGATATTTTTCCAAGTTCCGCCAATTGCGAGCACAAAGGCCACCACCAGCATCACCCTGGCAAGCTGAGGGAAAAAGCGCCACACCACCAACGGGCAGAGCAGGACCATCATCAGAAAGGGGATGATGTACCGGATGTTGTTACGGGCGGCATAGGCATTTTCGTGCAGAGTGCTCACCGAGTACAAACCGAAGATCAAGGCAAAACCGAAATACGAAAGCATCACGAAATACCGCTGCGGCCGGTTCAGGCGGGAAAAATTCCTCGTGGCATAGTAGACGGGAAGAACCAGGGCCAGGGGGTAGAGCCCCAGCCTCAGCAACGACAACACCCCATCCAAGGAGGCCAGCTCCACCTGGCCCTGCCACTCCACGCCGAGAAAGCTCAACAGCCCGAGAACCGAATAGGCGACATGGAAAGGCAGATTCTGGAGCGGCACCAGCAGCGCATGATTGGCGCCTTCGGCATGGAGGAGTCCGGCAAACAACCATTTGTAGCAGAAAACTCCCAGCAGGAATACCCCGGCAATGGCGGCCGCGGGAATGATTTGCGGGAAGAGCGCGGCCTGCCAGCCACAATTTTCGCCCCTGGGCAAAATCTCCTCCTCCGCGTAGACAAGCAGCAAAAAAGCGCAGAAAAACGGCACGATATAGTAGATCAGAATCCGCACCGGGTTTTCAAGCACCAAGAGATAGAAAAGGACGAGCAACAGGGCCAGCAGGGAGAATCTCGCACCTCTTCCGGCATCCGGCCGATTGGCGCGGAGCCAAAGGAGAAGGAAGGAGAGGATAAAGGCGAAGTACCAGGTGTAGGCGGCCTCGCCGTAAATCTCCCGCAGATACAGGGGGGAATACCCCAACCCGATGATGACACAACCCATCAAGGCCGCTGTTTTGGAAAGCCCCAGCTCCCTGAGGAGCAAGACCAGCAACGTCATGGTGACCCCGACCACCAGGGAAACCGAAACGCCATGGGCAAAAAAACTGTTTTCCCCGGCCAAAACCCAGGGGATCAGCAAAACATGCTTATAAAACACCCAGAGATCATCATTGACGTACCACCAGTTTTTTGGAAAAAACTCCCCGGTCCGGACGATCTCTTCCGCCAGGATATTGGCAATGGCGGCGTCGGAGTTGAAAAACGCCTGGTACGAACAAAAGATGTAAAAACCAAGTCCGCCAACAGTGGCGGCGAGCAGCAGCGCGGCGCCGCGGAAAAGCCATTTCTGCTTGGGGGTGGTTGGCAAGGTAGTCACTGCGCTCTCTGAGTCCGTAGTCGGCAGGAGGGGAACAGGGGCAAGCCCGTTGGGAGGCTCCGGGGAATAGACACCAGCCGTCGCCTGCTTTGGCAGTGGCGCTGCGCCCCTTGAGAAAACACCTGCCCCAGGCTGGATCGTCGCGAAATAATACAAAAAAATTCTCGGGACTGTCAAGGGGAATCAACAGGCAGCCATACGCCTGGGTGCCCCCGAGCCCGCTGCTCCGGCAGGCTCCCCGCAAACGGGCTCGGGCGGAGGGGTGCACAGCCTCAATCGCAGAAAAACACCCATATCCGTATCGTTATCCGCAACGGCCATTGTTATTTTTCGCCATTTGCAGTATATAGAGCGGCTTACAATCACCCGCGCCCCCCATCTCCGCCGGGGAGCCGGAAACGCACCCTGTCATTGCACCCAAGGAACCATCATGATCAGCGCAGTCAATATCGCCCTCTCCTACGGGAAGCGGATTATCTTCAAGGACGTCAACATCAAGTTCACCCCCGGCAACTGCTACGGGCTCATCGGCGCCAACGGCTCCGGTAAATCCACCTTTCTTAAGATTCTGGCCGGGGAAAAAGAGGCGGACAAGGGAGAGATCGTGGCCGGCCCCAAGGAACGGATCGCCATGCTGCGCCAGGACCATTTCGCCTTTGACGAGGAAACCGTGTTCAACACCGTGGTCATGGGCCACAAGCGGCTCTACGAGCTGATGCACGAACGGGAGGCGCTCTACGCCAAAGCGGAGCTTACCGAGGCGGACGGCATCCGGGCCGGGGATATCGAGGCGGAGTTTGCCGAGATGAACGGCTACGAGGTGGAATCCGAGGCCGCCGTTCTGCTCAAGGGGTTGGGCATCCCCGAGGAGTTCCGCGACAAGAAGATGAAGGAGCTGGAAGGCGGCGACAAGGTGCGGGTGCTGCTCGCCCAAGCGTTGTTCGGCAACCCGGACATCCTGCTGCTGGACGAACCCACCAACCATCTTGATCTTAAATCCATCGCCTGGCTGGAGGATTTTTTATTCCGCTTCCAGAACACGGTGATCATCGTCTCCCATGACCGGCACTTCCTGAACCAGGCCTGCACCCATATCGCGGACATCGATTTTGGCGAGATCCGGGTGTATGTGGGCAACTACGATTTCTGGTACCAGGCCAGCCAGCTCTTTGTGAAGCAAAAGCAGGACGAAAACAAAAAAACAGCGGCCAAGGCCAAGGAACTCACCGACTTCATCCAGCGCTTCTCCTCCAACGCCTCCAAGGCCAAGCAGGCCACCTCGCGCAAAAAGCTGCTGGACAAGCTCACCATCGAAGACATGCCCGCCTCGTCGCGCAAATACCCCTTCGTGGTCTTCAAACCCGAGCGGCCCTGCGGCGACATCATCCTTGAGGTTACCGGGCTGGGCAAGGAGATCGACGGGGTCACGGTATTAAACGACTTCAGCCTCACGGTGCACAAGGGCGACAAGATCGCCTTCATCGGTCTCAACTCCGTGGCCAAGACCACCCTGTTTGAGATCATCACCGAGTCGATGCCCCC
>JBAZSA010000023.1:0-21789 GCA_041662645.1 Desulfurivibrionaceae bacterium
CAGTCATTTCGCCCGTATTCTTTCTCTCTCCATCCGTCTTTTCGGTAACATCATGGCCAAGGAGACCCTGCTGGGCATCCTGTTCATGCTGGCGGGCGCGTACTTTGCCCCGCTGCCGATTCTGTGTCTCGGCGTGTTTGTTTCCATCGTGCAGGCCCTGGTTTTTCTGCTGCTCTCGATCCTGTATTTTTCCGCCGCCATGGAGCATGCCCATTAATTAAGTGTATCCGGTTCCTTGTGAACTAATGAAGAAGGCCAATCATAAAAATTTTTTGGAGGAAGTACGATGAAGAAAGCAGGAATTTTGTCAGTATTGATGGTTTTGGCTCTGGCCACCGTTGCCATGGCTTCCGAGGCTGGTGCTGAGGCTGCAACCGTTGCAGCTCCCGCTGTGAACCTCGCCCTGGTCTGCCTTGCAGCCGCTCTGTCCGTTGGCGTTGCCGCACTCGGTTGCGGTATCGGCATGGGCGCAGGTATCGGCGGCGCTTGCTCCGGTATCGCTCGTAACCCCGAGGCTTCCGGCAAGATCACCGTAACCATGATCATCGGTCTGGCTCTGATCGAGTCTCTGACCATTTACGGTCTGGTTATCTCCCTGATCCTGCTGTTCGCGAATCCGCTGTTGAAGTAAGCTTTTCGCGATATTTTAGATGTGTAAGGCCGCAGGGGTTTCCCCTGCGGCCTTTTTCTGTTTTTTGGGGTCTGTTGTCATGAGTGAAGTCGTTGTCCATCCCTCGCGCGGCAAGAATGAGCCGCAGCTCCCTGCCTGCGGGTTACTGCTGGTGAATCCCTCCGAGGCCCGGCAGGCAGCGCGGATTTCTGGACAGGAAGGGTGGACCCGGCATTTTTTGTTTCACAGCAACCTCTTTTCTGCCCAAGCTCCTCCCGCGTTCTGGGCAGGTCCCGCAGTGGGCGCGCCCATGGCGGTGATCTGCCTGGAAAAGCTCATCGCTCTCGGAGCCCGACGGATCATTGTCGGCGGATGGTGCGGTTCGCTGCGGCCGGATCTTGGCGTGGGCGAACTGGTGCTGCCCGCCTGGGGCATCAGCGAGGAGGGAACCTCCGCCCATTACCCTGTTGAAGGCAGCAGCGAATCCTCACCTCGGCTGCGCAAGGAGCTGAAGGATTTTTTTGCAGCCACAGGCAAAGAACTCCGGGAGGGGCCGATCTGGACCACCGATGGACTGTACCGCGAAACCACGGAAAAGGTTGTCCGTTACGGCGCAGAGGGAATTCTTGCCGTTGACATGGAGTTTTCCGCGCTGGTGCAAGTCGCGGCGTTTCGTAAGATTGAGCTGGCGGCGGTAATGATGGTTTCCGACCTCCTGTGGCAGGATTCCTGGCAGCCTGCCTTTCAAGCCAAGGAGTTTCGCGGACGTTCCCAGTTGCTGGTGGGTGACCTTATGCGCTGTGCCGGTGCACTGGCTGCGGTATAAAAAAAGGGGCTGTCCTAGATAATGAAAATTATTTAGGATGGCCGGATGAGAAAAAGTAGACTGAGTAAAACGAAACAAGACCGCCTGATCGAACACTTTGTTGCTGGGACAACAGCACGCACAACTGCGGTTCTGGTCGGGGTTAATAAGTCTACCGCCTCGTATTATTTTCATCGACTTCGGGAACTCATTTTCAAAGCCGTTGAAGATGAGACTCCCTTCTCAGGAGAGATCGAGGTAGATGAAAGTTATTTTGGTGGCAGACGCAAGGGCAAGAGAGGCCGAGGCGCTGCCGGTAAAGTTCCTGTCTTTGGCCTGTTGAAGCGTGGTGGCAAGGTTTACACAAAGATCATACCCAATGCCAAAGCCACGACTCTTATGCCCATAATGCAGGAACGTATAATGCCAGATAGTGTCGTTTATACAGACTGCTTGTCCAGCTATAATGTCTTAGATATTTCATGCTTCAAGCACTATCGAATCAACCACAGCGAGCTATTCGCTGATAGAAAAAACCATATAAACGGTATTGAAAATTTTTGGAATCAAGCCAAGCGCCATTTGCGGAAATTCAACGGCGTTCCCACGGATCATTTTCACCTGTATTTGAAAGAGTGTGAATGGCGATTTAACAACCAAAAACCAGACAAACAATTAAAGATGCTAAAACAACTAGTTAAAGAGAATATTGGCTAGTTATCTAGGACAGCCCCTATTTTTTTATAAACCACGGCCAATCGGTTTCGTCAACGGCGGGTTTCCGCAATCGCGCCTTTTGCCTTACTCCCAGTGCTTCCAGATTAGATTCCGTACAGATCCTTGACCAGGGCCAGCACCCCTGGCCGCCGCTGAAAGGTTGCCTCGGCCTCCCGTTCCACCCTCGGGGAACAGGTGCGGTTGTTGGGCAGCCCCTTGCGGTCGTCCCGGGCGTGGATAAGCTCGTGCAGCAGGGTCATGTCCCGGTCATGTTCCGAGATCAGATGCTGGGTGTAGATGTTGACCTCGAAGCCCGCCGGATCATACTCCCCCTTGAGCTGCTGGGGGTGTTTCTTCCGGCGCCAGCGGATGACGAGGCCGTCGTTGTAAAGCTGGATCACGTTGTTTTTGGTCAGCATGGCGGATGTTCCGGATGGTGGTGTTGAGCGAGATATCACCTTGTGCGTGGAAAACGGAAAAAGGGCGACTCTTTTTTGCGGAGTCCGGGCCCTCTCACCGCGCCTCGGCGATCTCCCAGAAAGCCCGGATCTTGGGGTTGCGCAGGTTCTTCTTCACGGTGCAGACCCCCAGGGAAAACGGGGCCAGCCCAGGGGAGATGTCGAGCACCGTGATCTGGCTCTGAAAAGGGCTTTTTTCCAGCACCAGCCGGGGCACCACCCCAACCCCGCAGCCCAGGCTGACCATGGCGATGATCGCCTCGTTGCCCGCCACCTGGGCATAGATGTTGGGCAGGATCTTTTTTGCGGCAAACCAGCGGTCCAGCCGCTCCCTCCCCAGCCCTTGTTCGGCCATGATCACCGGGGTTTTGCGCCAGTCGATCTCTTTGCCGTCATACATAACGGTTTCCGGGAAGTTCAGCGGCGCGATGAAGACCAGGGGCGTTTCGGTGATCTGCATGAACTCCAAGCCGTGTGCCTGCTTATCCGGCAGGGCATCGATGATCACCTCCACCTCGTTGTTGCGCAGCCGGGTCAATCCCTGGGCCGCGTCGCCGGTTTGGAGCTTGATGTGTACCTCCGGGCACCCCTTGCGGAACCGGCCGAGGATACCGGGCAGGATGGAGTAGGCCGCAGTGACCGAGCAGTAGAGGGAGATGTCGCCGTGCAGGGCGGCGGAGTCGGCAAGGCTGTTTTTCAACTCCTTCCAGCGCTCGATGGTCTCTTCCGCGTACTGTTTCAGTCCCTCGCCAGCCCGGGTCAGCCGCACCGAACGGTTGTCCCGGTCAAAAAGCCGCTCCCCCACCTCCGCTTCGATGCGCTGGATGGTGCGGGTCAGCGCCGAGGGCGTCACGTGGCAGGCGCGGCTGGTGCGGCCAAAGTGCAGGGATTCGGCCAGGTGGCGAAAGAGCTTGAGTTCCTCCATATCCATGGGGCAGACCTCCGTTTGTTGCGTTTATTGCAACACAATATCGCGAACAAGTCACTTGACGCAACAGAAAATGGGGCTATGATGGCGAAAGAGCAAGAAAAAACATATTTCCAATACGATAAGGAGAAGACAATGGGAAAGAACTACTTCAACAGCCTGCCGCTGCGCTTGCAGCTTGAGGAGCTTGGTCAATGCCGCTTCATGGATTCCTCCGAGTTCAACGGGGTCAAGGCGCTCAAGGGCAAGAAGATCGTCATCGTCGGTTGCGGCGCCCAGGGGCTGCACCAGGGGCTCAACCTCCGTGACAGCGGCCTGGATGTCTCCTACGCCCTGCGCGAGGAAGCGATCAAGACCAAGCGCCAGTCCTTTAAGAACGCCACGGAAAACGGTTTCACCGTTGGTACCTTCGAAAAATTGATCCCCAAGGCCGATCTGGTCATTAACCTCACCCCGGACAAGCAGCACACCAGCGTGATCAAGGCGGTCATGCCGTTGATGAAGAAGGGCGCGACCCTTTCCTACTCCCACGGCTTCAACATCGTGGAAGAGGGCATGCAGATAAGGAAGGACCTCACCGTTATCATGGTGGCGCCCAAGTCTCCCGGCACCGAGGTGCGGGAGGAGTACAAGCGCGGTTTCGGCGTACCCACCCTGATCGCGGTACATCGCCAAAACGACCCCCAGGGCAAGGGCTGGGAACAGGCCAAGGCGTACGCCTGCGGCACCGGCGGCGACCGGGCCGGCGTGCTTGAGTCCTCCTTTGTCGCCGAGGTCAAATCCGACCTGATGGGCGAACAGACCATTCTCTGCGGCATGCTTCAGGCAGGCTCCCTGCTGTGCTACGACAAGATGATCGAAAAGGGCATTGAGAGCGGCTATGCCTCCAAGCTCGTCCAGTACGGCTGGGAGACCATTACCGAGGCGTTGAAGCACGGCGGCATCACCAACATGATGGACCGGCTCTCCAATCCGGCCAAGATCAAGGCCTTTGATCTTGCCGAGGACCTCAAGGAGATTCTGGCCCCGCTCTTTGCCAAGCACATGGACGATATCATGAGCGGTCATTTTTCCAAGACCATGATGGAGGATTGGGCCAACAACGACAAGAACCTCCTCACATGGCGCGCTGCCACCGGCAAGACGGCTTTTGAGAAGTCCACCTCCACCAAGAAGAAGATCAGTGAGCAGGAGTACTTCGACAACGGCATCCTGATGGTGGCCATGGTCAAGGCCGGGGTTGAGCTGGCCTTCGACACCATGGTTTCCGCCGGGATCAAGGAGGAGTCCGCCTATTACGAGTCGCTGCACGAGGTGCCGCTCATCGCCAACCTCATCTCCCGCAAGAAGCTCTATGAGATGAACGTGGTCATCTCCGACACCGCCGAGTACGGCTGCTACCTCTTTGCCCACGCCGCCGTGCCCATGCTGACCAAGTTCATGAAGAAGATCGACACCGATGTGATCGGCAAGGGGCTTTCCGTAAAAGACAACGGGGTGAGCAATATCGAGCTGGTGCAGATCAACGAGGCGATCCGCTACACCGGGGTCGAGGAGATCGGCGCGGAGCTGCGCTCCTACATGGGGGCCATGAAACCCATTATTTAATTGCCCAGCAAAAAATGGTGTCGCAAGGGGAGGTCCGCGAGGGCTTCCCCTTTTTTGTTGCCGCAGCTTGCAGGCTTAGCCTAACAAAAAATGCTGTGCCATCGGGCAAGTATTTTGTGATACACTCTTTATATGTTTGGCGTGTGTTTGTTCGTGAAATCAGCGCAGAGGAGGGAAAAGAATGCGGAAACGGGTATGGATCGGTTTGGCCATGTTATGGCAGAGCCGGAAGTAGCTTTTCAGGCCAGAGGAAAACCAAGAATAAAATTACCCACAAGGAGAATCATCATGAAACTGATCAATCTGTTTGGGAGCTTTTTTCTCGTTATTCTGCTGGCTTCTTTTCTGGGTTGCGCTTCGACTTCAACGCAAGAGGGAACCGGAGAGTATATTGACGACTCCGTTATTACCACCAAGGTAAAGGCGGCAATTTTCCAGGAGGATTCGTTGAAGTCGAGCGAGATCAACGTGGAAACGTTCAAGGGCGTGGTGCAGTTGAGCGGCTTTGTCAATTCCCAGGCCGATATTAACAAAGCGGTCGGGGTTGCACGCACCGTCAAGGGGGTGACCTCGGTCAAGAATAGCATGCTGGTTAAGCAGCCGAAGAAAAAGGCTGTTGAGGGCTGCTAAGCGCGGCCTCGATCAAAAACAACAGGCGCCTCGGCAGGCAGCAAAGCGGCCCGGTTGCGCCAATTCCTATCGCGCTTCCCGGAGGGTTGCTCCGGGAAGCAAGTGGATCGGCATGGTCAGGATAATCGATGTTCACCGGGCTCTGCTGAGGCCAGGAGCTGTTTCCCGTAGGAACAAATTGCTGGAAATGACTGTGGCTTTCTGTCCGCCGCCGCACTTCTTTCCTCTCCGGATTTACCAACAGACGAAATAAAGGAGCAGCATATGTTGTGGACGATTGCTGTGATAATGATAATTCTCTGGGCCCTGGGACTGGTCAGCAGCTACACAATGGGAGGGTTCATTCATCTCCTGCTGGTAATTGCCATTGTTGTCGTGCTGCTCAATATCATCCAGGGCCGCCGCCGCAGGTAACTGGCGGGAGAGGTTCTCTATTCCGCCCGGTTGACAACAAAAAGGAGCGAAATGAAAACAAACACGGTGCTCGCCATCATGCTCATTGCCATTGGGATTCTGGCTCTTACCTATCAAGGGATCACCTATACGACACAAGAGAAGGTCGTCGATCTCGGCCCTATCCAGATGACGGCGGAGAAGCAAAAGACGCTTCCGCTCCCGCCGGTCGTGGGGATTGTTACCCTGGTGGGCGGTATTGTTTTACTGGTTCTAGGGAAAAAAAATGGCTGAGGGCTGAGGAACGTTTCAACAGCGCGGAGGGTGTTTCTCTGCGCTGATTGTTGCCGGAATCGTTGTGCTTGCGGCTGGCTCAGAAGGAAGGAGTTCCCCGGCCAGGGGGAGACGCCGCTGGATCTTCTCAAAAAGCGTTATGCCTTGGGCGAAATCGGCAAGGATGAATTTGACCGGATGAAAAAGGATCTGGAATCATAATGATGGCGTGGAAATCTTAATCGCTACGAACTCAACGAACCAGGCGGGATTATGGACGAATATAAACGCATTCTTGTTGTGAGCAGAATGATCCAGTCATCCAGGAAAGCCATTCAACATGGGGTTTCACTGGCCCGGAAATATGAGGCGCAACTCTATGTTATTCATTGTATTTACAACCCCTTTGGCCTCAAAGGCTGGAGCATGGGGACATTGTCGCTTGAAAAAGAGTATGAAAATATCCTCTTGGACGCCAAAAGAAAACTGTCAGAGCTTGTCGGCTCCGAGAAGGCAAAAGGCATGGCCATAAAGGAACTGGTCCAGGCAGGAGAGCCCACCGAGGAGATTCTTAAAACCATCCGGGAAGAAAAAATTGACCTTTTGGTCATGCTTGCCCATGAAGAAGGGCATCTGGAAGACCTTCTTTTCAATCGCAGCAACGATGAACTGGTTAGAAAGATGCCCTGTTCGATCATGCTGGTGAAAAAAGAACCCGGGGAGATGAGGTAACCGCAGGGATCGAAAGAATGTTCCTGCGAAGGCAACTTGGAATGCATCAGGCGTCGGGTGGCCGGCCGATTTATCATCGTTGAAGATGCAACCCCGCCGCTTTCCAGGCGCTGATGCCGCCGGCCAGATTGTAGATCTCTCCGTATCCCTTGCCGGAAAAATATTGGCCAACCGCATAGCTGCGGCCGCCCACGGCGCAGATCAGCAAGAGGGGCTTGCCGGTGGGCAGGGTCTTTCTGCCTTGGGCAGGTTCGGAGAAGGGGATGAGCAGCGAGCCGGGAATGGACCCCTCGTACAGCTCTTCCGGCGAGCGGACATCCACCAGCGCCAAATCCTTGCGGGTTTCGATGAGGGATTTTGCTTCTTGCGGAGAAAGGGAGCGGAAGACCGAGGTCTGGCCGGACCCGGATGACGCCGCCTGCTTGTTTTCCGTGGGGGTTCTGTCGCCGCAGGCGATTGCCGTGAGCAACAGGATCAAAAGGGAACATGCCTGGAGATATCTTTTCATACAAGCGTTGGTTGGTTTTGGGGTTATGATTCTGTGCTGATTGTGTCAAGTGCGGTGAGAACGGTCTGAATCTCGGCCTCGGTGTTGAAAAAGCCGGGGGAGAACCGCAGGGTGCCATGGGGAAAGGTGCCAATGCTGCGGTGGGCAGCGGGCGCGCAGTGGAGCCCCGCCCTGGCCATGATTCCGTATTGGCGGTCGAGCAGAAAGGCGAGATCGGCCACGCTTTTGCCTGCCATGGTCAGGGAAACCGCCGAGCCTCTGTTGTTGGCGGTCAGCGGACCATGCACGGTGACTCCCTTGATCTGGCGCAAACCCGCAAGCAACAGGCCGGTGAGGTGCTCTTCGTGGCCCCGGATCGTTTCCCTGCCCGTCTTTTTGATGAATGCCAACCCCGCGGCCAAGCCGCCGATGCCAAGGGTGTTGGGCGTTCCCGATTCATAGCAGTCCGGCATCAGCTGCGGCTGCTCCTCCTGTTCCGAGTTGCTGCCCGTGCCGCCCATGGTCAGCGGCTGGGCCATGAGCCCTTGCCGGAGCAGAAACCCGCCGGTGCCGGTGGGGCCGAACAGGCTCTTGTGCCCGGTGAAGGCGAGAAAATCGATACCCATATTCTCCATCTCCAAGGGGAACACCCCGGCGGACTGGGCCGCGTCCACCATCAGCAGCGCCTTGCCCTTGCGTTTGCCGATGGCTCCAAGATCGGCCACAACGCCGGTCACATTGGAGACATGGTTGATGATGATCAGCCGGGTCTTGGCGTTCAGGTGCTTGGGGATATCGTCCGGGTCGATACCGCCGGTGGGGCTGGCGGGCAGAATCGTAATACCGACCCCCCTGGTTTTCTCCAGGTACCGCAGGGGGCGCATCACGGAGTTGTGTTCCATGCCCGTGGTCAGCACCTGGTCTCCGGGCGCAAGCAGGCCGAAGATGCCCACGTTGAGCGCTTCGGTGACATTGCTGGTGAACACCACCCGGCTGGAGTCCGGGCAGCCGAAGAAACCGGCGGCCAGCTCCCGGGCCTCAAAGATCACCCGGCTGGCGGCCAGGGAAAAGCGATGCGCCGAGCGGCCGGGGCTGAGGGAAATCTCTTGGATCAGCCGGTGCATGGTCTCGGCCACCTCCGAGGGCTTGGGAAAGGAGGTGGCGGCGTTGTCGAGGTAGATGGGGGGAGATGAATCGGGCATAATTAGGGGGGCGGACCGCCTTTCAGTAAGGGCTGACCACCTTGTTGGCCTGGGCCATGGCGTCCATGATCTCGTACATGTTGGTGACCTGGCCCACCAGCAGGGAGTCCTTGAGGTTCAGAAAATCCAGACAGGTGCCGCAGGAGTAGATTTCCACCCCCTGGGCGGCCAGCTCCCGAAGCGGCGCGATCAGATCGGAGTCGGTGGCGGTGATTTTCACCCCGGTGTTGTAAAAGAAGATCTTCGCAGGCAGGGGGCTGAGGTTCTTGATCGTCTTGATGTAGGCCCGCATCAGCACCCCGCCCAGGGCATCGTCGCCACGGCCCATGGTCTCGGCAGGGATTACCATGACCAGGCCGGTGGCGGGCAGATCGCAGCGGTAGTCCTCCGGAGCCGGAGCAGCGGTCGCATCCTGGGCCGAGCCGTTCTTGCTGATCGTGATGTGGCGGGTGTCGCCGGAAGCGCGGCTTTCCACCCCGTAGCCCTGGCTTTTGCCGAAGCGGGTTAGATTGCTTTGCGCTGCCTCGTTGTCGACCAGCACCTCCACCGAGCCCTGTGCCATGGAGTCGAGCAACTCCTTTGTCCTGATCACGGGTTGCGGACAGGCCAGACCCCGGCAGTCGAGTACCGTATGCATTTCTGTTTCTCTTTAGTCGTTGAAGCTTATCTGGTTCACCAGATCGCGGATGATGTCCTGGGTTTTTGCATCAAGCTTGGGCGCGGCAAACCCGGTGTCGTAAAAATCTGGGTTGATGTCGTTGGAGCTCCACATGCTCTGCGCCTCGAAATAGAGATCCTTTTGCGCAAAATATCCCTCGGGCAGCATCATCCGCAGCCGGTAGGTCCGGTTGGTTGGAATCCGTTTCTTGCTCACCAGCTTGAGGCCGCTGGTGGTCAGATCGACGAGATGGCCCAGGAGTTGGTTGGCGTCATCATCGTAGACCTCAAGATAGTACACCAGGTGTCTGCGTTTCAGGGATCTGGTTTCGTCGGTCATGACTTCCTCTCCTGTTGGCCGTTTACTCAAGGGGCTGACTTGGCGATGCACTCCAGCATGTAATCGATGACCGCTTCCGGGGTCATGCTGGAAGAATCGACAAGAATGGCGTCATCGGCGGCTTTGAGCGGGGCAAGCGTACGCCTGGAATCATCATAGTCACGTTTGCTGATCTGGTCCAGAATTTCCTGATAATCGACACTCTGCCCTTTTTCCGCCAGCTGCTTCTGGCGGCGGCGGGCCCGCTCCCCGGCCGAGGCGTTGAGGAAAAATTTGCAGACGGCCTTTGGAAACACCACGGTGCCCATGTCGCGGCCCTCGGCGACGATACCCCCATTTTCCCCCAGCTGCCGCTGGAGGGCGGTGAGCTTTTCCCGCACCAGCGGGTTGGCGGAAACCCGCGAGGCGACCAAGCCCATCTCCGGGGTGCGGATGGCCTGGGACACATCCTCGCCATTAAGCACCACCCGCACATCGTCATCGCCGTTGGGGACAAGGGTCAGCTCGATGTGAGCCAGGCATTGGGCAAGCGCGGGAGTGTCGGCCAGATCAATCCCCTTACGCTCCAGCGCCAGCCCCACGGCCCGGTACATGGCGCCGGTGTCCAGGTAGGTGAAGTGGAGTTTCGCGGCCAACCCCCTGCTGATCGTGCTTTTGCCCGCGCCCGAAGGGCCGTCGATGGTGATGATCCCCTTGGGGTCAAGCACGCTCCACCTCGTTAAGCGCCGTGGCCAGGGCTTTGACGAAGCGTTGGTTTTCCGCGGGCAACCCCACGGTGATGCGGATATAGGCCGGGTAGCCGTAGGCGTTCATGGGCCGGACGATGACCCCCTGGTGGAGCAGGGCTTCGTAGAGCTTCTTGCCGTCGGCCTTGACATCGATGAGGAAAAAGTTGGTCTGGGAGGGAAAAGCCCGGCAGCCGAGTTTTTCCACCTCGCTGCTCAACCAAGCGATGCCCTCCCGAGTGAAGGCAATGGTTTTCTCGTAATGCTCGTCATCACCCAGGGCGGCCAAGGCGCCTGCCTGGGCGGGCAGATTGACGTTGAACGGCTGCCGGACCCGGTGCAGGTAGTCGGCGATGTCGGCATGCATCAGGCCGTAGCCTACCCTTAAGCCCGCCAGACCATAGGCCTTGGAAAAGGTGCGCAGGGCCACCACCGGCACCCGGTGCTTGAGATAATCCCTGGCGTCGATCCGCAGGGCCGGTTCGACAAAATCCACATACGCTTCGTCAAGAGCCACGATCACCTGGTCCGGCACCTTGTCGAGGAAAGCGCTGAAGGCCTCGTGGCTGAACACCGTGCCGCAAGGGTTGTTGGGGTTGTCGAGAAAGATGAGCCGGGTTTTTTTCGTGATCTGCCCGGCGATTGCGTCCAGGTCGTGGTGCATGTTCGCCAGCGGCACCACCTGGTTGACGCCGCCCTGGGCCTGGACCGCCTTCTGGTAGACGAGAAAGGTGGGCTGGCTGGTGATCACCTCTTCGCCCGGAGCGAGAAAGGCCGCGATCAAAAGCTGGATGACCTCGTTGGAGCCGTTGCCAAAAACCAGCTGATTGGGGGAGACGCCGATCTTTTCGGCCAGCGCCTGGGCCAGGTAATAGCAACTGCCGTCGGGGTAGCGGTGCAGGTTCTTCAGGCTGTCGGAAACAGCGGCCACCGCCTTGGGCGAGGGCCCCAGGGCATTTTCGTTGGAGGCCAGCTTGATGGAGCCGGTGATGCCGTACTCGCGCTCCAGTTCCTCCAGGGGCTTGCCCGGCGGATAGGGGATGAGGCTTGCGATGTTGTCGCGAACGGGGAGTTTCATGGGCTAAAATCCTTATAAGGGATGTCGCCACGAAAACCACGAAAGGCACGAAAGTTTTTGTTTTTTCTTGTAACGGCCCAGAGCTATGGAAAATACCTGCCTGAGCAGTTATGCCTTCTTTTCGTGTTCTTTCGTGTTTTTCGTGGCAAATTTCTTCTATAATTTCGGCTTGTTGCCTGCCAGGTCGAGCTGCTGTTCCAGGGCATAGGCGGCCCGGAAGATCTTTTCCTCGGCAAAATGCGAGGCCTGAAGCTGGAGGCCGATGGGCAAGCCGCTGCTGCTTATCCCGCAGGGCACCGACATGCCGGGCAACCCGGCCAGGTTGGTGCAAATGGTAAGGATATCGGAAAGATAGACGGAAAGCGGGTCGTCGATTTTTGCCCCGATCTTCCAGGCCGGGGCGGGTGTGACCGGGGAGACCAGCAGGTCGCACTGGCTGAAGGCCTTGGCGTAATCCTCGGTGATCAGGGTGCGGACCTGGGAGGCCTTCTTGTAATAAGCGTCGTAGTAGCCGGAGGAAAGGGCGTAGGTGCCGATGATGATCCGCCGTTTCACCTCCTCGCCAAACCCCTGGGAGCGGCTGTGGCGGTACATCTCCAGCAGTTCGTGCTGGTCGTGGTCGCGGAAACCGTACCTCACCCCGTCGTAGCGGGCCAGGTTGGAGCTGGCCTCGGCCGGCGCGATGATGTAGTAGGATGCCACCCCGTATTCGGTGTGGGGCAGGGAGATTTCCACGGTCTTGGCCCCGGCCTCGGCAAGCAGGGCTATTCCTTTGCGCACCGCCTGCTCCACCTCCGGGTCAAGACCCTCGCCGAAGTATTCCTTGGGGATACCGATGGTGAGGCCGTTGAGATCCGTGCCAAGGGAGGCGGTGTAATCCGGCACCGGCTGGTTGACCGAGGTGGAATCCCGCGGATCGTAACCGCTGATGGCTTTGAGCATGATGGCGGCGTCGCGCACATCCTTGGTGAGCGGCCCGACCTGATCCAGGGACGAGGCATAGGCCAGCAGGCCGAAGCGGGAGACTCGCCCATAGGTGGGCTTGATCCCTACGATCCCGCAGTGCGAGGCGGGCTGGCGGATGGAGCCGCCGGTGTCCGAGCCCAGGGAGGCGATACATTCGTCCGCCGCCACCGAGGCTGCCGAGCCGCCGCTGGAGCCGCCGCAGACATGGGCGAGGTTCCAGGGATTCTTCGGCACCCCGTAGGCGCAGTTCTCGTTGGCCGAGCCCATGGCGAACTCATCCATGCTTACCTTGCCGAGGATCACCGCACCCTCCCCCCGCAGCTTTTCGATTACCGTGGCGTCGTAGGGCGGGATGAACGGTTCGAGGATCTTGGAGCCTGCGGTGGTGCGCAAACCCTTGGTGCAGAGGACATCCTTGATGGAGAGCGGAATGCCGCAGAGGCTGCCGCCTTCGCCGCGCTTGCGCTGTTCGTCAGCGGCTTCCGCCTGGGCGAGGGCGCCATTGCGGTCCAGGGTGATATAGGCGTTGACCTTGTCCTCCACCGCGTCGATCCGGGCGAGCACCGAACGGGTAAGTTCCAGGGAGGAGATTTCTCCCTGGGCGAGGAGATCCTGCAAGGCATGAATGGTTAAGGCGTGAAGTTCCATGATCTTACCGTACCGCTTGATGTTCGATGATATCTGCCGCTGGCGTGGGGGGAGCGCCAACAAAAACGGACCTCGGAAAGGAGGTCCGTAACGAAACCGGCAGGCAACTACTTATTTTGCACCAACTCCTCAATACTAAATAACCCTGGGCACCACGAAGGCCTCGCCGTTCTGCAACGGGCCGTTGGTCAAGGCTTCCTGTTGGGGCAGGGATTGGCGGACCTCGTCTTCGCGAAAGGCATTGCGGATGGCCAGGGCATGGGTCGTGGGTTGAACGGAGCTGGTGTCCAGCTCGCCCAGCTTTTCCACATAGCTCAGGATGCTGTCCAGCTGGAGGGTGGTTTTTTCCACCTCTGTCTCAGACAGCGAAAGCCTTGCCAGCGTGGCGACATATCGTACTTCTTCCGGGGTAATTTTCATGCCTTGTTTTGTAACGCATTCAGCCGGGCAAGTCAATGCCTGATGGTCTTGTCGCAGCCTCAAAAACACACAGGTCCGTGATAATAAATCAAAGAGTCACTAAGCAATAACCGTCGCCGGTCGCTTTCGCTTCCTGCTGTAATCAAGGCTTTTTGTGATTTCAACAATCCCTGATGGTTTCGTAACGCACAGAGGGTGTCAGCTTGCGCCCATTTTCATCTGGTCTTCGAGAACCTCGACAAAGACCCGCACCACCTCGGGGTCAAACTGGCTCCCGGCGCAGCGGCGCAGCTCACCGATGGCATCCTTGAGTTCCAGGTTTTGCTTGTAGCTGCGTTTGGAGGTCATGGCGTCATAGCTGTCAGCCACGGTGATGATCTTGGTCAACAGGTTCAGGTCATTGCCGCCAAGGCCGTCGGGATAGCCTTTGCCGTCCATGCGCTCGTGGTGGTGGCGGACGATGAAAATCTCCTGCTGCATGAAGGCCAGGGGCTTGATGATGTTGGCCCCGATCTCCGGATGTTTTTTCATCAGGAGCCATTCCTCATCGGTGAGCGGCCCGGGTTTCCGGATATAGTTGACATCCACCACCAGCTTGCCGATGTCATGCACCTTGCAGGCCCGCTCCAGCACGATCATCTCTTCCTGGCCCAAGCGCAGGGCCTGGCCGATGCTCATGGCGTGCAGCGTGACCCGGGTGGTATGGCCCGCCGTGTACATGTCCTTTTCTTCAAGGGCGGTCTGCAGGGTGAGCATGGTGTTCAGGGTGGAGACTTCCAGATCTTCGTTGTATTCTTCCAGAAGGCGGTTTTTTTCTGCCAGCTCGCGGGTTTTGTTGCGCACCTCGATCTCGAGATTTTCCTTGTAGGCCTTCTCCTGCACGACGTACATCCGTTTCTCAATGGCCCGCTTGACCTTGATGTTGAAAATGTCCAGGTCTTCGATGGGTTTAGGGATGAAGTCGTAGGCCCCCAGGTTGATGGCCTTGACCGCGTACTCCATGGAACCGGCGCCGGTGAGGAAGATTACCGGGATTCCGTAATTCCGGTCGTTGATGAGTTTGAGGGTTTCAAAGCCGTCCAAGCCGGGCATGTTGATGTCGAGGATGACGAGGTCGAAATCCGCGCTCAGGTTAGCCAAGGCCTCTTCGCCGCTGGCGCAAGGCACGACCGCGTGGCCGAACATGGAGAGGATTTTATAGACCGCTTCCCGGACCAAGGTGTCGTCGTCAGCGATGAGGATTTTTGCCTGTGCCATGTGAGATCCTTAAATGGTGTATGGGCGCTCATGGCCCAAGAAAGGCTGCAAACACTATCTTGTTTATAACACCGAGTTTGCCTTAAAAAGTCCAGTATTTTTTTGCCTGGGCCAGGGCCGCATCCAGTGATGACAAGGGTCTTTTTGCCTGGGCCAGGGCGGCGAGCTCGGCTGGCGTAAGCCCACCCTCCCCGGCCATTTCATGCAGGCTGGCCAGCACCCCGTCGGCAAGGCCTTGCAGATAGTAGCCCCCTTCCAGCGCCAGCACCAGCCGCCCGCCGCAAAGCTCTGTTGCCAGATCCACGAGAACCTTGGTCATATAGGCAAACCCGGCGGTGGTGACGGCCATGGAGCCCAAGGGATCGGAGACATGGGTGTCGTACCCGGCGGAAACCATGATGCAGTCCGGCTTGTATTGGCGCGCCACCGGGGCAACCAGTTCATTCATGATCCGGGCAAAGTCCTGATCGGTCTGCCCGCCGGGCAGCGGGACGTTGAGGGTGTAGCCCTCGCCCTTACCCGTGCCGGTTTCCGCGAGCCCGCCGGTTCCAGGATAATAGGGGTACTGGTGGGTGGAGCAGTAGAGCACCCGATCGGTGTCGTAAAAAGAGTGCTGGGTGCCGTTGCCGTGGTGCAGGTCCCAGTCGAGGATGAAGATTCGCTCCATGCCGAGATGTTTGAGCCCATAGCGGGCGCCGATGGCGATATTGTTGAACAGGCAGAAGCCTTTGGCCCGGTCCGCCTCGGCATGGTGTCCGGGCGGGCGCACCAGGGCCGCGGCATTGCTGGCCCGGCCGGAAGCCACCAGCTTGAGGCCGGTGATCACCGCGCCTGCCGCCAGCACCGCGGCCTCGTAGGAGAGGGGCGAGGTGTGGGTGTCCGGGTCGAGCACGTCGAACTGCTTGCCCGCTGTCTCGGCCACCCGTTCGATGTGCTCGGCCGTGTGGTTTGCGGCCAGATCAGCGTAGCTGGCCGGTTCGCATTCCGGATAGAAAAAAGCATCGGCTTCTTCCCGGGCAAGAGCCTGGTAGATGGCGCTCAGGCGTTCAGGGCTTTCCACATGGTCGTAGCCCGGATCGTGCTCAAGAAAGAGTGGGTCTTTCAGGACCGCTGTTTTTCGGCGCATACCGTTGTTCTCCCAACTTTGATGGTGCGGGTTTCGGTGATGAGATAGTCGAGCGGCTGGTCGTGGTTTTCAAGGGGCACCGCCTCGACAACCTGGAGGTCAAAGGCCAGGCCGATCCGCAGGGCCTGGGGCGCCTCCCCCTGCAAAAAGCGGTCATAGTAGCCGCCGCCATACCCCAGCCGGCCTCCCTTGGCATCGAAGACACTGCCCGGCACCACCACCACCTCGATGGAGGCAGGGTCTAGCAGGGGCAGGGTTGTCAGCGGCTCTAAAATACCGCAATAGCCCGGGGCAAGATCCCGGTTTGGCTCGGTGATGGCATAGGGCAGCAGCCGGTGTTCCTGAACCACGGTGAGGGGCACGCTTACGTTTACCCCTCTGCTCAGGCATTGTGTGATGAGGTCCAGGGTTTCCACCTCGCTGCGGAAGCTGACATAGGCAAAAACATTGCGGGCGCCCGCGAACTCCGGCAGAGCCAGGAGGTGTCCGGTGATGATCCGGCTTTTTTGGTGCCGTTCTTCCAGGGGCACGTTATTGCGGGCAGCCAGGATTTGGGCGCGCAGGGCGGTTCGCTCGTCAGCCATTGCTTCTCCTTTCTCAATGCCTCTAGTTATACCCAAAGGGCATAAGTTTCGTTTGAGCAGACACGCTGCTCAACTCAGCTTTATAACGCAACAGCGCCAAGACGCTAAGATTTTTGTTTTGTTCTTTGCGTCTAACCCGGCTTTACGTTATATTGAAGGAAATCATTAAATTCCAGACAAGGATCGCGGGAGATTATTGCATGTTTGAAGAATGGCAACGGCTGGAGCAGGACGGAAGCCCGGTGTATGTGCAGCCGGAAAAGCCGGACTGGTTCGTGCCGGATCATGCGGCTGACTGCCTGTTGCAGGAGCTGCAACAGGGGAAATGCCATGCTCTGGGCACCGTACTTTCCGGACAAGGGCCCGCCGATTGGCTGCTCACGGCCCAGCGGCTTGTCTCCCAGCTTGAAGGCGGGGAGGTCTCGCCGTACAGCGGCCGCTACCCGTTGCTGACCTTAAACAGCCTGAAGGAGTGCTGGTTTCATCTCACCGACCGCTGCAACCTGGCCTGTCGTCATTGCCTGTTCGGCGCCTCACCGGCCCAGGGTGCCACCCTCTCCCCGGAGGCCCTGGCCCAGGGTATCTCCGAGGCCAAGGGGCTGGGCTGCACCCTTTTCTATTTCACCGGCGGCGAGCCCTTTGTCTATCCAAATTTTGTCTCCATGGTGGCCGAGCTGCTCGGTGATCCTAAGGTCCATGTGGTGGTGCTCAGCAACGGCCTCTTGATCAAGGAGCACCTTGATGCGCTGGCATCCCTGCCCAGGGATCGCTTTCATCTCCAGCTCAGCCTGGATGGCCTGGCCGAGCAGCATGAGGCGCTGCGGGGAAAAACCACCTTTGCCCCGCTGCTGGAAAGCCTGGATCTGCTCAAGGAGGCGGGTTTTCCCCTGACCCTGTCCGTGGCGGTGAACCGGGCCAATGTGGGCGATCTGGCCGAGATTGTCGCCCTTGGCGCCGATCGGGGGATCACCAACATCCACCTGCTCTGGCATTTTGTCCGTGGCAAGGGAAGCCGAGAACAGTTTGTTTCCCCGGACCTGATCCTTCCCGAGTTGATCCGGGCCCAGGAGATGGCCGAGAAAATGGGGGTGCGCATCGACAATGTGGAGTCCCTGCGCAGCCAGGTGTTCAGTACCCCGGGCACCCGCCACGATCTGTCCAACACGGCCTGGGAGTCGCTGGCCGTGGGGCCGGACGGAGTGATCTACCCCTCCCCCGCCTTGGTCGGCATCTCGGATTTGGCTTGCGGCGCCTTGGCCGATGGGTTGGAAACGGTGTGGCGCCAGAGCCCGGTGCTTTTGAAGATCCGCCAGGCGACCCTTGTTGCCAGCGAGGTCTATCGGGCCAACCCCTTGCGCTTTCTGGTGGGCGGCGGTGATCTGGACCACAGCTATCTGGCCGGAGGCGAACTGATCGGGCATGACCCCTATGTGGAGCTGTACAATGGCCTGGCCCTCTGGCTGATCAGTCGGCAGGCCCGGCAATACTCCGTCCGGGCGCAGGGGGAAATCCTGCTGCGCATGGGCGAGGTGCGTCACGATTGCCCGGATGGCGGGGAGGTGGCGCTCACCCATTGCAACTGCGTGGTGTCCCTGGCCGATGACCAGGGGCATGCCGCAGTGCGGGAGTTTTATGGCCGCGCCGCCATTACACCCAACGAGGAGATCGTCAATCCCTTTGCCCCGGACCAGGCGTTGGCCAATTTCATCCCGGCGGATTCCCGGAAGAAATCCTATGGCTGCGGCAGCCCGGTGAAGGATGCCGAGCCGCACCCCGGCGAGGTGTTGGTGGATCTGGGGAGCGGCAGCGGGGTCGAATGCTTCATGGCCGCACCCCAGGTGGGGCCAACCGGCCGGGTGATCGGCATCGACATGACCGACGAGATGCTCCATCTGGCGCGGGTGGCCAAGGCAACGGTGGCGAGCCGGCTGGGCTATGACAATGTGGAATTCAAAAAAGGGTTTCTCGAAGACATCCCCCTCCCGGACGCCACTGCCGATGTGGTGATCTCCAACTGCGTCATAAACCTGAGCCCGGACAAGCGGCAAACCCTGCACGAGATCTTCCGGATTTTAAAGCCCGGCGGCAGGCTGGTGGTGGCCGACATCGTCACCGACGCGGCCATTCCGGTGGCCATCAAAAATAACGAGCAGTTTAGGGGTGAATGCCTGGGCGGGGCGCTGCGGCAGGAGGATTTGCTGGCCATGCTCCGGACTGCCGGTTTTTCCGGGGTCAGCCTGGTCAAGCGCTTCCCCTACCGGATCGAAGGGGATACCCGGTTTTATTCCCTCACCTTCCGCGCTTATAAGCCGGAAGCGATGGTGCAGGTCGAGGTCGTCTACCGGGGGCCGTTTGGCGCGGTGTGGACGGAAAGCGGGACCATGCTCCTCAAGGGGAAGCGCACCACCGTGACTCTCAGCGAAGCGGAAAGCCTGGAGGATTCCCTGTTTGTTCTCGATGGGCAGGGGGCAGTGGCCAATCTGGCCCTGGAAAATAGCTGCTGCGCCCCTGCGGCTGAGACCCCTCTGCGCCAAGGCAGCAGCTGCTGCGCCCCTGGGCAGAAGGAGGAGGGGGGTAAGATTGTTTCTCTCCCTGGCCTGCGCCAATCGGCTGGCGCACGGCATCCGTCGGGCTGCATGGTCTGCGGCAAGGAGGTCGGCTATCTCGCCCAGGAGCGGGAGGCGGCCTGCCATTATTGCGGCGGGGTCAAGAGAACCAATGCCCTCTGCGTCGAAGGCCATTACATCTGCGATGCCTGTCATCAACAGGACGGCCTCTCCGCCATCCGGCTGCTCTGTTTAGAAACAAAAGAGCTGGACATGCTGGTCCTTTTGGATACGATTCGGAGCCATCCGGCCATTGCCCTGCATGGGCCGGAGCACCATGCCATGGTTCCGGGCATTATCCTGGCCACCTACCGCAACCTGGGCGGGAAAATCAGCCGGGAAGACATCCTCACCGGCATCGAGCGGGGCAGCAAGGTGCCGGGCGGGGTTTGCGGCTTCTGGGGCAACTGCGGGGCTGCGGCCGGGGTGGGCATCGCCTTCAGCGTCCTGCTTGCGGCCACGCCGCTGACCCCCAAACCCAGGCAGCAGGTGCAGGAGATCACTTCCCGGGTGCTGGGCGAGATCGCGCAGACCCAAGGCGCGCGCTGCTGCCAGCGGGAAACGGTCACCGCCCTACGGGAAGCGGCGCTTCTCTCCCACCGGCTTCTGCCCGTATCCCTCTTGGCCGAGGCGGATTTTTTCTGCAAACAGTTTTCCGCCAACCGGGAATGCATTGGCGGCCAGTGCCCTTTGTGGAACAAGGCGGAATTGCGGACGGGCGGGGCACGATGAAGCCGGTGGCGCATGAAAAAAAAGGAGTTGGCAAGGCCATTGCCTTTGCCCTGTTTCTTGCCGCGATGATCGCTCTGTTCCGCTTTACCCCGGCGCGGGAATATATTTCGCCCGGCTATCTGCAATCCCTGGTGCAATCTTTCGGCCCTTGGGGGCCGCTGGCCTTCGTGCTCCTCTATGCCGGAGGCATCTGCCTTTTTCTGCCCGCCACCCTGTTCACCGGCATCGGCGCCCTGCTGTTCGGCACCCTGTACGGTTTTCTCTACAATGAATTGGGCGCCCTGCTCGGCGCTTCCCTGGCTTTTTACATCGGCCGCTACCTGGGGAGGGATTTTGCCGCGGGCTTGATCGGCGACCGGCTGCAGAAATACGATGACCGGATAGCGGCCAACGGCTTTGCCACGGTGCTCTATCTGCGGCTGATTTTTTTCCCCTTCACTCCCCTCAATTTCGGCATGGGGTTGACCAGGGTGACATTCAGGGAGTATTTTTTTGGCACCCTGTTCGGCATCATTGCCGGAGGCTTTGTCCTCACCTTTTTCTTCGCCACCCTGGCGGAGGTCTGGATATCCGGCGACTGGTGGCAGCTGGTGAGCTGGAAGGCTCTTTTTTCCCTGGCGCTCTTTGCCGGCTCCTTCTTCATCCCTAAAGTGATCCGGAAAATCAAGCCCGAAGCCATCGGTTGAAAAAGGAGCTGTCCCATGCCCGAATTACCGGAAGTAGAGGTGGTCTGCCAAGGGCTTGGGCCCCTGGTGCGCAAGCGGAAAATTCTCGCGGTTTCCTTCAGCAACAAGCGGCTGCGCAAGCCTTTCCCCCGGGCCAAGATGTACAGCCAGGTCGAGGGCGCCTTTATCCTGGGGGTGGAGCGGCGGGCCAAATACATCATGCTGCGGTTGACCGGCAAGGGTGTCCTGCTTTTTCACCTGGGCATGACCGGCAAGATCGGTATTTTTGACTGCGCTGCCCCCCGCCGCAAGCATGATCATCTCCGCTTTTTGCTGGATAACGGCAAGGAGATGCGGTTTAACGATGTGCGCCGGTTCGGCTGTGTCGAGGTCTATTCGGAAAAAGAGCTGCGGGAGAACGATCCCTTTGCCGGTCTGGGTCCGGAGCCTTTTTCCGAGGATTTCTCCGCCGGGTACCTGCTGGAAAAGGCACGGGGCAAGAGGCTGCCGGTGAAAAGTTTTCTCATGGATAACCGGGTGGTGGTGGGATTAGGCAATATCTACGCCAACGAGACCCTCTTTGCCGCCTGCACCCACCCGCACACCCCGGTCAACCGTTTGTCAAAGCTCGACTGGCAACTCATCGTCACACAGAGCCGGCGTATTTTGGAAAAAGCCATTGCCATGGGCGGCTCCACCATCTCCGATTACGAAAACGTCAGCGGGGAGGCCGGGTATTTTCAGCTGGAACTCGCGGTGTACGGGCGGCAGGGGCTGCCCTGCCCGCGTTGCGGCCAGCCGGTGGCGCGCAGTGTTCTGGGGGGGCGGGCCACCTTCTGCTGCCCTGTGTGCCAAAAATAAGTTGGGGAAAATTGTTTTTTTCTTGGGTGGGTGCATATTTTTTCTTTACTCTGCCGAGGAGCGGATGTATAAAACGGATATTTATCGCCCCTGACCGAGGGAAGAGTTGACTGGGTGGTCCGGCGTGATCACTGCCAAAGTGTAATGCGCATTGTCGCAATTATTAAAACACCAAGAGAGGAAGAGAACCATGAAATCAGTAAAAACAACCGTTGCCCTTGCCCTGATGCTGCTTCTGTCCACCGGCATGATCGCCTGCAAGAAGAGCGAAGAAGCTGTAA
>JBAZSA010000024.1:0-21747 GCA_041662645.1 Desulfurivibrionaceae bacterium
GAGGGTTTCTTGTCGCTAAAAAGCTGGCAATGGATGCCGGAGCTGGCAAAGACCACGATGGCCGGATACTGAAGGGATTTGAACTCCAAGGCTCTGCAGCCGTAAGGGTGCGCTGGTTCGTAGGTGATGTAGAAATGGCGGCAGGCCAGGCAGTTTGGCCGTTCTGTGTTTGTTTGGGAAGGCACTTGGTTCACCTCAGGAAATAGCCGGAGGGCTGGGTTGCCGTGCTTCCGCCTCAAGGCCGCGCAGCAGAACGAAGCGGCCCAGCGGCATTACCTGGCAGGGAAAGCTGCCCACGAAAAGAGGGTTGTCGCAGAGCCCGCCGGAGAGGTAGAGCTTGGCAGGCGAACCGGCAAAGCGGTAGGCGTTGATGGCAATCCCCTTGACAAAGCGGGCCACCGCCTCGGCCACCGGCACCCCGGAGATCACCGCGTCGAAGATGTCGCTCATGCCCAGCACCCCGCAGGTTACGGAAAATGTCTGCTCCGGCACCCGCAGGTGGGCATAGTCCAAATCGTAATACCGCTCCAATAGCTCAATGGTAAAGCCCATCGAGGCCCCGCATTCCGCGTTCCACCCCATATCCGCCAGCTTGCCGTTTGCGTACTTGATGAACTTGATATCCCGGCTGCCGCAATCGAGCAGCACATACTCCTCTTCTTTAATCAAGGACTCGCCGCCTCGGGCCAAGGCAATCAGCTCGTTGACGTAGCGGCCGGCGAAGCGCTTGCCCAGGTGGCCGGTGGCCAAATCCACCCGCGTCTCCTTGGGCAGCTCCTTGGTGGCGATGATGCTTGGCTTGGCCCCGGGCGCGTCGAGGTCGAGGAATTTGCAGTAGGAGGTGCCGAAGTCGCCCAGGATCATGGGTGCACCCCGGAAAGTTCGAGGAACGCCTGGACCTTGGCCCGGGCGCTGCTGGTGGTGTGCACATCCACATCCAGGTAGAGGGCATGGGGATGTTTTTTCGCCAGATACCGGGCCAGCGCGGTTTTTGCGCAAAAGGACTGGGCAAAGAAAACCGTGGGCACCTCGGGGTTGAACTGGGCTTCCATTTCGTGGTCGGCCGGGGTTTTGTTTTCCATGCAGCGGGCCCAGCCATGGATATGGGTGGTGTCAGGGAACAGCCCGAGGATGGAAAAATCCCTGGGAGGCACCCCCCAGAAACCGGCCGTAGGCGTGCAGGGCGGGGACGGATTGTCGTAAGCGGCGGCGGATTTGACCCCGGCGGTGATGGCCTGCATCCGCTCGATGAGGGGCAGCCGGGCTTGGCAGAGTGGAGTGCCATAGGCAACGGTGTCGGTGTTCTTTGTGCGGATCACCGGAATGGGCAGGGCCTCGGCCAGGATCGTGGCCGTATGCAGGGCGCAGTCGCATTTGCCCGGGCCGGTGTCGGCATAGATGGCGTCCAGCTCCAGGTGCAGGGCATTGACCACGGCGGTGCGGAGGATGGCGCAGTAAACCCGTGGCAGGTAGGGGCTGGCGGTTTCGAGATCCTCCCGGACCAGGGGTTCGTCCAGATCATGGATGACCAGGCCATGCTCGTTGGCTGCCTGGATCACGTCCAGGGGCGGAACGCCGATGATGCCGATCTTGCGGAAACGGCTGATGCTGGCCAAGGATGCGGAATCGAGGGTCATGTTTGGAGTTACTGATTTTGCCGTTTCAAAAGAAAGCAGCCAATACCGATGGTCAGCAGATGGATGGACCAGGAGGCGATGCCCGGCGGCAGGGTGGCGGTTTTGGCCAGGGATTGGGTGGCGCTCCAGCCGCCCCAGGCGGCAAAGGCCAGGGCGCAGCTTACCGGGATGGCCAGGGCGAGATCGCGGCCCCTGTTCTTGTGCACGGCGAGCAGCACCGGAAGCCCCATCAGGAGCAAGGGAAGGCCCAGGAATGCGTAGGAGAACCGGCGGTGAAATTCCACCAGCGACTCATGGCTGGAAACCTTGCTGTCCATGGCCTGCCGAAGGAGTTTGGTGTATGAGAGTTCCTCGATTTTGTACGGCGGGACAAAGAACTCTTCCGGCGCTTCGGCAAAGGCAGGGGAAAGTGTCTTGAAGAGCGTTACTGAAAAGGCGCCATTGCCGGTGCGTTTTTTTTCTTGGCCGTTTTGGAGCAGCCAAATTCCGTCTTTCCAGGTGGCTTTTTCGGCGGTGAGCAGGGTTGTCAGGCCATGTTCGGCGTCATAGGCGGCAAAGGAGAAATTGCGGAATTGATTTTTTTGGGGATTGGGGCGGACAAAGGAAAAAATTCCATCCGTGCCGCGAAAATAGGTGCGGCCATCCCGGATGATGCCCTTGGGAATCTGGCGGTTGACTTCCTCGTACCAGATCCGGTTGGTCGCCGCAGTGGTGGCGGGCAGCACCCATTGGCCGATGGCCACGGTGAGCAGGGTGAAGAGGGCCGCCGCGACCAGCAGGGGGCGGATGATACGGAGAACGCTGATCCCGCTGGCCATGAGGGCCATGAATTCAAAATGCTGGTTGAGGACGCCCAAGGTGATGACCCCGGCCAGCAGGATACAGACCGGGATCAGCTGGACATACATGAAAGGCAGTTTGAGCAGGAGGAATTTGATCGCCAGGCCGATGGTTTTATGCGCTTCCAGGAAGTTGTCCACCCGCTCGAAAAAATCAACCAGCAGATAGATGGCGATCAGGGAGCAGATGACCAGCACCAGATTCTTGGCGAACTGGGCCATGAGATAGCGATCCAGCAGCTTCATTGCTGTTTTTCTCCGGTTGTGATTCCCGGCAGTCTGGCCAGCAGGGCCAGGGCCTGCTCGCTCAACCGGGCAAGGAAGAGCGGGGTGATTTCCCGTGCCACCTGCCGGGTGAGCATAATGGTGAAACCGGCGATCAGGATGTCGGACAGCCAGATGCCGGCCGCCACCGGCAGATTGCCGCTTTCCGCGCTGGCCCTGCCTGCGGTGAACAGGATGTAATAAATGACAAAGAGCAGCAACCCCAGCGGTACGCCCAGCGGCCTGCGGCCGGGCCGGGCCAGCATGGCCAGGGGCAGGCCAAGGATGGTCAGGATGAAACCGCCCACCGGCAGGGCCATGCGGGTATGGTACTCGATGAGCATGCTCAGGCCGATGGTGCTTTTCGGGCCATGCTTCGTTGCCTGTTCCAGCAGCTGTTTCTGGGTTAGGCCGTTTTTCCCCACATCGGTAACGGAGGTGCCCCCGATTTCCGTCGGCGCTTTGATGGGCAGGTTGACCTGGTAGCGGTCAAAGCGGATGGTCTGGGTGATATTCTCGTTGGCGCGGTGCAGGGTGCCATCCGCCAGGGTGAGGGTGATCATCATATTCTCGATCTGAGCGGCGAGATTGCCTGTTTTGGCGACAATGGTGAGGGGCGCGTCGCCGTGCCGCATGTCGGAAACGTATACCCCCTGCCATTGTTTGGTTTGCGGGTCCACCGCATCAATATACAACACAACATTGGCGAGTCCTTCGCTGAACTGTCCTGGCTGAATGCCCTTGTCGATTTTTTCCGTGGCCATCTGCAGGAAAAGCGATTTCATGGCCAGGGTGCCCTGGGGGATCAGGGTGACCGCGGAAAAATAGGTGAGCAGGGAGGTGGACAGGGCGACGACGATCACCGGGGGCAGCAGGCGGATCAGGCCAATGCCGGTGGCCTTGAGAGCCATGATCTCGTTGTCGTTCACCATTCGGGTTACGGCGACGATGACGGCGGTCATACTGGCCATGGGGATGGAAAACATCATCAGCTTGGGCAGCATGTAGGCGCAGAGGCGCAGGAAATCGCCGGGGCTGACGCCGAAATCGAAGATGACGTTGAGCAGGGGGACAAGCCGGCCCAGAAAGAGGATGGCGTTGATGATGAGAAAGCTGGCAAAGAACGGGGCCAGAATCTCGGTGGCGATATAGGTGTAGAGCAATAAGGGCATGTTGTTTTCGTTTTCCTATGGCGGGCCGTTTCTTTTTTTGACGCAATGCCTTCCTGGCTCTTTACCATTGGCTATGCCGGACGTCAAGTTCGTCGCCGCCAGAGCGGGGCTGGCATATTTTTTTAGGGACTTTTCCCGGCACTGGGCATAGTATGTCGGGTAGGATGCAGTTGCCCATGAAGAATTTTCTCGGAGTTTTCCTGTTATGCTGAACCCTCTGGTGCGCGCCATTGCGGTTGCCGCGCCTCTTCCCAGTCTTGGTGACAACACCGGCGATCTCGACCGGTTGAAAAAGGTGCTTGCTCCGCAGTTGGGCGGGGTCATGCCGGTGGTGCCTTACCAGCGGCTGAGTAAGGTGGCCGGGCGGTTTCGCGCCGCGGGTTTTGCGGGCGCTGCCATTATCAATGATATGGCGGGCGCCCCGGTTCTGGTTGATTTCCTCCCCCAGCCGCCGCGGGTTCTTGCCGGGATGGCCCTTGACCTGGGGACGACCCATCTCGAAGCAACCCTGCTTGATCTGGCCACCGGCGCGGTTTTGGCCCGTGCCGACCTGGAAAACGGCCAGATCCGCTTCGGAGCGGATATCCTTACCCGCATCCACCATGCGGCCAGGGAGGAAGGGCTTTTCGAGCTGCACGCAGCGATCATCGATTCGATCAATCAACTGGCCGCTGAGCTGGCCCGGATTTCCGGCCTGGAGGCGGCAGAAATCCGGGCGCTTTCCGTGTCCGGCAATACCAGTATGGTGCATTTCTTTCTCAATATCAATCCCTACCATCTCTGCCGCGAGCCATACATCCCCATGGTCAACGCCCCGGACCCCTGCCTGGCCGGGGAGCTCCATCTGGCCATCCACCCGGCTGCGGTGGTCTGGGTTCTGCCCAGCGTGGGCAGCTATTTCGGCGGCGACCTGATCTCCGGCGTCCTGGCCAGCGGGCTTGACCAGCAGCCGGAAACCTGCATGCTCATCGATGTGGGCACCAATGCCGAGGTGATTGTCGGCAACCGGGAATGGCTCATCGCCTGCGCCGGGGCGGCAGGTCCGGCCCTGGAGGGCGGCGTGGCCCGGATGGGCATGCGGGCAGGCCCCGGCGCCATTGAGCATGTGCAAATCGATCCAGGCACCGGTGCGATCAGCTATCAAACCATCGGCAAGGGCAAGCCAAAGGGGCTCTGTGGCTCTGGGCTCATCGATCTGGTGGCGGAACTCTACCTGACCCGGCAGATCGATATCCGGGGCAAGTTCCGGCCCCAGGCTGCCGGAGACCGGCTGATTGCGGGAAGCGAAGGTTACCAGTTCGTGGTGGTGGAAGGCAAGGATTCGGCGGATGGCCAGCCCGTGGTGCTGGGTCAGGTGGATCTCGACGCGCTCATGCGCTCCAAGGCGGCCATGTATTCCATTCTCACCACCCTGACCAATCAGGTGGGCGTGGCCTTTGCTGATCTGCACCGCATCTATGTGGCCGGGGCCTTTGGCAGGCATATCTCGCCCAGGCAGGCCATTGTTTTGGGGATGCTGCCAGATCTGCCCCTTGCCATCTACGAGCCCGTGGGCAACAGCTCCCTGGCGGGCGCCCAGCGGATACTGCTCGAAGGCCAGGCGCGGGAGCGTTGCCTGGAAATGGTCAAAAAAATCACCTACATTGAATTGAACGTCAACCAGGAGTTCATGCTCCGCTTTTCCGGCTCCCGCTTTATCCCCCACACCGATCATGCGCTGTTTCCCTCGGTCCCGTTCTTTGAGGGGGAATAGAGCACTAAGGGCAAATCTTTGAAATTTTTCCCGGCATGTGGTATAGGGCTTCGGTTGTTTGCGGAAGCAAAGAGTTGGGCGACCGATTTCCGGTCTGGTGTTCAAGGGTGGCGGGGATGATGGCGTGAGCGAGAACGGAAGTTTCGAAATTCCCAAAAAACCGGTATCCAATAAAAAGAAGACCGCCAAGGAACGGCTGCTTGAGTTCTGCGGTTTTTTTTGCAAGGAGGATACGGTTCTGGTGGTCATCAATGCCGACCCGGACGCCATTGCCAGCGCCATGGCGGTGAAGCGTCTGCTCCGCTACCGGGTTAAAAGCGTCACCATCGCCTATCCCAATGAAATCAGGCGGCTCAACAACGTGGTCATGGTGGATCTGCTGAAGATTCCCATGGAGCGGCTGCATACGGTCAAGATCGGCAGTTTCACCAAGAAGGTGATGCTGGATTCCCAGCCCAGCCATCTGCCCTGTTTCGAGAATATCACCTTTGATGTGGTCATTGACCACCACCCCGCCACCAAGGGGTGGGTGGCTCCCTTTGTCGATATCCGCAAGGATTTCGGCGCCACCGCCTCCATGCTCGTCGAGTACCTGCGGGCCGCAAGCCTGAAGCCCTCCGTGGCCCTGGCCACTGCCCTTTTTTATGCGATCAAGGTGGATACCCGGAATTTTGAAAAAAAGGCCACCCTGGCCGATGCCATTTCCTTCCGTTATCTCTTCAACATCGCCAACCAGAATCTGGTCCGCAAGATAGAGCTGTCTTCCTTCCGCCGCTCCGAGCTGAACTATTTCAAGATCGCTCTCAATGAGATGAAGGTGAGCAACCAGCGGCTCTATGTCCATCTCGGCAAGGTTCCCAGCCCGGATATGCTGGTGCTCATCGCCGATTTCCTCAATCAGGTCCACGATGTCGCCTGGGTATTTGTTTCCGGCATGCACAACGATAAGCTGGTGGTCATTTTTCGCTGTGACGGCTACAAGAAAAATGCCGGGCGGCTGGCGGAGAAGATGTTCAATGCCATCGGCTCGGCTGGCGGACACCGGGAAGCGGCCAGGGCCGAGGTGCCGCTCAGGAATCTGCCTCTGGAAGTCCAGGATTTCTCAACCAAGACCCTTATGCGTCTCACCACCAAACACCTATAATGGCAGGCGATTACAGAGCGGCGCATCCGAAGTCTCGCAAGCTCGCTTATCTGCTTCGCAGTCTCGCTGCGCTCGCTTAGCTGTCATCGGCAGGCTCATGTGCACTAGCACACTTCGCAGACCTCTTCCGCGCATCTGCACCGCTCTGTAATCGCCTGCCGCCGAGATGAGTTTTCGTAACATTCTGGAAATCTTTTTCCTCCCACCTCCCTTCCTGTGCTTGCTTTTTGGCGCAACCCTTTCCATAATGGTCTTGCAATCAGGAATCGCAGCAGCGATTTTAGGAGCCGTTCGCCGGCTTCCCCTCTTTCTTCAGGAAATCCATGAAGCTAAAACCGAAGGTTCTGGCCATGATCCTCGCGGGCGGGCGCGTTGACGAGCTGAACGTGCTCACCGCCTACCGGCCCAAGTCGGCTGTCCCCTTTGGCGGCTTTGCCAGGGTGATCGATTTCGCCCTGAGCAACCTCATGCACTCCGGCCTGGAGCGGGTGGCCATCCTCAGCCAGTACCGGAGCTTCTCCCTGATCAGCCATATCGGGGTGGGCGCGGCCTGGGACATGACCGGCCGGTACCGCGGGGTTTCCATTTTGCCCCCCTCTCAAGGTTCTGGGCAGAGCAGCTGGTACCGGGGCTCGGCGGACGCCATCCATCAGAATCTCGATTTTGTCCAATACCACGACCCGGAAACCATCCTGGTGCTCTCCGGTGATCATGTCTATCACATGGATTACCGGGAGATCCTCCAATACCACCGCGACAAGGACGCCGACCTGACCATTGCTTGCCTGCAAGTGCCCATGGGTGAGGCGAGCCGGTTCGGGGTGGCGGAGATCGATGACGAGGACGGCGAGCGCGGCGGCCGCATCCATCAGTACCAGGAAAAGCCGGCCGATCCCAGATTCAACTGGGCCTCGCTCACCGTGTACTGCTTCAAACCCTCGGTGCTGTATGAGGTGCTGGATGCAAATGCCCGGGAGGATGATTCCTTCGAATTCGGCCGGGATATCCTGCCCCGGGTCATGGCTGGCCAGTACCGGGTGTACGGCTTCAAGTTTCACGGTTATTGGGGATACACCCGGACCGTTGCCGAATACTGGCAGACCAACATGGACCTGCTGGGACCGGAGCCGAAGATTCCGCTTGCGGAATGGGGCATCCGCACCAACCTGGAACACCGGGCGGTCCGGGATTGCCAGCCCCTCAAGGCGGGCCATGGGGCCAGTATCGAGAACAGCTTGGTCTACAACGGTTGTGTCGTGGAAGGGCGGGTGGAAAATTCCATCCTCTTTCCCGGGGTCCATGTCAAGTCCGGGGCTGAGGTGAGAAACTCGGTGCTCTTTTACGATAACGTGGTGGGGCACGGCGCCATCCTCGACACGGTGGTCAGCGATGTCAACGTGACCTTCGGGGCCAGGGTGCGGGTTGGCGGGGCAGGGGTGGTGCAGGCTGACAAGGTCACGGTGATCGGCTGGAACAACCATGTGCTGGACGGCATGGTGATCGGCTCCGGCTGTACCCTGCACCCCAATCTGCGGCCGGAGCAGATGGCCGGGGAAATCGGCGACAACGAGGTGGTTCGATGATTCAAGGCGACAATACCCTGGTTCTCTTGCTGGCCGGTGGGGTCGGCAGCCGCCTCAACATCCTGGTGCAGACCAGGGCCAAGCCAGCCGTGCCCTTTGCCGGATTTTACCGGATCATTGATTTCTCCTTGAGCAACGTGATGAACTCGGGGCTCAGCCAGGTGGGGGTGCTCACCCAGTACAAACCCCTTTCCCTGATGCGCCATCTCGGCACCGGCGAGGCCTGGGATTTCACGGGCCGCACCCGGGGGGTGACGATCCTTCCCCCCCGCACCGGGTTCCAGGATTCGGACTGGTACAAGGGCACCGCCGATGCGGTGCGCCAGAATATCGATTTTATCCGGGCCCACCCGGCCAAGGAAACAGTCATTCTCTCCGGGGACCATATCTACCGCATGGATCTCGACGACATGCTCCGCTTCCACCGGAGGAAGCAGGCCCAGGTGACCATCGCCATGATGGTGGTGCCGCTTTCCGAGATCCACCAGTTCGGCGCGGGCATCACCAACGACGAGGGCCGTATCGTCGAGTGGGAGGAAAAACCGAAAGTACCCCGCACCGATCTGGCCTCCATGGGAATTTATGTGTTTGACACCGCATATCTGCTCCGGCTTCTGGAGGAGGACCGTGATGAGGTGGATTTCGGCATGCACCTTATCCCCAAGGCCATCGAGCGGGACAATGTCTTTGCCTACCCCTTCCACGGCTACTGGCGGGATGTGGGCACGGTTCAGGCATACTGGCAGGCGAATATGGATCTGCTCAAGGGTGATTCGGAAATCTCCCCGCAGGCCTGGGGTATCCGGCCAAACCCCTATGCGGACCGGCTGGTGGTGGACCGATGCCCCGCCCGTTTTGCCAGCGGCTGCGTGGTGGAGGGCTCCATGATCTCGGCCGGTTGCGTCATTGAGGGCGAGGTGATCAATTCGGTGCTTTCGCCCGGGGTGCGGGTGGGGAAGAATGCCCGGGTCAGGGACTCCATTATTCTGCACGACTGCGTGTTGGAGGAAGGGGCCGTGGTGGATCTGGCCATTCTCGACAAAAGGGTCCGGGTGGGGCAGGGAGCGGTGGTGGGGCAGGGTGAGGACAAGGATACGCCTAACAAGGCTTGCCCCAAGCATCTCTATACCGGGATCACCATGATCGGCAAGGAGGCCGAGGTGCCAGCCCAGACAGTGATCGGCCGCAACTGCGTGGTGACGCCCTCCCGCAAGTCCGGGGATTTTCCCTCGCTGGTCATCGCCACCGGAGAAAGCATCTGATCCGTGAAGGGGGGGCAGGGGCGCGCCGCGGGAGACCGGGGTGCGGCTACCTGTGTGTCGTAGTCTATTCCCGCGCCGGAAAACGAGGCTTCAGCGGCTTGCCCTTTCCTGTTGCGCGATCTTGGCGCGGATTTTAAGCTTGGAAAGGCCGAAACGGATGATTTTGTCCGGCATCGCTTCGGCAATATCCAGGCTTCTTTTGACCAAGGAAAAGGCCTCCTTTCTGTTGAGATCCATTATGGGCCCGTAGTGTAGAACCAGTTCGCCAAAATCCAGGCTCGAACCGTAGCAAAGAATCCAGCTCAACCGGTTGCAGAAGGCCGCCACATTGAGGAGATAGAGCTGGGAGTCGAATTTGTTGGTGGGCTGGGGCGGGTTAGCCCCCATGCTCAGCACGATCTTTTCGGAAAAATTCCAGAAGCGGGCGATTTCCATACCCACATCGGAAAAGCTGAGGTCGTTCAGCACGGTTTTGGCGGCAAATTCATCGGAGTAGCCCCGGTCGATGAGTTCCTGCGCCTTGCGGTACAGCTCCGGCAGATAGACCAGGATGATGAGTTTGCCCAGCTGGTGCAGCAGGGTGCAGATGAAAACCTCTTCCTCCGGTACATTGATTTTTTTGACCTTGCAGAGGATCTTTGCCTGGGAGGCGCTGACGAAACAGAGGGCCAGGAGCTTGCTGACTTCTTCCTTCTCGACTCCGGCCTTGATGAAATCCTCGAACAGGGCCAGACTGATGGCCAGCTCCTTCAGGGTGGTGAGGCCAAGGGCGGTGATGGCCCGGCTGATGTTGGAGATGGGCGTTCCCCGGCTGTAAAAGGCGGAGTTGACCACTTGCAACAGCTTGGTGGTCAGGGAGGCGTCCTTGAGTATAACCCCGGCGATTTCCTCGGCGCTGGAGTCGTCGCGGTTCAGGAGATTGAGCAGCTCCCGGACATGGTCGGACATGGCCGGCAGCTCGCTCATGTTGACCTTGCTGAATATCTCACTGAGGGTCTTGTTCGGGATCATGGTTCTGTCGGATTCCTGGAGACGCAACGGTCTGTTGGGACGCGCCGGAGTGTCGGGCATCCAATCTGTTCAGTAATATTTACTCTGTATGCAGGGGAACTGTAAAACAAAATGTGAGAAAATAGGCGCGGTTCCGGAATCGGGCGCGGTTACTTTTTTTTGCCAAATATATGGGGATGGTGGGTTTCGCCGCAATCCTGGCAGATGCCGTGGCTGAATTCCACTTCGGCGTGACTGCGGAGATAGCTCTCCAGCTGGTGCCAGGTCCCATTGCCGTCCTTGATTTTCTTGCAGTAGGAGCAGATGGGTAGCAACCCGTTGAGCCGTTTTGTTTTGGCCAGGGAGCCTTGCAGTTCCCGGATGAGATGTTCCTTGCCCTTTTCCGACATCTTGCGGATGGTTACATCGTGGGTGATGTTCACCACGGCGGTAATTTTGCCCGCACCATCCCTCAGCGGCGCGGAGGTGATTTCGACGTGCCGCTCGCTCCCATCAACATGGATTATTTTTTCGTTTTTGTGAATCTTGCCATCATCAAAAACATCCGCAGTATGGCAGGCGTCACAGCGGTTCTGTAGGCCATGGTAGATGGTGTAGCATTTTTTTCCGCAGTTAGATCCCAAGAGATCCTTGGCGGCTTGGTTTTCGTAGATAACGGAAAAGTCTCTGTCGATGATCGTGCAGGGATCCCCCAGGCTGGCAAGAATCTCTTCGGCCTGGGAATTGACCGTTGCCTGCTCGGGCTGGGGATTCTGGATGGTTATGGTCAGCAGCTCAGGGCAGGGAAGGTGTGCTTGGAAAGTGCAGCTTCTGCCTGGGCCCAGAAAAAGCTCTCTGTCTATCCGTGTTGCCACGGCGGAGGCTGAGAATTCGTGCAGCAGGGCGGGCAGGGACAGGGTCTGGCAGAGGGATTCCGGCAGCTCTTTGTTCAGGATGTCGTCTTGGTTTACTGAAAGGAGCTCGCAGAAAAGCTGGTTGGCAATCCTGCCCCCAAAGCCCAAAGGCTTGCCACCGCCGTCACGGGAGAGTTCGACAACCAAGAGGCCGCAACAGAGGGCGTCGCAGACCGGTCTGAAGAGCTGGGGCAGAAGGTCCAGTGGAATGGCTTTAGGGGTGTCCAACTTACGCTCCTGTTGTTTTTCTGGCACCGTTTCCCCCCGGTTTGGTGCAGACCAATACAGCGTATATCAAAAATTATAATACAAATTGAAACATGCCATGAGGTTTTCCTAATAATGGAGTTGGCTAGGAATAGCAATACGGGAAAAATACGGGGTCTGGCGTGGTGCCTGTCAGGCAAGGGAGGAAAGGTAGGAGCGCAGGTTGGTTTTTTTGCTTTTGATGCCGAGCTTGACGCGGAGTTTGTCGCGGTAAAATTCCACGGTCCGGCTGGAAAGATCGAGGATGGCGGCCATTTGCTTGGTGGATCTGCCCTGTTTGATCAGTTCCGCCACCTCCAGCTCACGGGGTGTGAGTCCGCCCATTCGCGAGGAGAGCGTCAAGCTGAAGGTCGAGGTGATTTTCTCGATATTGGCCAAGGCCACCCGCAGGTAGAGTTCCAGCTCCTGGTCCTTGCACCGTTCCTGTATTTTCTCCAGATAGGGTAGGACCAAGCGTTGCAGATTGTCGTGGATTCTGCGTTCATGTTCGGCCCGGGCTTCGGCGCCTTGATGCAAAAGAAGGCTGAGGGCGTTGTTGATTTCGGTGAGTTCCCGGGTTTTCTGTTCGAGGTGGATCTCCAGCTCCTGGATTGCCCTGATATCCCTGGAAAGGCCGCGAAAACCCGTCACGGTGGTTCCTTCCAGCACCGGCAGCCAGTGGGTTACGATGGGAATGATGGAGCCATCTTTTTTCATCCCCCGCCGCCGCAGGCCTTTGCGGGGCTTTTTGCTCCGGCGAATCTCCTCCATGATATTCCGCTGGTCTTCCCGGTCTTCCTGGGGGATGAGCGTTTCAATGATGTTTTTGCCCAGGAGCTCAGAGGGTTTGTAGCCGTAGAGTACTTTACAGCTCGGTGAGCAATAGACCAAATCACCCTGGGGGTCTGTTTCCCAGGCCCATTCAAGGCTTTGGGCCGCAAGTTCGTGGAAGCGGGCGGTCTCGCTGGCCAGATCCTTGCCGGTTGGGACCCTGGCTTTCATCTCTTTTCCGTGTCCCTGAGCCCGGCGATAAAAGGCCCCACGGCCTCAGCGCCTTTTTCTTCCACCAGCCTGATGGTGGCGGTGCCGATCACCGCCAGGTCCGCCTTACCGGTCAGGATTTGCACGTCTGTCCGGCTGCTGATGCCAAAGCCCACGGCGAGCGGCAGGTCCGTGGCTTTTCGGCAGCGGGCCAGGTAGTCATCGAAAGAGGCATCAAACTCGGTCTTGCTGCCGGTGACGCCCCTCCGGGCCACGCAGTAGACGAAGCCATTCCCATGCCCGGCCAGGGCCCGCATCCGCTCCTCGGTGCTGGTGGGGGCGAAGATCTGGATCGGGGCAAGGCCTAGCTCCTTGGCCAGCCGGAGATACTCCGCGCCTTCTTCCGGCGGCAGATCCGGGATGATGAAGCCCCTGATTCCGATCTCCTTGGCCTTGCGCAAGAAATCCTCCACGCCGTATTTAAAGAGGATGTTGTAATAGGTCATGAACAGAAAGGGGATATCGTATTGCGCCGCCATTTCCGCGGCAAAGGCCAGGCAGTCCGCAACCTTGGTTCCGTTGGCAAGGGCGTCCTGGTTGGCCTTGATGATCATGGGTCCGTCGGCCATGGGCTCGGAAAAGGGGATCTGGAGTTCGATCACATCCACCCCGTTTTCCACCATCTGGCGGATCACCTCGCGGTTTACCGCAAAGGAGGGGTAGCCCAGGACCAGATGGGTCATGAGCAGGATATCTTTTTTGCTCCGGGCTTGCCGGAGTTGGTCAGCGAGCTGCATATTCCTCTCCTTTTTTCCGGATGAACTCCTTCCAGGACGGGTCATCAAAGGCATGGGCAATGGTGAAGATGTCCTTATCGCCTCGGCCGGACTGGTTGATGATGATGGCCTGGTCGCGGCTCAGCTCTCCTGCCTCCTTGAAGGCCTGGACAAAGGCATGGGTGGATTCCAAGGCCGGGATGATCCCTTCTTTTTTGATGGTCAGATCCAGCGCGGCCATGACCTCCTGGTCGGTGGCCGCGGCAAAGCGGACCCGTCCTTTTTCCCACAGATCGGTGAGCAGGGGGGAGACCCCGATATAATCAAGCCCCGCGGCCACCGAATGGGTGTCGCGCATCTGGCCGTCGGAATCTTGAAGAAACATGGTTTTGTAGCCCTGGGCCACGCCGGGCGAGGCATCGTTACTGGCGAGGCGGGCGGCGTGCTGGCCGGTGTCAAGCCCCTTGCCGCCGGCCTCGACCCCGATCAACTCTACTTCGGAGTCGGCGAGAAAACCCTGGAAGATGCCCATGGCATTGGAGCCGCCGCCCACGCAGGCATAGACCCGGGCCGGGAGTTTGGCGTGGGCCGCGAGGATCTGTTTGCGCGCCTCCTGGCCGATGATGGACTGGAACCAAGCCACCATCTCCGGAAAGGGGTGCGGCCCGCAGACCGTGCCCATCACGTAGTGGGTGGTGTCCATGTTGGAAACCCAGTCGCGGAACGCCTCGTTGATGGCATCCTTGAGGGTGCGGCTGCCTGTGGTCACCGGCACCACGGTGGCGCCGAGTTTTTCCATCCAGAAGACGTTGGGCCGCTGGCGGTGGACGTCTTCCTCGCCCATGTAGATGGTGCAGGCAAAGCCGAACTTGGCGGCCATGGTGGCGCAGGCCACCCCGTGCTGGCCCGCCCCGGTTTCCGCGATCACCCGGGTTTTGCCCATGCGCTTGACCAGCAATCCCTGGCCCATGACGTTGTTGGCCTTATGCGCCCCGGTGTGGTTAAGATCCTCGCGTTTGATGAAGATCTGCGCCCCGCCGAAGTGGCGGCTGAGGTTTTCCGCATGGGTGAGGGGGGTGGGGCGGCAGGAGTAGGAGCCCATAAGGTCGACGTATTCCTGCCAGAAGGCCGGGTCCGCCTTGGCCTTGGCGTAGACCTCCCGCAGCTCCCGGAAGGTTTCGTACAGCACTTCCGGGATAAAGGCGCCGCCCCATTGTCCAAAATATCCGGGTTTGTTCATGCTCAATGTCCTTGTTGCCTAACCTGTTGATCCGCTTATTTTCTTCCGAAAACGATACGATACTCCATCACCAGCGGGTTAGACAAGGAGAGAAGAAGGTGCGGCGGAAAAAACCAGCCGGGGTTCGAGGTGGTCTCCCATTCAGATTTATTCACGCTTTCCGCTTGACACGGGATTTTTTTCCATGTACACGATAGGAACATATTTTGCCGGAAATTCAGCAGTTACACAGCGTTTCAGCCGGTTTCGAAGCCGTCTTCAGACCGGCGGCTTCGCCCCCATCGGAGTGCGGCAATCTTACCCTGTTTGCTGTGATGGAGCACCCAAACCCTCACCACGGGAGAAACGGGATATGCAAGATTTTATCCTGACTGCGGAAATTCTGGATAAAGCCAGGAATGCCATAGAGGGCTCGCTTATCCAAGCGGGCGTTCGCACAGCCCTGCTCATTGATGGGGCTGGGAATATTCTGTCCAACTGCGGGCACGATTCCGACGATATCGACGCTATTTCCCTGGCCGCCCTGGCCGCGGCCAATCTGGGCGCAACCTCCCAGATCGCCAAACTGATCGGCGAGGAGGATTTTTCCCTGCTCTTTCATAAGGGGAAAAACGGGAACATCCATTTTGGCCGGATTGGCGACGAGCTTATCCTTATCACCATTTTCGGGGAAGATGTCTCGCTCGGTTTGGTGCGCTGCCGGGTGACCGACCTGTCCGATACCCTCCTGAAAATTTTTGAAGGATGACCAATGGCGCTCATTGATCTTAGCAAAAAAGAAATCCACTGCAAGATCGTCTATTACGGACCGGGCCGTTGCGGGAAGACGACCAATCTGCTCACCGTGCACAGCTCCATGGCGGATAATGCCCGGGGCAAGATGCTGACCATCGAGACGAAGGGCGACCGGACCTTGTTTTTTGATCTTCTTCCCCTGAACCTGGGGAAAATCCGGGGATTCAATATCCGGATCCAGCTCTATACCGTGCCGGGCCAGGTCATGTATGCCGCAACCCGTAAACTTGTTCTCAAAGGGGCGGATGGCTTGGTGTTTGTGGCCGACCCTCTTCAGGTGCGGAGGGAGAGAAACATCGAAAGCCTGGAAGACCTGCGGACGAATCTCTTGGAATATGGGCTCAAGCTGGAAGAGATGCCTCTGGTTATCCAGTATAATAAACGGGATCTTGTTGACACCCCGATTCCCACCCTGACCGTGGAGGAACTTGACGCTGACCTGAACAGCGTCTTCAAGGTAAAGACCTTTGAGGCCTCGGCGGTTACTGGGATGGGGGTTTTTGAAACCTTGCGGGAAATCAGCAAACAGACTGTGCGGTATGTCACCAATAAGCATCTGCTGCATGAGACGAAATAAGCCTTCCGTGATGGAATGAGGTAGGCGTTTGCTCAAGGAGAATGGAGTTTATGACTGACAAGGCCACCGGGCGTGACTTCCACGCCGAGATAGATGACGCCATTGACAACCTCTTTGCCCCGCATGCTGGGGCAGGGCTGGATACCCCTGCAACAACAACCGCTCCGGATAAACCGGCACCGCAGGAGCCGGTCCCGCTGGCCCCGGTTAAAGCCGCGGAGTTGCCGGTCAGCCTGCTCTCCGCCGACGGAACGGATGCCTTCATTCCCTTCGATGAAGCGCTGCTTTCTCTGGATTGGGAGATCTCTTCAGCCAACATAGAAACAGCCCGGAGCGCTCTCAAGGAAATTCAGGGGCTTTTCGAAGTGGACAAGGCTGTCGCCCTGACGGAAGTTTTTGCCCTCATGGACAGACTGCTTGAAGTCATGGCCATTGCTCCGCAAAGTGTTTCCACCTCCGCGCCAAAGACCTTGCAGGAAGGTCTGCAAACCCTGCGTGCCGCCGCAGGCGCCGAGGATCTTTCCCTTATTGAAAAAACGCTGCTTGACCCTACCCTGTCCGAACTGCGCTCCGCAATTCCCAATATCCCCAAGGATTACAGCAAACTTGGGCAGGCTGCCGCACCCAAAACGCAAGCCGCCTCCGGGCCCGAGCAGAAAGCAGTAGCAGCCCCTCCGGCTGCTGCCGCTAAAGCCGCCTCTATTCCGGCAACGCTGACGGACGAGGATCTTTTGCCGGAACTTCCTGCCGCTCCCATTGGCAGGGCGGCTGCGGTGCTGATCGACGCAGTGAATGCCCATCTCACGGTGCTGGGCAAGTGTATCGCCAAACGGATTGTCCCGGTTGAAAACCTTTTTGCCAAAACACCCGGCTATGAAAAGCTGCATGCCATCCACACCGAGTTGCGGGAACGGCTGGAAAGGCAGAAACAGAATCTGATCAAGGCGCTTGGCGCGGACTATCAGGCGGACGCCGCTGCTCCTGCCGAGCCAGCCGCCGGGCCGTCGGCAAAACCAGCGGCGGCTGTTTGCCCCTGGCGGACTGTGGCGCTTGCCACCTGGGGCGGGAAAACGGTCGGGTTTCTTCCGGAACAGATTGTCTACGAAGGCAAGCCTGCGAGCAGGGTCAGGAAGTGCGGGCCGTTTTTGCCCATAAAAAATTTGAGACACGGATTTTTCGGCAAGATCGGCATTGCCGTGCGAGGGGAGCTTGGTTCTCACAATGAAGCTACCCTGAAAACCCTGACCATTCCGGTGGCCAGGCCGTCGGACGCGGAAGAATGCGTCCCTCAGGCGGACAGTCCTTTGCTCGTCCTGTTCAAGGGAAACAGCGGTATGGCCTTTTGGCTTGACGAGCCGACAGAACAGCTTGACACCTCCACCGGCTGCTGCTGGGAAGCCCTGGCTGATCCCAGCACCTTTGTTGCCGGCAATCTCACGGTTAAGGGGAAAACCATCCCGGTCATAACCATGCGGAGCGTGTAACTGGCGGCATGAACATGACAAACACCGGGGCCGCAAGGGAATCCATCGAGGCAAAACTTGCCGAAGCCGACCTGTACGCCAGACAAGGACTCGGGGATGAGGCCATAAGCCTGTGTCAGTCGTTGTTGTCGCAGGTTTCCGACAACGAGCCGATTCTTAAAGATCTGATTGAGGAAAGACTGGTCGCTCTCCAGACCGATCAGGGCACAGCGGTTTCCGTTGCCGCATCTCCCGACGCTGGCACCGTCCTTTCCGAAGCCGCTCGTTTTGACAACTGTGTGGGGTTGATGGTGGCTGGCTTTTACAGCGAGGCCACGGAGGATTTGCGGCTGTTGCTCCCCACCGGGTATCGGCCTGCCGCGGTCCTCGGCAAGCTTGGTGAATGCTGCCTTCAGCTCGATAACCCCTTCGAAGCCATTGAACATTTCGAGGCGGCCCTCAAGAAAAGCGGTCTTGACCGGAAAATCGAGCGTCTTCAGCTTCTCGACTATCTCGCCCTTACTTATGAAAGCACCGGCTCCATTTCTTCCTCCATTAAAATCCTGGAGGAAATGGTTGCCCTTGATCCTGTCTATCATAACGTCAAGCAGCGTCTCGCCACCCTCTCCAAGAGAGCAACCAAATATGGCCAATTCTACGGGTTGATCCGCGGCAAACAGCTGAGTCCGGAACAATTCGATGCGTCCCGGGCAAAAGCCAGACAACATAACAAAACCCTGGACAGTGTTCTGCTTGGGGATTTTGGCATTGATAAAAAACAGCTTGGGGCATCCTTGAGCGAGTATTACCGTTGCCCGTTTGTCGAGTTCGTTGAGGCGGAGGTGCCGGAGGCCCCTGCCTGTATCCATGGGGCTAAGGAAAGCTATTTCCGGAGCAATGTCTTTATCCCCATCGGTCAGGAGGAAGGACATATCGTTGTGCTGACCGACAATCCCAACGATCTTGGCAAGCAGGACAATATCCGCTCCGTGCTCAAGGGGGCGGATTTTCGGTTTGCCGTTGGGCTCAAGGACGATATCAACAGGTTTATCGATTTTTTTTACGGGAAATACGCCCTGGATCAGAGCGTGCAGGATGTTTTTGAAGATCTCGAAATTGTTGAGGATTCCGACGGATCCCAGGACGATGATGAGCAAATCGGTGGCGCCGCCGATGGGGTTGTGGTGCAGATGGCCAACAAGATCATCGAGGATGCCGTGGCCCGCAATGCCTCTGACATCCACATAGAATCGCTGCCCGGCAAAAAGGGAACCTCGGTCCGTTTTCGCATTGACGGCATCTGTTCCCATTATAAAAATATCCCCTTTACCTATAAACGGCCCTTGATCTCCAGACTGAAGATCCTCGCCAAGCTCGATATCTCTGAAAAAAGACTGCCCCAGGACGGCAAGATCAAGTTCAAGACCCGCCGGGGCAAGATCGAGCTTCGGGTTGCCTCTCTCCCGACCCACGGGGGCAACGAGGATATGGTTCTGCGTATTCTTGCCGCAGGCTCGGCCTTGCCTTTGGAAAAAATGGGCTTGTCCGAAAGAAATCTTACGGAGTTGCGCCGGCTTCTCGACCTTCCCTACGGGTTGCTGCTTGTTGTCGGCCCGACCGGTTCCGGCAAAACGACCACCCTGCACAGCGCGCTCAACTACGTCAACCGGCCGGAAAAAAAGATCTGGACCGTCGAGGATCCGGTGGAGATTGTTCAGGACGGCCTGCGGCAGGTACAAGTGGAAAATAAAATCGGTCTTGATTTTGCAAAAATTCTCAGGGCGTTTTTGCGGGCCGACCCCGACATCATCATGGTTGGTGAAACCCGGGATCAGGAAACCGCGGAAACCGTTATCGAGGCCGCGCTCACCGGGCATCTTGTTTTTTCCACCCTGCATACCAACTCCGCCCCGGAAACGGTTACCCGGCTTCTGGGCATGGGGATCGACCCCTTTAATTTTTCCGATTCGCTGCTTGGCATCCTGGCTCAGCGCTTGGTGCGGCGGCTGTGTCCCCATTGCCGGGAGCCATACGTTCCCGAGACAGTGGAAAAAGAGTTGATCCTTGCGGAATACGGGGCGCATCCCTTGAGTCCTTTGACCATGGCCGAGATTGACCGGGCAACTTTTTACAGGCCGAAAGGCTGCGATAAATGCAAAAAAACCGGCTATCTGGGGCGGCTTGCCATCCATGAACTGCTTACGGTCGACGATTCGTTGAAGCTTCTCATCGTTAAAAACAGCCCCATCGTTGAAATCAGGGACGAGGCGATGCGGGTGGGCATGCTTACCCTCAAGCAGGACGGCATCCGCAAAGTGATGGCCGGGCAAACCGACCTCTTGCAGGTCCGGGCGGCCTGCATCAAGTGAAGTTAGTTTTACTAACAGTATTGCAATAGGGGCAGTCTCTATGAAAAAAGTGCTGGTTGTTGATGACGACCATGGGTTTTTGCTGAGTTTGCAGGACATGTGCCGGGAGCGGGTTGATGCATTCGAGGTCGTTACCGCTGGGAATGGGAAGGAAGCGCTGGCTGTCCTTGCCAGTCAGCCGGTGGATCTGGTGGTCACCGACCTGAAGATGCCGGAGATGGACGGGTTTGAGCTGGTCAGCCGGATGAGCAGGCTCAAAAATTCCGTGCCGGTCATTGCCATGACTGCCTTCGGCACCCCGGAAATGGAAGATCGGCTCATGGATCTTGGGGCTTTTCAATACATCGAAAAGCCGGTTGATTTCGAGCTGTTGCTGCAAAAGATAAAGGATGGCCTGGCTGCGGGCGCCAAAGGGATTGTGTCCGGCGTGTCGTTATCCTCGTTTTTGCAGCTCCTTGAGCTTGACCGGAAAACCTGCACGATCATGGCAAGGGCTGGCAGGCGCGTTGGTTTGTTGTTTTTTAAAAATGGCAGCCTGATCAATGCCTATGCCGAGCCCCTTACCGGCCTTGACGCTGCCTTTGAGATCATCAGTTGGGATCAGGCGGAGATTGAAATTCACAATTTCTGCCGGAACCGGAAAAAGACCATCGATGCGCCCTTGGGATTTATCCTCATTGAAGGCGCCCGATTGAGCGATGAGCGGGGCGAGCAGCCGGTTCAGGACGCCGGTTTGCCAGCGGAAGAGGCTGATGATGAATTTGCGCAACTGGACGATCTGGATTTCGCCACGGCGCCCGCGCCACCGTCCACCGCAGCCATGGCGCAGGCTCTGGCCCAAGGAGGCAAGGCTGCCGGCCTTGAGGAGACGCTCGACGCTACGCAGGGCATCAGCCGGATGGTTTTGGTCGCCAAGGATGGAACCGCCAAGCTTCAACGGAATATTGACAATAAGGGATTCAAGCCCTTTGTTACCTATGTTGCCGTGGCAGCGGATAAGATCCGGGGAATTCTCGGTTATGCCGAACTGCCCTCCTATATCATCCTCACCCAGGAGAAAGGCGAACAGCTGCTGATTCTCCCAGGAACGGAGCTGTCGGTGGGGATAGAGGTTCTGCCGGGAATTTCACCCACCAAGATCGTCGCGGCGGTTGGTCCGGCCTTTGCCGAAGCCCAGCAGCTCGGGCAGCGGGCATAATGAGGAGCGTGCAGCATGGATGAACTGTTACAGGAAATAAAAATACTCCCTGGCGTTGCGGGGGTTTTTGTCTCTGTCGATAAACCGGACATTATCTTTTCCTATGTGCCGGATGGGTATGACCATGAGACGCTGAAGCAAATGGGTGGAGCCCTGCAGCGGATCATCAAGATGAACGCCTCCTGCCAGCTCAGCGTCAATTCCGTGGAGATGCGCTTTCCCGATGCAATGGTACTGGTGAAACATATTTGCGACGGCGCCTTGCTGGTGATGCTCTGTGAGACAGAGGCGAATTTTTCGCTGATCAATATGACCAGCAACATGCTTTTGGGCGAACTCGCTTTGGGAGTGGAGAAGGTTCGTGCCGATCCTGATGCGGCCCAGCGGGCAATTTCAGCCAAAAAGGCCGGAAGCATGGATTTTGCCCAAGCGCAAAACGAAGAACCGCTGAAAAGCGCCATTCCTGTTTTTCAGGATGCGCTGGCCAGGGCCATCGGCCCCATTGCCGCGATGCTGGTCAAGGAGATTGTCGGAAAATGGCTCC
>JBAZSA010000025.1:0-21736 GCA_041662645.1 Desulfurivibrionaceae bacterium
CACGAATCTCCGCATACCATCCTTGCCTGTTTTTTTATTTTTGGCCACCACCTTCCGCGGCGTCACCCCGATCCGCGGGCAATATTGGGCGATGACGCAGCGGTCGCAGTGGGGGGCCACCGGCTTGCAGGTGCCCTGGCCAAAGGCCACCAGGGTGGAATTGATGGTCAGCCAGTACTGGGGCGGCAGTTTTTCCCTAAGCGCCATTTCGGTTTCAAGCGGGGTCTTGGTTTCCACATAGCCCCAGATGTTCATGATCCGGTGCACATGGGTGTCCACGCAGATCGCCGGTTTCTTGAAGGCCACCGCCACCACGAGGTTGGCGGTCTTCCTGCCCACCCCTGGCAATCGGGTGAGCGCCTCGACCTCGTCGGGAATTTGGTTGCCGAATTCGCTTTCCAGCACGCCGGGCAGCCGGGCGAGAAACCCAGCCTTGTTCTTGTAAAAGCCCACCGGAAAGATCAGCTTGGCCAGCCGCTCTTCGCTCAAGGCCGCCAGAGCGGCCAGGTTGGGCGCTTCCGCAAACAGCCGGGCCGCAGCCTTGGCCGTGGTTTCATCCTTGGTCCGGGCCGAGAGGATGGTGGCGACCAGCACCTTGTATGGGTCTTTGGTCTGCACGGCAATGAGATCGACAATGGGCACGGCATACCCGGCGACCTCTGTGCTGAGTATTTGTAGAACCTCGGGCAGGGAAAATTCCATGGCATATTCCTTGGGGGAAATGTTGCACAATGCAGCGCAGGCATGGGATTATGCAGCATTTTATTAAAATGATGCATAATGCAATAGCCTTGTTTCAAATAGGAACAGTTTTTTCTTGACAGCACTTTTTCAGAGCAGTAAGCATACCGAAAATTTCCAGAAATAACCACTGTCACTGGGCAGGGCACACCATCTCTCCGCCCGCCCCCAGCGAAGATCATCCCTCGGTTGTGCGCAAGCGTTCACAGTGCTGGTTCATTTTTCATCTATATATTTTTTTTGGAAGACTAAGGAGGAAACAAGGATGCTCAGAAACATCAAGGAAAAGGCGGGGGTGCTGTTTGTCTCCCTCATGTGCGCCATCATGTTGAGCCCGGCCTGGGCCTTGGCAAGCGAAGTGGTTGCCATGGATCAGATTCCGGCTGCCGGTGATCCGGATTGGTGGAAATGGCCGGTGATCCTGCTATTTGTCACCTTTGTCATGGGCATCATCGCGGTGCTTGGCGGCGTAGGCGGCGGGGTGCTGTTCGTGCCCATTATCGGCGGGTTTTTCCCGTTTCATCTTGATTTTGTCCGCGGCGCCGGTCTGCTCGTGGCCCTGTGCGGCGCCCTGGCCGCTGGCCCCGGCCTGCTGAAGGCCAACCTCGCCAGCCTGCGTCTGGCCATGCCGGTGGCGCTCATCGCCTCCACCATGGCCATTGTCGGCGCCATGGTCGGCTTGGCCCTGCCCACCCACATCGTGCAGCTTGCTCTGGGCGGCACCATCCTCGGCATCGTGGCCATCATGCTCACCGCCAAGAAATCAACGGTTCCCCATGTTCCCCAGGCGGATGCGCTCTCTTCCGCCCTGCGCATCACCGGGGTTTTTTATGAGCCGACCACCAAGGAAGAGATCAACTGGAAGATCCATCGCACCATTCCCGGGTTGCTGACCTTCATCATCATCGGTTTCATGGCCGGTATGTTCGGCCTGGGCGCCGGTTGGGCCAACGTGCCGGTGTTGAATCTGATGATGGGCGCGCCGCTCAAGATCAGCGTGGCCACCTCCAAATTTCTGCTCTCCATCACCGATACCTCCGCCGCCTGGATTTATTTTAACAAGGGGTGCGTTATTCCCATGATGGTTGTGCCGTCGCTCATCGGCATCATGCTGGGCTCGTTCGTCGGGGTTCGCTTGCTGAAGGTTGCCAAGCCGACCTTTATCCGCTGGATGGTTATCGCCATTCTCCTCTTTGCTGGCCTGAAAGCCGTGCAAAAGGGGTTGAGCACCATGGGCATCACCCTGTTTAACCTGTGCTAGGCCGTTGTCCATCGCAATAATAATGTCATCATCTGGATGGAAAAAACAGCAGCCGTCCGCGCATGCTGCTGTTAACGGCTCCTAATCTATTTCAAGGAGGATTGTTTCATGTCACAGCAAAATACCCAAGCAACCGAGGAACAGGTGCTGTACGCCGCTGTTCTTGAAAAAGGCATGTTCGCAGGCCTGGGCCTCATGGTCATCACCTTTGCCCTGTATGTGCTGGGCGTCATGCCGTCCGTCGTGCCGGTGAGCGAGATCTCCATCTACTGGGGCACGCCGGTCCATGACTATCTGGTAGCCATCAACACCAATTTTCTGCACTGGGAAACCCTGCCCACCGGCTGGTCCTGGGTGAAACTCATCGGGTATGGCGATTTCCTGAATTTCTTGCCCATTGCCATCCTTTCCGGGATCACGGTTCTCTGCTACATTGTCATCACCCCGGGGCTGTTCGCCAGGAAGGATAAGGCCATGGCGATCATGGCCGTGGCTGAGGCGGTTATTTTGGCTCTGGCTGCCAGCGGTCTGCTTTCCGTTGGTGCGCATTGATTTAAGGTAGCCGTCCAGCAGGCTTTGTCATAGGCCTGTTCGTGCGCAATAGCACGCTTCGCAGGCCTCTTTCGCGCATCCGCGGCAGCCGCGAAGCGGCGCTGCTGAACAGCTACCGTAAGTTCCAAGAAAGAATAGGTTTTGATAAAAAAAGCCATCCTGCCCTGCGGCGGGATGGCTTTTTTTATGCCCGAGAAGATCGGCTTTCCCGATGGGCGATGGCGATTTTTTCCACCAGGGTTTCCAGGTCGATGGGCTTGAGACAGTAGTCGCTGGCCCCGCATTCCAGGCCGTGCAGCCCTGCCTCCATGGAGGCGTGGCCGGTCAGCATGATAACCGGCAGAGCCGGCCATTTTCCCTTGATCTCCCGCAGGCAGTCCATGCCGTCGCGGTCCGGGAGCATCACATCCAGCACCACCACCTCGGGCCAGCCCGTGGCAATGATCGTAAGGCCCTCGGCGCAGGTGAGGGCGATCTTTGCCGAATAGCCCCTGCGTGCCAGCCTTTTTCCGGTTGTTTCCACGAAATCGATCTCGTCATCTATGAGCAGGATATTGAGCGGTTGGGTCATGTCATCCCTCCGTTGGGGTATCCATCAGGGTGTGCAGGTCGGCCATGATTTTTTCGCGGTAGTTTGCGGCCATGCCCTCGTCGGCCATGACCATGTCGATCTGGCGGGTGTGGATCAGCAGATAGCCGAGCACCCTCAACCGTTCCAGGAGATAGGGGGCGGGCTTCTTCTCGATCCGGGCGGTCATGGCGTCCACCTTCTGCTCCACCCTAAAGCCGAACTCGGCGAGGATTTCGCTGATCAGCCGGATGCGCAGTAACCGGCGGCCTTCGTCCGCTGCTCCGCCCTTGAACTGGAAGCTCACATAGTTTTCCGTGAGAAACTCCCCCAGATTCGCCTCTGCCAGGGCAAAGTGGTAGCCGAGCCGGACGCTGAGGTTGCAGAAGTTTTTGGAGATGAGAAAGTAATTCTTGGCAGTCAGGGCCGAGCGCACCGCCGGGTCAAGACTTGGGTTTCTCGTGGACTGGAAGATGATGGAGCCAAGTCCCCCCAGGCTCACCGGCGGCGGCCCTGCCCAGGGAAAGGCCATCATCCCCTGCCAGATGGCCTGCATGGGCACGGAGGTGATGTGGGTGAGATGCACGTAGCGGCTTTCCGGGTCGAAATCCTGGGTAAAGCCGTCGTCAAGATCGATCACCCACCATTGGGCCGGAGAATTTTCCACCACCAGTTGCTTGGCTGCCTTGTCGTCAAAGCCGTACCGCTCGCCAAAGGTGAACATCTCCACCACCGCCTTTTCATGGCAGAAGCGGGTGAGATCGTGCAGGGTTTTGCAGCCATCGGGCCGAAAAAACGGGGAGGCTGGATCGGTCAGGTTCAGCGGGGTGATGTGGGCCAGGGCCTCGGTGAGGATTGTGTACACCGGGCTTCCGGCCATGAGATTGGGCTTGGGCGCGGCCAGGGCCAGGAGCGGCTCCACCCTGCCTTCATAAACCTTGCCCGCAGTGGCGTCCACGGTGATCAGGCTGTTGTTGGTAAGGGTCGTCAGAGCCTGGTGCATGCCGAAAATCGCAGGGATCCCGAATTCGCGGGCCACGGTGGCAAGATGGGCTGCCGGTTGGCCGGTTTCGCTGACCACGGCCACGGCCCGGTTGAGGAGGCTGGCCCAGTCCGGATACGGCGTCTCGATGACCAGCACCGCGCCCTTGGGAAAGCGCAGCAGATCGAGGCTGGAGCGCACCGTGAACACCGGGCCGCAGGCCACGCCCTGGCTGGCGCACACTCCTCCACCAAGAAGCGGGGGGGGGAGATCATCCGATGGTGCATGGGGCGTAATGGTTGTCTGTGCCTCTCCAGAGGCAGAGTGGCCAAGGGGCCGGGATTGCAAAATATAGAGCAGGCCGGCGCGGTCAATGGACCATTCGATGTCCTGGGGCGTGCCGAAATGTTCTTCCAGCCGCACCCCGACTGTTGCCAGTTCGGCGGCCTGGGATTCGGTGAGGCTCTGGCTCTGCTCCGCAGCAGCCTCTTTGTGCAGGATTGGGTGGGGCTGGATCCGGCTGACCCGGAATTGCTCGGTGGCCCCGCTGCCCTCCACCACTGTGCTGGCAAGGCCTGGCGCCGCTTGGATAATGACAAAGGGGCTGCGCGGGTCATCCGGGGCGCGGGAATAGAGCACCCCGCTGATGGCCGCGTCCACCATGCGCAGGCAGCCGACGCACATGTGCACGTCCTGGTGGCGAAAGCCCCGCTGTTGGCGGTAGACGATGGCCTGGCTTTTGTACTTGCCAGCCACGATCTCCTTGTACGCCTGGGTGACAAATTCGCGGCTGACGTTGAGCTGGGTCCGGTACTGCCCGGCAAAGGAGACATTGGCGTTGTCCTCGCCCAGGGCGCTTGAGCGCAGGGCTACCAGCAGTTCTGTTTCCGGGGCGAGGTCGAGCTGCCGGTGCTGGGCAATGATCGCCTCTTCCAGTTCCGCGGGCAGTGGCGCGTTGCTGATCAGGCTCTGTATTCCTGCGCTGACCGTGTAGAGTTCTTCCAGATTGTTGATATCCAACCCTTTTAAGCGGCGGTTGATCTCCACCTGCAAGTCGTTGGCCTCGATGAAGTGCCGGGACGCTGCCGCCGTAATAACAAAACCGTCCGGGGTTCTGAGGCCGACCCGGTTCCGGACCTCGCCCAGGTTGGCCATTTTCTCGCCCACCTGATCCACCATGCTGGCGTCCACCTCGTTCATGGGGAGGATTGCGGCGCCCTCCGAGCTGACGGAACGGCTGGCAATGACCTGTTCGAGTTGTTTGGTGATGGCGCGGAATGGCTGGTCCAGCTCTCCATATCTGCCGTCGGCCAGCCTGGTCAGGTGGTGGATCATCTTATAGATATTGACGGAAAGCGCGGTGCAATTGCCCCGGACAAAGGCCATGCCAAAGGGCTGGCCCGCGGTGAGAGCCTGTTCCATCTCGGCCATCAGCTCCAGGGCGTTGTTGTTGGCGGTGAGCAGGGCGCGGAAGTCTTTGTAGTGACCGCGGAAGGCGGCCTGCAACTCGGCGGGCGCAAGCCTTGGGGTGCTGCGGAACAGGGAGGTCAGGCGGTCAAAAAGAGGGCTCATGTCATCCAGCATAATGGAAGAGGGGAAGGGAAGGCAACGGAGAAAAGGCGGGGCAGGGCAAGGGGACACAGGATGTTTCCGGAGGCTCCCGGAAACATCCTGTGCGGGAAAGGGGATCAATGCTCCAGTTTGAGCCCCCAGCCCTCGAACAAAAAGAGGATGGAGAACCCGAACCACATGGTGTAGACCACATAGCCGGCCAGGGAGAGCACGACGATAACCATTTTGTCCTTGATGGACTGCGCTTCGATGCCGTAATAGTTGTAAGCAGTCTCCACGGCCTTGGTTTTGGCTTTGTTGATGGTTGTGGCTTCGGCGAACTTCTCCTGTTTGGTGAAGCTCTTCTCCATGGTGGAAAGAGTGTTCCACCAGTCGAACATCACCTGCTTGGCCTCCGCGCCATGCCGCACCTGGAGCGCCTCGCCGTTATTGGCGTAGGCCAGTTCCGTGTCGGCCATGGTTGCGTTCAGGACCATGCCCAGGTCGCCGTTGACCTTGAGCTCGCTTCCCTCTTCAACCACGGTGGCTCCGGAGGTGCGGAGCATGGTGGCGATTCTGGGAGCGGAGTTTTTGTCCTCCACCTTCAGGGTGATGGAGAAGCTGCTGCCCTTGAGCTTGTCGGCCTTCTTGACGATGTCCGGGATGTAGTAGGCGGAATTTTTGGAGATGGAGTTGTACAGGCTGTCCATGTAGTCCAGCATGTTCACCTTCTTGCCCTGGCCAGGGTAGAGGGGTGAGAGAAGAAGCGCGAAAACCACCCAGAAACCGGCCATCATCACCAGGCCGCCGCCGAATTCTTTTTTATTGGCAATCATGCTGTCACCTCCTTGGCCCGCAGGGCTGCTTTTGGCTCCTCACCCTTGAGGGTGCGGATGTTTGAAAAGAAGATATAGAAAACCCAGACCGCGAATGCGCCCAGCACCACGAAAAAGATGAGGTTGCCCACCAGGTCCAGCATCTTGCCGGTATCCTTGGTCATTTCAATGTAGCCCATCTTGGCCAGTTTGGGCGGCAGGGCAAAGGCCCGGTTGATAAAGCCCGCCGAGGTGGCGATGGCGTACAGGCCGCAGATGGTCTGGCCGCTGACCACCTTGGTCACCAGGGAGCCGACCTGGATGCCCACCAGGGAGCCGAGCAGCATGCCCATGGCCAGGGTGTAGAAGATGAAGCCGTAGATGGCATACTGGCCAAGGCCCGCGTATCCCGCAGTGAAGATGATCTGGAAGATGTCGGTGCCCACGGTGGTGGCCGAGGAAACGCCCAAAACATAGACGAAAATCGGGAAGGTCAAAAAGCCGCCGCCCACGCCCATGATGGCTGCGGCCAGGCCCACCAGCGCGCCGCTCAAGACCAGGAAGAGCCAGGATATCTTGCGTCCGCCCGGGGTAACCCCCTCGTCGAAGGTGATCATGGGGGGGAGATTGACCCCCTGGAGCCTCTGGGCCAGACCGGTCAGGGTGCTGGTGGTCTGGACGGACGCACCGGAAGTAGCCTGTTTAACGGGTCTGGTGGAGCGGTACCAGTCGTACAGGGCGTAGGAGCAAAGGAAGCCCAGCATGATGACGTAGATGGTGGTGATGAAGGCGTCGCTCAAGACCGGGTTGGTCTCATAAATGGTGCGGTTGATCCAGCCGCCCAGGGTGGCGCCGCCCATGGAGCCGATCAGGAAGACCGCCGCCAGGGCCACGGAGACGTTGCCCAGCTTGCGGTGCAGGACGCTGCCCATGATCGCCTTGGCGAAGATGTGGAACAGGTCGGTGCCCACGGCGAGGATGCCCTTGACCCCGGCACTCATCAGGGCCGGAGCGATGATGAAGCCGCCGCCCGCGCCGATGCAGCCGGTGATCAGCCCTGCCACCACGCCGACGGCGATGGAGGCAAAGAAGATGGTGGGGGTGTAGAAGGCCGGGGTGTAGGCGGTCTTGCCGCCCAGCATGGCGGGCATGACCCCGGACACATCCTCGGCAAAGGCGATGCCGCCGAGGAGGATGGGGATGAGCAGCAGGCAGAGGATGCCTATCCGTTTTTTATCCCGCAGGATGGTGTTTGAGATGTCGAGCTCCCACTTCGCATGGGCGCGGGCGCCCATGAGCAAGAACTGGTTGAACTGCTTGAAGAAATTCATGATTGTACTCCTCCCTTCCTAATAGTTGAATAATAAAAAAAACCTCGGTTCCCCTCGGTTGCGGTGTTCCTAAGCGGTTGCCTCTATGGGCCACGGTTTCTGGCTGCCTCAAGCTTTTCCAGCAGGGTTTCAAATTCCACCGGCTTGAGCAGGTAGTCGCAGGCCCCGTTTTTGAGGCCCTCTTCTCCTTCGCTGGCCGAGGCGTGGCCGGTGAGAATGATCACCCGGCTTGCGGGCTTGATCTTTTTTATCTCTTGCAGAACCTGGCCGCCGTCCATGTCCGGCAGGCGCATATCCAGCAGAATCACGGTAAAATCGTGGGCCGCCACCCTGGCTATGCCCGCGCTGCCGCTCAGCACCCCCTCGCTGGCCCAGCCCCGCTTGCGCAACCGCTGCACCAGGGTGGCGACAAATTCCTCTTCATCGTCAACAACCAGGATGGAAGATTCGTCCATTTCAGCGCTCCTGTTTATTGGGGCGTTACCGGTAAATTGACCCGGAAAACGCAGCCGCCCTGCTTGCCGTTGCGTACCTCGATTCCGCCGCCCAGCCGTTCGACGATGCTGTAGGAGATGGCCAGCCCGATACCGGTGCCGCAACCTGCTTTCTTGGTGGTGAAGAAGGGCTCGAAGACCTTTTTGAGCACCTCTTCCGGCAACCCCGGCCCGCTGTCGGCAAATTCCACCGCCAGATGGCCGTTGCTGCGGCTGGTGGTGATGGTGACCGCGCCGTCATTGCCGATGGCGTCAAAGGCGTTGTTCAGGATGTTGAGAAATACCTGCTGCAACTGGGTGGTGTCGGTGGTGATCTCCGGCAGGGCGGGGTCCAGATTGCGGCGGATGGCGATGCGGTGGTTGGTCGCCTCCTTTTCAAGAAATGAGACGGTTTCCTCCACCAGGGTGTTGATGTTGACCGCCGATTTCAAGCCGTCGGTGGAGCGGGAAAAACCCAGGAGCCGGTGGGTGATGGTGCTGGCCCGCTTGACCTGGGCCCGGATCTTGGCAAAGGCGGCCCGGTATTCCTCGGTGTTTTTCAACTGTTTCGGGTCTTCCTCGCTGAGCAGCTCGTCCAGCCAGCCGGCCTGATCGCCGATGATCTGCAGGGGGTTGTTGATTTCGTGGGCCACATTGGCGGCCATCCTGCCGATCAGGGCCATTTTTTCCGAGTAGCGGATGCGGTCGTAGAGCAGCATCCGCTGCTGGTCCGCGCCTTCCACCTTGTTCATCATGGAGCGGACCAGGAAGGTGGAAACAGCAAGGATGAGCAGGGCCGCGCAGGCGATGATCAGGTGGTCGCGCTGCCGGGCCCGGTAAAAATCGGCGAGCGAGGTGGCGATGTCGGTTTTCAGCACCAGGGTCCAGGCGTTGTTTTTCATCCCGGTGGTGGCGTACAGGGCATCCGGGGAGTGGTGAATGGTCAGGTCGCCTCCCGCATGGAGCAGACCCTTTTCCTGGGCCGGCAGCGCGGTGATCCCCAAGCGGCTGGGGGTCTGCAATTCGCCCTGGCGGTTGAGGATAAAGGCGTCCCCGCCAGGGCCGACCTCGGCGCTGGCCAACAGGGCGTTGAACAGCTCGGAATTGATCGTGGCCCGCAGCACCCAGGAGCGGGTGGGGTCGGTCACCGCCACGACAAAATGGGGCACCCCCCGGTAGCCGGTGAATACATCGCTGATGTATCGGCCGCTCTGCATCACCTCCGCGAACCAGCGCGCTTCGGCGTAATTCTTGTCCTTGAGGTCCTCGGCAAAGGGGCCCACATAGTTGCGATGACTGCCGTCACTGGCGATGAGGCCCAGGTCGACGATGACCCCCTGGTGGTTCATGGCCTTGAAAAGTTTTTCCAGGTTGCCGGGGATGCTCAGCCAGTCAAGGTCATAGAGCTCCGCGTAGCCGGCCAGGATGTTTTCCTGGCTGTCGAGGAAGAGGTCGATGATCTCCCTGCGGCTGTTTGCCAGGCTGGTCAGCTCCACGGTGGTCTTGTTCAGCCATGATTTCTGGTAAAAATGGGAGGCGGTCCAGCTGATGGACACAAGGGGAATGATGGCCACCAGGATAACCACCACCACAAAAAGCCGCTTCTGCCGCGCATAGTATGACTCACGCGAGCGAACCTTGAGGGCGCTGCCGGGGATGGTGGCGGTGTACATTTTCATGGCCGGTAACTGCTCAGCAGCACCGCATCTGCTTTGTCATCAGCCTGCTCGCATAGGCCGGCTATAGCTTGCAGGCCTCTTTCGCGCATCTGCGGCACTGCTGAACAGTTACAGAGCTGGGGATTATGCCTTTTTTCAGGCTTTAATTGAATTTTCTTCATGGCCGGTCGGCGTATTCCTGAAGCGGTGGAGCGCCGGAGGGGGAGGAGAGGCTTTCCAGCCGTTTCAGCTTGCGCCACAGGGAGACCCGGTCTATGCCCAGAACCTGGGCAGCCCGGGATTTGTTGCCCTCCACATGGGCCAGCACCCGCTGCACATATTCCTGCTCCAGTTCCAGCAGGGTGGGGAATCTGCCCTCCGGCGGATACCCCTCGAACATACTGGCGCCTGCCAAGGGGCGGATCTCGATGCCTTCGCCGCTGACGATAAAGTGGCGGTTTATGGGGGTGGGCTGTTTGTGCATTACGGTCCGGCCTCGGCTGGGATGATTACTGTTTCAGCAGGTCTCTGGCGGTGTCGTATTCGCCTGCTTCGGCAAAGGCGGCGGCAGAAGCGGACCTGGCCAGCAGATTTTTCTTTTCCTGATGGGCCGCCTTGATCCGTTCCACCAGGATCTCGATTTCAACCGGCTTTTTCAGATAATCAAACACCCCGATCCGTCTCGCCTCTGCTTCGTCCAGATCATTGCCGTGGCCGGTCTGGATGATGACCTGGATGTTGGGGTACATCTGCCGTACCCTCCGGAGAACCTCCATGCCGTCGATGCCCGGCATCTTCAGGTCGAGGACCATGACATCGGGCTCTTTTTCCCCCACATAGCCCAGGGCCTGTTCGCCGTTGAGCGCGGTCTTGCTGCCGAGATCCCGCAGATCAAGGCGCTCCGACAGGGTTCTGATGAAATCTTCCTCGTCGTCTACCAGTAGAAGTTTGATGTCGTCCATAATGTCCTCATGGTCGGTTGGGGGACAGTCTTCGGCTGTCCTATGGTTTTTTCTGCTCCTCACCCTGTTTGTCGGTTAGCAGGGAGAGGGCGGTGTCAAATTCTCCGGCCTGGGCAAAGGTTGCGGCGGCCATGGCGTCTCCGAAACGCCTGAACAGGGATTTCTTCCCCTGCTGTTTTTTCCTCCGTCCGAGGGCGGCGGAAATGGAATTTTTCAGGGAGTTGGTGTCAAAGGGGGCGATGAGTTCATCGGTTGCTCCGGCCTGCATCCCGGCGATGGAGAGCGGGATGTTGTCCGGCCGGTTGATGAGGATCACCTCGGCCCCGGGTATTTTTTCTCGGACGGCAAGCAGCGGATGCGGTCCCTTGCTGCTTGCCTGCCGGATGTCGAGCAGGACAATCTCTGCCCCGCTGCCCGGCAGGAGAGCAGATTCGCCGGATAGCGCGACCGTCATCCCCCAGCCTTGCAGTAGAGCCCGCATTGTTTCCGCAAAACTCGCATCGCCTGAGACAATGAGTGCGGTTGCCTGCATGGTTGTCTGACCGGGACCGGGCCGTTATCGCGCGGATTCCGTGGCGAATACCCCGTAGGTCATGCGGATTCCGCCAAGGCCCAGCGACTGGAGAAAGGCATCACCGCTCGGGGCCTGGAGGCTGGGGGGGTCGGCCAGGGTGATGGCCTCGGCATGGAGACCTTCTTCGGCAAAGGCAGCGGCCATGAAGATTTTTTGGAATGTATTGATCGCCCTGCTCCGGATAACGGCTGGCGCCACTCTCTGGGCGGTTTCCCATTCTCCGGCCTCGGCAAAGGTGATAGCTGTCATCCATTTCTGAAAGGTGGTGAGTGTTTTCATGGCAACCTCCGCAAGTGTTGAGCTTTTCTCCGCGCCCTGAAACAGGGGGCGCTGTTGTCTTGTGGCAATACAAGGATCGTGCCACACGACAATGTTCTGTGAAAACAATTAGTTGTGAATGTATACGCTTTTGGTGAAACATGCCCGTAGAACGTTTCGGAACAAAGGGGAACATTTGGGCCGGTCTGGGTGGAACATCTGGGGGGTGCTGTGCGGGATGCATCTCTCGGTATGGGAGGGGGTCGAGAGGCTGCGGTCGGGTATTCGTGCTGTGTCTTGCGAATACTGGGCAGGGTGGGGCAGCGGAAAAAATGATTGACTTCCCGGCTCTGGGTGATGTATCTGGAACATGTGGGGACAATATGAAACACTTTGGCTGTGCCCTGTATCCCTGAAACCGCTGGCAATGGTCCGAGGTCAATGGTCGAAACGCAAGCAAGAGAAGAAGCCAAACCCTTCCGTCCCGATCTTGTTGAGATCCTCAATGGGGTGCCGCACGGGATCGCCCTGGTCGATCCGGACCTTCGGCTCATCATGATGAACCGCTTTCTCGAAGCGCTTACCGGCTATTCCGGGGAGGATACCCGCGGCATATACTGCGACCATGTGCTGCGCAGCAATCTCGGCAGAAACGTGCAGGAGTTCCGTCAGGCGCTGGAATCAGGGGTTGCCTGCAGCGTCGAGGGCGATATCCTCGGCCTCAACCGCAAGAAGATTCCCATGCGTTTCACCGCCACCCCGGTGGTGGAACCCAAGGGGGGACGGCAGGCGCTGGTCCTGGTTCTGGAAGATATCACCGCCTTGCAGGAGATCGGCCGCAAGCAGGAGATGGGCCCGGCCAAGGGGCTTTTGGGGCATAGCCCCAAGATGCAGGAGATCTTTGAGCTGCTGCCGGTGCTCGCCCACACCGACTCTTCCGTCCTGATCACCGGGGAGACCGGCACCGGCAAGGATCTTTTGGCCGAGGCGGTCCATCATGCCTCCAAGCGCAGCAAATATCCCTTCATTAAGGTCAACTGCGGGGCTCTGCCGGAAAGCCTGCTGGAATCCGAACTCTTCGGGCATGTGCGCGGGGCGTTCACCGGGGCGCACGCCGATAAGCACGGCATGTTCCAGCTTGCCCAGGGCGGCACCATCTTTCTCACCGAAATCGGCGATCTGCCCCTGCCGCTCCAGGTAAAGCTGCTCACCGTGCTGGATGACCGGGAATTTTTCCCCCTGGGCAGCCAAAAGAAGGTGAAGGTCGATGTGCGGCTGATCACCGGCACCCATCGCGACCTCAAACAGCTGGTTCAGGAGGGGAGATTCAGGGAAGACCTCTTTTTCCGCCTCAATGTTCTGCGGGTGCATCTGCCGTCCTTGCGCGAGCGGGATGGCGATGTGCGGCTGCTCATCGACCATTTCCTCCAGCTGTTTGCCGCCAGCTTCGGCAAAGGCGTGAAACGCCTCTCCGCCCAGGCCTTGCGGCTGCTGAGCAGCTATCACTACCCCGGCAATGTCCGCGAGCTGCGCAATATCATTGAGTACGGGGTCAACATCTGCCGGGGCGAGGTCATCGAGGTGGAGCATCTGCCCCCCTATGTGCTGGCCGAGGCTGGCAAGGCTCCCCGATCGGTGGCTGCGACCGTTTCGCCGGATCGCCGGGAATCCGGCGAAACGAGTTCCTTTGTGGCACCGGAGGAGATCCCGGACAACGCTTCGAGCTGGAGCGCCATTGAAAAGAAGAAGATCCTCACTGCACTCATGCAGACCGGCGGCAGCCGAACCGGAGCGGCAAAGGCGTTGGGCTGGGGGCGCACCACCCTGTGGCGGAAGATGAAGGAATACGAGCTTGCGTAAAACAGCATGAAGATCCTGGTAACCCTGCAGAACAACGATATCGCCCCGCGCTTCGACCTGGCCACCGAGGTGCTCATCGCCAAGATCGTCCGGGGCAAAATATCGGGGGAGCCGCGCACCGTCCTGCTTCCCGGTCCGGGGAGCGATGCGCTGTGCAGTCTGATCATCAAGGAGGAGGTATCCCTGGTGATCTGCGGCGGCATCGAGGAGGCGCATTTCCAGTATCTGGTCTGGAAAAAAATCGAGGTGATCGACCGGGTGATCGGCCCGGCGCCCCAGGCCATCGACCTAGCCATTGCCAAACAACTGCGGCCTGGCAGTATTCTCCGGCCGGAAACCGAGAGGAGTGTCCCCTCATGAGCGACAACCCTAAGTGCCCGCTCTTTTGCGGCATGTCCGGCAAGGATCTCTCACCCAGAGCGCGGTACCGGTGCATGCGCAACAGCCTGCTCATCGTGATGCTGGCCATCACCCTGATCCCCCTCTCCATCACCTCGGGGCTTAATTTTATTCAGTACCAACAGCTCCTGCGGGAGGATTCCCAGGCCAATGCCCGCTGGAACGCGGAAAGCGCCAGGGCCACCATCAGCGCCTATCTGGAAAAGCTGCAGGCGGCGATCACCGTGGTCATTGACAGCTATACCTTCGAGGATCTTTCCGATCCGCAGCGGCTGGATCAGGTTTTTAAAAGGCTCAAGAAAGAGCATCAAGGGCTGGTGGACTTGAGCGTCATTGGTCAAGACGGCATTCAGAGTGCCTATATCGGGCCGTACCAGCTGGCGGGAAAGGACTACAGTGACAGCCTTTGGTTTCATAAGGCTCTGTCCCGGCGGATATATGTCAGCGAGGTTATAACCGGCTTCCGCAATGTCCCCCATTTTGTGGTCGCCACCTGCAAGAAGGATATGCATTCCGGGAAATACTGGATTCTTCGGGCGAGCATCGATACCGAAACCCTGGACCACTTCTTGTCTCTTGCGGAAACCGAGGCGCTGGAGGATATCTTTCTCATCAATGACAGCGGTAAGCTGCAAAGCTCCTCCCGTTACCATGGCGTGGCCATGGACGATTTTCAGCTCACCCGCAAGCCCAAGCAGAACGATATCCTTATTTTTGAGGAAATGCGCGGCGACAGCCGCTTTTATCGGGCCGTGAGCCGGATCCAGAACACGTCCTGGCTGCTGGTCCTGGACCAGCAGGGGGCCGAGGCGCGGAAGATCTGGCAGGTTTTCAAGGGGCGGCTGTTTCTTACCCTCACCCTCTGTTTTCTTGCCTCGGGCGGGATGGTTGTCTGGCTCTCCCGCTTCCTGGCGGGCAAATTCCGCGAGGCCGATGAAACGCGGGACGCGATCTTGAGCGAGACCGAGCATTCCAACAAGCTGGCCTCCATCGGGAGGCTGGCCGCGGGGGTTGCCCATGAGATCAACAACCCCCTGGCGATCATCGGGGAAAAGGCCGGACTGATGCAGGATCTGGTCGGGATGGATCAGGATTTCCGCCACAAGGAGAAGTTTCTCGATCAACTGGGTTCCCTGCAAAACGCGGTGGTCCGGGCGAGGACCATTACCCACCGGCTCCTGGGCTTTGCCCGGCGGATGGAAACCTCCCTGACCCTGGTGCAGCTCAACGAAATCATCCAGGAGGTCTTGAGTTTTCTGGAAAAAGACGCAGCCTACCGCAACATCCATGTTATCCTGCAGCTTCAGGAAAATCTGCCGGTCATCCGGGCGGATCATGGCCAGTTGCAGCAGGTGTTTCTCAATGTGATCAACAACGCCATCGACGCGATCCGCAACGACGGCGAGATCCACATCACCTCCCGCCGCGAAAACCACAAAACCGTGATGGTGGCCATCTCCGATACCGGGCCGGGGATTGCCCCGGAGGTGCTCAAGCATATCTTCGACCCCTTTTTTACTACCAAGGCTAACGAGGAGAAAAAGGGCACCGGTCTGGGGCTCTCCATCACCTATGGCATCGTGCAGAAAATGGGGGGCAGGATCGAGGTGAGCAGCGAGGTCGGGGTGGGCACCACCTTTATCATCTCCTTCCCGGTTTACAGCGAAGGCAGCGAGGGCCAACACGATGAGCACGCGTAGGATTCTGATTGTTGACGATGAACTTGATTTCGGGACCACCCTGGCAGAGCGGTTGGCGCTGCGCGGTTTTACCGCCAAGGCCGTGGGCGGCGCCCAGGAAGCTGTGGCGGCCCTCGCTGCTGATTGGCGACCGGACGTGGTCCTGCTCGACCTGATGATGCCGGGGGTGGACGGGTTGGCCACCTTGGACCTGATCAAACAGCACGACCCAAAAATTCAAGTGATCATCCTCACCGGCCACGGCTCCACCGAGAGCGGCATCATTGGCATGCAGCGGGGATTGTTCGATTACATCATGAAGCCGGTGGACATCGGCGAATTGATCGTCCGGATCAACGAGGCCGGGGCGCAATAAAGAGTGGATTCCCCTTGACCATGGAGGGGGTTTTGGTATGGTTGATGGATTGGTGTAATAACGGCCCTTCGACAGGCTCAGGGCGAACGGGCATTGACGATCGCTCGTGCAGAGCCTGTCGAAGCACCCGCTTGAAGCAAATAAGGATGCCTCGTGAAAAAACATATCAACCTGCTCCGGGAATTCTCGGTCCCGCTGCTCTCCGGGGTTGTGGTCGCCCTGCTCTGGGCCAACCTGGCGCCGGAAGGCTACCGCCAATTCAACCATGCGCCCATGTTCGGGCCGCTCAGCTTCCATTTCGTCACCAATGAGTTGTTCATGGTGCTGTTTTTCGGCATGGCCGCCTCGGAGATCACCCAGAGCTGTCTGCCGGGCGGGGATCTCCATCCCTTGCGCAAGGCGATAAACCCGTTGCTGGCAACGCTGGGCGGGGTGGTGGGCCCGGTGCTCGTCTACCTGAGTCTCAATGCCCTGATCGGCGCCCCTGCGCTCAGCCGGGGCTGGGGCATTCCGACGGCCACCGACATTGCCCTGGCATGGCTGGTCGCCAGCGTGGTTTTCGGCCGGAACCATCCAGCCATCTCTTTTTTGCTGCTGCTGGCCATCGCCGACGATGCCATAGGCCTGGCGATCATTGCGGTATTCTATCCGGACCCGGGGCATCCCGTTGCTCCTCAGTGGCTGGGCTTTACCCTGCTCGGCATGCTCGCAGCCTTCCTGCTGCGGCGGCGCAATGCCGTCACCTATTGGCCTTACCTCCTGTTGGGCGGCAGCCTCAGCTGGCTCGGGTTGTTCAAGGCCCATGTCCATCCGGCCCTGGCCCTGGTCTTCATCGTGCCCTTCCTGCCCCATGCCCCAGTGGAACAGAAGCATCTCTTCGAGGAAGATCCCAGGGACCGGACCCCCCTTGCCAACTTCGAGCACGAGTGGAAGGTGGTGGTGGATTTCGGCCTGTTCATGTTCGGCCTGGCCAATGCCGGGGTGGAGTTCGCCGCCATCGGCATCCCCACTTGGCTGGTTCTGGCCTCCCTTGCCCTCGGCAAGACCGGCGGCATCTTCAGCATGGGAATGCTTGGCAAGCGACTCGGCTATCCGCTGCCTGCCCATGTCGGTAAAAAGGAACTGCTGCTGATCGGGATGATCGGCGGGCTTGGCTTGACCGTTGCCCTGTTCGTGGCGGGCGAGGCCTTTACCGATCCGCTCATCCAGGGCGCGGCCAAGATGGGCGCCTTGTTCAGTGCAGGATGCGGCCTTTTGGCCATTGTTGCCGGGCGTCTGCTCAAGGTGCGCCGCAGAATCTGATTTTCTGGTTTTGCCAAAAACACGGCCGCGCTTTTGGGTACAATCCCCCATTTTTTCTTGACACATTCGCTCCCCTCATTGTAAGCACAATGGAGTATTTTCCCGATTCGTCGCCTTGTTCCGGGCCGCAACGCGCCGGGGCAAGGGTAACCTTTGCCAGACAGAAACCACTCCCATGAAACAGCGAACCCTGAAAAAACAGCGCGGCTTTTCCCTGATGGAACTGTTGATCGTCATGGTCATTCTTGGGCTGATCGCCTCCCTGGTCGGGCCTAAGCTCTTCGGCAAACTGGGCAAGGCCCAGCAGAAGACGGCCAAGACCCAGATCGAGATGCTCATGGCGGCCATGGACGGATTCCGCCTTGATGTGGGCCGTTATCCGACCCAGCAGGAAGGGTTGACCGCCCTGGTGACCAACCCAGGGGTGGAGAAATGGGACGGCGCCTATCTGAAAAAGGCCGTGCCCAACGATCCGTGGGGCAATCCCTATCAGTACCGCAATCCCGGCGAGCATGGCGAGGTGGATATCTATTCCTACGGGCAGGATAACCAGCCCGGCGGGGAAAAAGAAAACGCCGACATTGGCAGCTGGGAATAATCCTTTCCGGCAGAGGCTTCGGCCCTCCTATGCAATCCGTCTTCTTTCGTAAAAAAGAAAAGATCGGTTCGCTGCTGGTCAGCAACGGCAGGCTGCAACCCGCTCAGCTGGAGCGGGCTCTGGCCCATCAGGAAACCGTTTCCCGCCGGTTGGGGGAAATCCTGCTCTCGCTTGGCTATATCAGCGAGGAGGATCTGGCCGCGGCCCTGGCCCAGCAGCTGGACCTTGCCGTGTATGTGCCGCAGGAAGCGGACGAGTTTCTCACCCACCCCATCTCCCAGCTTTTTCTGAAAGACCATCCCTTCCTCCTCTTCCGCCGAGGGGATTTGGGCCCTTTCCTCCTGACCAGCGATCCCTTGGACTCCGATATTCTCGCCGCCGCCCGGATTGCCCTGGGCGCGCCTTTCCGCATCCAGGTTATCGGCGAGGGCCAGCTCAAAAACCGTATCCGCGAGCACTATCAGCTGGGCCAGCAGGAGAGCGATGCTGCCGCCCAACTTATTGACGAGGCGGATATCGACAAGCTCAAGGACATGGCCTCCGAGGCGCCGGTCATCAAGTATGTCAACAACCTGATCGATACGGCGGTGACCCGGAGGGCCAGCGACATCCACCTGGAACCCTTTGAAGACGGGTTGCGGATCAGGCTGCGCATCGACGGCATCCTCCACGACTACGAAATCCCCCCCCACGCCATGCAGCCCGCGATCATCTCCCGGACCAAGCTGTTGGCCGGGCTCGATATCGCCGAGCGGCGGCTGCCCCAGGACGGCAAAATCTCCATGCGGGTCTCGGGCCGCGAGATCGACCTGCGGGTCTCCACCCTGCCCACCATCTTCGGCGAGGGCGTGGTGATCCGTATCCTGGAAAAGGCCTCCATCATCCTGGATCTGGTCAAACTTGGCATGGGCAGCCGGATCGAGGAGGAGTTCCGCCGCCTCATCGCCTCGCCGGACGGGATCATTTTGGTCACCGGTCCCACGGGCAGCGGCAAGACCACCACCCTCTACTGCGCGCTCAACCAGATCAACACCGGCGACAACAAGATCATCACCGTGGAAGACCCGGTGGAGTACCAGCTGCACGGCATCAACCAGATCCAGGTCCGCGCCGAGATCGGCCTGACCTTTGCCTCGGGCTTGCGCTCCATCGTCCGCCAGGACCCGGACGTGATCATGATCGGCGAGATCCGCGACCTGGAAACCGCCGAGATCGCGGTGCAATCCTCCCTCACCGGCCATCTGGTTTTCTCCACCCTGCACACCAACGACGCCATCTCCGCGGTGGTGCGGATGATCGACCTGGGCGTGGAGCGGTTCCTGATCTCCTCCTCCCTGCGGGGCGTCCTGGCCCAGCGGCTGGTGCGCTGCATCTGCCCCCATTGCAAGGTGGAGAAAGGGATGCTCAGCGAGTTCGGCTACCAGCCTGCGGGCGAGGATTTCCCCATCTACGAGGGCAAGGGCTGCGACCGCTGTTCCTCCACCGGCTACACCGGCCGGATCGGCCTCTACGAACTGCTGGTGATCGATGAGGCCATCAACCGGGGGATTTCCAAAGGGTTGGACCTCATGGAGTTGCGAAAGATTGCCGAGGAACAGGGGTTTCAATCCATGTTCAGCGACGGCCTGGCCAAGGTCCGGCAGGGGCTGACAACCTTCAGCGAGGTGGTCAGGGTCTGCAGGGGAACGGAAAATGGGGCAATTTAAATACACGGCCCTGGACGGGAACAACCAGACCCAGGACGGGGTTCTCGAAGCCCCGGATCAGGAAAGCGCGGCAAAACGCTTGATGCAGCAGGGCTTGCGGCCCTTGAACATCCGGAGCGAGGGAGGCGGCCTGGGACAACGCCTGGGCCTGCCCCGGAATCTTGGCCTGCGCTTCCGTCAGGAAAAGCTTAATCGCGCGGATATCGAATTTTTCACCAACCAGATCGGTCTGCTGCTTAAAAGCGGGTTACCCCTGGACCAGGCGCTACGGGTCATGAAGCGGCACAGCCATAAGCCTGTTTTTCAGCACTTTGTCGGCGAGCTCGAGCAAAAGATCAAGGAAGGCAAATCCTTTTCCCAGGCCCTGGGTGATTATCCGTATTTTTCCCCCATGTACATCAACATCGTCCGGGCCGGGGAAGAGGGCGGCATCCTGCCTGCCATGTTGATGAAGATCGCCGGCTATCAGGCGACCTTTCAGGAACTCCAGCAGTACGTGATTTCCGCCTCCATCTACCCGCTTTTCCTTCTGGGTGTGGGGTTTCTCGCCATCATCATCCTGCTGACCACCATCCTGCCCCGGTTCGAGATTCTCTTTGAAGGCATGGGCCAGCAACTGCCCGGTCATGTGGTGATGCTCATGGCCACGGCCAAGTGGATCGGAAGCCACCCGCTGTTGACCGCCCTTGTGCTGGTGGGGCCGCCGCTTGTGGCCTGGCGCTATTTCAAAAGCGCGGACGGCAAGGCCCGGTTGGACCACTGGGCCTTGCGGATTCCGGTGCTCTCCTCCTTTGTCCGCAACCTGGAGACCACCCGCATCTTCCGGACCATCGAGGTATTGGTCAACAATGGCGTCCATCTGGCCGCGGCCCTCAAGATCGGCAGCGGCGTGGCGGTGAACGTCGAGTACCGCCGGTTGCTCAACCAGGCCACCCGCGCCCTCCAGGAGGGCCGCCGCATCGGCGAGCGGTTGAGCGCGGAAAAGCTTTTCCCCGAACTGGCCACCGAACTGCTCTCCATCGGCGAGGAGTCGGGGAGGGTGGGGGAGATGTGCGGCCAGATTGCCGATCATTTTGAAAAGGAGCTCAAGGAGCGGATCAAGCGCTTGACTGCCATGGTGGAGCCGATCTTCATCCTGCTCATCGCCGTGGTTGCGGGCTACGTGGTGATCTCCATGCTTTCGGTTATTTTAAGTATCAACGATATTGCAGGTTGATGTTCCTGGGATTTTTTACGAGACCCCATCAGTCATGGTGTGGACCCCGTAACAGCGGCCCTTCGACAAGCTCAGGGCGAACGGATAGCATCTTAATCATATTGATATTCCGTTCGTGCTGAGCCTGTCGAAGCACCTGTTTGAAGAAAATGGCGAGGTGTTGTGAGACCGTCAACCATGACCTACTCCTGCAAAAAGGCCCCAAGCCTTGGCAAGCGCGGCTTTTCCCTCATCGAGCTGATTATGGTCCTGGCCTTGTTGGGCATCATGGCCGGGGTGGTGGCTCCGGCCACGGGCCGGTTTCTCGATAAGCTGAGCTTTCGCAAGCAGACTGCGGCGCTGGTCGCTGGCACCCGCTATGCCCGTCTCATGGCCGTGGGCAAGGGGAGGCCGGTGGCGATGCGTTTCGATGGCCAATCCAAAAGCTTTTCCTTCAGCGGCGCGGTGGAGGGAAAAAAAGAGGTTGAGCTGTCCCAGGGCGCGGAGTTTGAGTTCCTGCCGGAAACCCTGGTTTTCTACCCGGACGGGCTGGCAACGCCGGGAAGGATGGTGTCCCGCAATGGCCGCCGCTCCCAGGAGTTTCTGATCGATCCGCTCACCGGCATCCCGGTGCGGCAATGACGGGCGGTCAGCGCGGGATCACCCTGTTTGAGCTGCTCATTGCCGTGGTGCTCTTGGGCATGGTCAGCACCATGATCTATTCCGTGCTCAACGTGGGGATCACTTTCAGCGCCAGGGGGGAGAGGCATCTGGAGACCCTGAGCAGGGAAAAGAACCTCCTTAGCCTTTTGCGGCGGCAGGTGAACGGGGCCTGGTACGATCTGCGCTTCGGCAAGGTGGTGATCTCCGGGGGCGACGGGGTGCTGCGCATCGT
>JBAZSA010000026.1:0-21593 GCA_041662645.1 Desulfurivibrionaceae bacterium
GGCAGGGCGCCCCGTATCTGACCCTTGACAATAGGCCGTTTTCCAAAGAAAACGGGATGGTCTCGGTCGGGCCCGCTGTATTGCGCGATGGGGTGTTGGAGGAGATCAAGGCCGACGACCTGAAAAAGGGGAGCAAAAGCTTTACCGGCAAGATCAGCTGGGCGGCCTACGAGGATAATTACTTTCTCTGCGGCATTGTTCCGGGTACCGGCGACCAGCACACCGCGCACTATTCCCTGCAGGATGAAAACAGGGTGACCACGGTCTTGGCCGGGGCCAGCGATGTCATCCAGCCGGGTCAGCGTCAGCAGTACACCTACTCGGTGTATTTCGGCCCTAAGACCATGGGGGCGCTCAAGGCAGCCGGCCATGAGCTGGAGCGCAGCATCAATTTCGGCTGGTTCGACGTGATGGCCAAGCCGACCCTCTATCTGCTCAATTTTCTTCATGGCTATGTGGGCAATTACGGCGTGGCCATCATTCTGGTGACGGTGCTCATCAAGCTTCTTTTCTGGCCGGTGAGCCAGAAGGGCATGAAGTCCATGAAGACCATGCAGAAGCTGCAGCCCAAGATGGCCAAGCTGCGCGAGAAATATAAAGACGACAAGCAGATGCAGCAGCAGGAGATGATCAAGCTGTACCAGACCTACAAGGTGAATCCGGTGGGCGGCTGTTTGCCCATGATCATTCAAATTCCGGTGTTTTTCGCCCTGTACAAGGTGCTGCTCCAGACCATCGAGTTGCGGCATGCACCTTTTTTCCTCTGGATTACCGATCTGGCCGCGCCGGACCGGTTGCCGATCGGCTTTGATATCCCGTTTCTTGGCGGGATACCGGTGCTGACCCTGCTCATGGGGGCAACCATGTTTTTGCAGCAGAAAATGACCCCGGCCACCGGGGATCCCACCCAGCAGAAGGTCATGATGTTCATGCCGGTCATTTTTACCTTCATGTTCCTCAACTTTGCTTCCGGGCTGGTTTTATACTGGTTTGTCAACAACCTGCTGTCCATTGGTCAGCAGTATCTCGTGAACCGGCACGAGACCGTGTAAAGCAGGTTGAACTACGAGCAGGCAAGAGGCGGTCTGGGCCACAGTTGCTAAGAGAAGACGCCGGGTTGCCAGAGAATGGTCTGAGAGAGAGGAGTCACACAATGTCGTCTGCCAAGATGGAATATAAGGGAACGGATGTTGAAGAGGCGATCGGCAATGCCTGCGCTGCTCTGAATGTGGCGCGGGAAGAGCTTGATATCCGCATAATCTCCACCGGCTCCACTGGGATTTTCGGCTTGGGCCGGAAAAAAGCGGCGGTGCAGGTCTTTCTTAAAAAAGAGGGCGGGCAGGAGCAGAAACGTCCGGCTGCGGAGAAAAAAGCGCATGGGCCAAAGGCTAGGCCGGAGCGGCCCGCAGCGGAGAAAAAACCGAGTGCGCCAAAACCCAGGGTTGAACAGTCTGGTGGCAACGAGGAGCCGGAAGAGGCGGTGGGAGATCCTGTCTCTCCCGAGGAAATGGGGATGATCCGGGCCGATGTCGCCAAGATTCTCGACCTCATGGGTTGCCCATCGGAAGTCAGCGTGGAGCAGGACCAGAACAATAAGGTTCATGCCAGAATAACCGGGGAGTTTGTCGATACCCTTGTCGGGCCGGAGGGCCAAACCCTTGATGGCTTGCAGTATGTGATGCGCAAGATTATCACCAGAAAATTTCCGCAGAAGGTTCTTTTCGCCCTTGATGCCGGGGGATTCCGGGAGAACCGGATGGGTGAACTCCAGGCGCGGGCCCTGCGTCTAGCCCAGGAAGTCAAGGAAACCGGCAAGACCAGAACCATTCCCGCCATCAATCCCGCGGAGCGGCGCATGGTGCACATGGCCCTGCAGGACGATACCGAGATCAGAAGCCGCAGCGTCGGCGAGGGATTGTTTAAAAAAGTGCTCATCTATCTGCCTGGCAAGGGGCGTCGGCGTTCGCCGCGGAAAAAGAAAAGCGGAGAAAAGGCAGAGTAATTCGCCTCAAGGCAACAGCGGCTGTGACCGCAACTGTGTCGAGACCGCCCCGCTTGCCGGGCCAGCCCAGCATGGCGCTGTCCGGCGCCACCGGATTTCATAAGGCAAGAAACATATGGTAATGCCGGATTTCCCGGATTTCAACGAAGCGACCATTGCCGCCATTGCGACGCCGCCCGGCGCCGGCGGCATCGGCATCATCCGGGTGAGCGGCCCGCACGCCCACGCCATTCTTCAGCAGCTGTTCCAACCGAAAAATCCCTCCCCCACTTTCATCAGCCACCGGCTCTATTTTGGCGCCATTGTTCACCCCCAAACCCACGCGGTCATTGACGAGGTTCTCGCTGTATACATGCGGGCGCCGCAGACCTACACCCGGGAAGATGTGGTGGAAATCCACGGCCACGGCAGTTATCTGTTGCTGCAGGAGATTCTGGCCCAGATCGTCACTTTTCCTGCCACCCGTCTGGCCGAGCCAGGGGAATTCACCAAGCGGGCCTTTCTCAACGGCCGGATCGATCTGACCCAGGCAGAGGCGGTTGCCGAGCTGTTGGGCGCCAAAACCAAGGAGGGGGCCCACCTTGCCGTGAATCAGCTTCGCGGCGGATTGCACGGAGAGATTTGGAAAATTCGTGACGCGCTGGTCTCGGTTCGTGCTATCATGGAGGTGGCCATCGATTTTCCCGATGAGGAGGTGGAGATCCTCGACGCCCAGGCCCTGAAATCCAGGCTGGTGCAGGAGGTGGAAAACCCCCTGGTCACCTTGCTGGCCAGGGCGGAGGGAGGGAAAATTATCCGCGAGGGGGTCTCCGTGGTCATTCTCGGCAGACCCAATGTCGGCAAATCCAGCCTGCTCAACTGCCTTCTCCGGGAAGAGAGGGCCATTGTCACGGAGATTCCCGGCACAACCAGGGACACCATCGAGGAGTGCTTGGATATCAAAGGGGTGCCGGTGCGCATTGTCGATACGGCTGGCATCCGGGAGACCTCCGAGGCGGTGGAAGAGATCGGCATCCGGAGGGCCCGGCAAAAGCTGGGAGAGGCGGATCTGGTTTTGCTGGTCCTTGACGGCGTGGAAGGGGTGCAGGACGAAGACCGTGCCCTGTTTGCGGTGGCTGCGGACAAGAAGGTCGTGGTGGTGGTGAACAAGATCGACAGGGCGATTGGCTTGGAGCTTGGCCCCTATCAAGAGGCCTTCTCCGGGGTTCCGGTTGTCGCTATTTCCGCCACAACCGGTGAGGGGATTCGTACTCTGGAGGATGCGGTGTACGCCGCGGCCACTGGCGGGCAAGGCCTTCAGGAGCCAGGGGTTGCCGCGCCGAACGTGCGGCATGCAGCTGCCTTGCAGCGCGCCCTTGGTGCGGTCCAGCAGGTTGGGGCGGGGCTGGCCGCGGATCTGCCCCCGGATCTCCTGGCCATTGATCTTCAAGGCGCCCTGGCGTTTCTTGGGGACATTATCGGGGAAACGACCACGGACGATGTGCTGGATATGATCTTTGCGGAGTTTTGTCTCGGAAAATAGTTTCAACGATGCAAGGCAGCAACGTCCCGGCAGCAGTGCAACGGCGGCAGTGAAACGGCGAAGGAAAAATCATGGCCTCAGGTAGAAAACTCAAAGAAATCGACCTTGACGAACAGATTGAATTCCTGAAAAAAGTAAGCTTTTTTCATGGGTTCGATGATCATGAGCTTAAGCAGTTCCTCCTGGTGAGCAAATGGCTCCGGGTTCCTCCCAACACGGTGATCATCAAGGAAGATACGACCGAGCGGGCCTTTTACATCCTGGTCAAGGGCGAAGTCCGGGTGGAAAAACGGTTGCCGGGAAAAGCAAAACCCATTCAGCTCACCACCCTTGCCACTGGGGATTGCTTCGGGGAAATGGCCCTGGTCACCGAAATAAAAAGAACCGCCGATGTGGTGGCAAGCACGGAATCCTTTATCCTGCGGGTTGAGCCGGAGATTGTCAGCACCTCCAACGTTTTTTTGCAGCTGAAATTTTATAAGCGGTTTTGTGAACGGCTGGTCAGCAGACTGGATCTGGCCAATAAAAAAGTTGCCGGGCGTGATGGCGAAGAAGCGAATCCTTCTATTTTGCAGAAGGTGCTTTCCGATGACTTCCCGGAGGAAACCGGAGAAAGGCCGCAAAAACAGCCGGCCAAGCCGGAGTTGATCGTGGGGCGGCCCGAGAAGGCGGGAAAAGTCAGGTTGGCCATTTCCCTTCCCCCCCTGCCCGATAAGGAAAACCGGCAAACCCCGGCCAAACTGCATCATCGGGTGCATCCGGAGGCGGTCCTGCCGGTGAATCCCGCTGTTGCCTTCGAGTTGAACGCCATGATGAGAGGCGGCGCGGGCATTGATAATACCCGGCGGCTGGCCGATTTGATTTCCCTTGACCCGGTGCTGAGTTGCCGGGTGATCCAGACAGCCAATTCGCCATTTTACAGAAGGGCCAATATGGTGGGCACAGTCCCGCTGGCCATGGTTATTGTCGGAGTCAAGCAGATACAGGAAGTGCTGATCGATACCATCAGAGCGGCCAAGTCAACCCAGGCCTTCAGCGGTTTTTCCCCGGTTGCCAAGGATTTCTGGCAACATGCGGTGGTGGTCGGCAGAATTGCCGAGATGTTGCGGGAGGTAATTCGGATAAACACCTCGGCCGATCTGTATTTGTGCGGCCTTCTTCACGATTTGGGCATGCTGGTGCTGGATGGGCTGTCGCCGAATTTTTACCCGCAGTTTGCCGAACCATCGGAAGAGCTGCGGGATATGGTCAGGGCGGAAAAGGACTATATCGGCGTGGATCATGGCCAGGCGGGTGTCTGGCTTGCCGAAGGCATCGGTCTGCCGCAGCCCTATCTGGACGTGATGCACTTCCATCATATGCCGGAAAAGGCTACGACCAACCAGGTGCCCGTGGCCATAGTGAATCTGGCGAATATTTTCGCCTCGATGAAGGGCGCCTGTCTGGGGCAGCCCCAGTTGACGATGCAGGATGCCCAGCGTTCTTTTTCCTGGGCGTTGATCGAAGAGCACCACCGCCCGTTCCAGGAAGTCAATGTGTCGCAGTTTATCAATTCATTTTCCGCGGAACTTGACAAAACCTGGGCCAGCATCACCGGGGATATCCTGCTGTAGCGCTCAGTCGATGGGGGTGAACTGATCCTTGCTGGCGCCGCAGATGGGGCAGGTCCAGGTTTCCGGCAGATCCTCAAAGGGGGTCCCTGGAGCGATGCCTGAATCCGGGTCGCCGTCCGCCGGATCGTAGATATACCCACAGACCGAACATTCATAGCGTTTCATATGGCGTGCTCCTTTTTTTCTGTTTTGGCAAGCAGGGAGGCTGTATCGTTTATTTTAGGTGCTCTCCTTGGTCCGGGTCAACGTTTTTATTGGCTATGGGCCGTTTCGTTATGCAGCGTGTACTCTGGGAGCAAAAAGAGAGGGGCGGATGATTGAGAAAAAAGAGGTTGTCTCCAGGCAGGATATCGCCAGGAGGGTCAAGGAGCTTGGCCAGGCCATTACCCGCGATTATTCCGGGCGCCGGTTGGTTGTGATCGGTATTTTAAACGGCGCCTTTATCTTTCTTGCCGATCTGGTCCGGCAAGTCGAGCTGCCCATTGAGATAGACTTTATCCGGGTGTCGAGTTACGGCGTCTCCACCTGCTCCTCCGGCGCCATCCAGATTCGCAAGGATACAGAAATCGAGCTGGCAGGCAAGGATGTCCTGCTGGTGGAGGATATTGTCGATACCGGGAGAACCCTTGCCCGCCTCAAGGAGCTTTTTGCGGCCAGAAAGGCTAACTCCGTGCGGATCTGTGCCCTGATCGACAAGAAGGAGCGGCGGGAGGTGGAGGTGGTTGTCGATTATGCCGGGTTTGAGGTGGCGGAAGGCTTTCTGATCGGCTATGGCCTTGACCATGCGGAACAGCATCGTCAGTACCCGGCGATCTACAAGCTTGTCAGCCCCGGGTGAGCCCCGTGCCGACCCTGCAAGAGAAGGACAAGCGGTTCCTCTGGCATCCCTATACCCAGATGCACGATTATGCCCAGCGCGACCTGCTCCTCATCGACAGGGCGGAGGGAATTTTCCTGTTCGACCATCAGGGGAAACGTTATTTTGATACCATTTCCTCCTGGTGGTGCATTGTCCATGGGCACAACCATCCGCTTATAAACGAAAAAATCCGTTCCCAACTGACGCGGCTCGATCAGGTGCTGCTGGCCGGCACCAGCCATGAAGGGGCGATTGTGTTGGCGGAGCAGCTGGTGCAGCTTACGCCGCCAGAGCTTTCCCGGGTGTTTTATTCCGACAACGGCTCCACCGCCTGCGAGATCGCGATCAAAATGTCGCTCCAGTATTGGCGGCAGGTTGGGCAGCCCAACCGCTGCCAGCTGGTGGGAATAGAGCGCGGCTACCATGGCGACACCATCGGCACCATGAGTCTGGGCGGGGTGCCGGAGTTCCATGGTCCCTTTGCCCCGCTGCTTTTCCCCTCCCATCGGTTGCCTTCCCCCTACTGCTACCGCTGCCCGGCTGGCCTTATCCAGGAGACCTGCGACTGCCAGTGCCTGCAACCGCTGGCGGAGCTTCTGGCCGAGCGGGGAGCGCTGATTGCCGCCCTGATCATCGAGCCGCTGATCCAGGCAGCCGGAGGGATGATTATCTATCCTGCGAAGTATCTGCGTAAGGTGGCTGCCTTGACCAGGCAATACGGAATGCATCTGATTCTTGACGAGGTGGCCACCGGCTTTGGCAGGACCGGAACCATGTTTGCCCTTGAGCAGGCCGGGGTTGTGCCGGATTTTCTCTGTTTGTCAAAGGGGCTGACTGCTGGTATGTTGCCCATGGCTGCGACGCTGACCAGCGAGGAGGTTTTTCAGGCTTTTTATGCCGATTATGGCGAAGGAAAAACCTTCTTCCACGGTCACACCTTCAGCGGCAATCCCCTGGCGGCAGCCGCGGCCCTTGGCTCGCTGCAGGTCTTTGCCGAAGAGCAGACCATGGCCGGATTGCCCGCCAAGATCAGCCATCTCCAGGCGCAGATGCGCCGTTTTGGCAATCTGCCCTGGGTTGGTGACCTGCGGCAGATCGGGATGATCGTCGCCATGGAGCTGGTGAAGGATAAAGAGACCAAGGCCCCCTATGGTTCCCATGAACGGGTCGGCTGGCCGGTCTACCTTGCCGGGCTTGAGCAGGGTCTCTTGTTGCGGCCCCTTGGCAATGTGATCTATCTGTGGCTGCCGCTTTCCGTGACCCTGGCCGAGATAGACGAGATCACGGAACGGGCCTGGCAGGTGCTTTCCGATCCGCGCAATATCGCGGGGTGGTAGGGTCTGTTTGAAAGAAAGGTGTTTGTGCGCTTGTAGCTCAGCTGGATAGAGCATCGGCCTTCGAAGCCGAGAGTCGGGGGTTCGAATCCCTCCGGGCGCACCAATAAAAAGATAAGAAGCCCCGGCAAGTTTACTGCTTGCCGGGGCTTCTTTTTTTCTGTTGTTTTCTGTGGGGTGCCCATAGCCGTTTGTTCCGGCAGATCACTGGCTAAACACCTGCTCGGCAAGGCGATGGATGAATCCCCTCAGTTCATGGTAAGTTGTGGTGGCGTCGATTTGTTTGCGGATGGCCGGGCCATTGGTGGTGCCGCGAAAATATTTCCAGGCATGGTTTCTGATTTTGGAGAGGTTCGGTTCCGGCGCAAGGTGGGTTTCGGCGAGTTCGAGATGTCGCAGCAGGACTTTGAGTCTGTAAGCCATGGAAGGGTGCTGGTTCACGGTCCCGGAAAAGATCCAGGGAGCGCCCAACGCGGCCCGGCCAATCATTACTCCGGCGCAGCCTATTTTTTTGAGCAGGGCCTGGCCCTGTTCATGGGAGGTGATGTCGCCGTTTGCAAAAACCGGAAGGGGAACTGCTTTCATGACTTGGCGTATCACGCCGTGGTCAACGGGGCCGCTGAATCCGTCGCTCCAGGTGCGGGCATGGATGGCAATGGCTTGCGCTCCGGCGCCTTCCGCTATTTTGGCAATCTCCGGCGCGGTGATGGTGTGCTGGTTCCAGCCAGAACGGATCTTGACGGTTACCGGTTTTGTGGAGTTTTTGCATACGGCAATGATGATCTTTTCAGCCAGACGCGGGTTTTTCATCAACGCGGCTCCAGCGCCTTGTTGAACGACTTTTTCCATGGGGCATCCCAGATTGATATCGATGCAGGCGATGGGGTGCTCGCTGAGGATTGCCGCAGCTTCACCCATTATGGAGGAGTCGCCGCCGTAAAGCTGCATGGCCACAGGCTGCTCCGCGCCGTTGGTGTGGAGCAGTTCCAGGCACTCTTGTTCTTGCGCCACCAGGCCCTGGCAGTCAATCATTTCGGAATAGCAAAGGCTGGCTCCATACTCTTTGCAGAGCAGGCGGAAGGGAAGATCGGTGCAACCGGCCATGGGCGCGAGAATAAAGGTTTTTTTTGTGGGAGCTGCCCCAAAGGGAAAGGTCATCGCGGGCTCACGGCGCTGAATGGTCTTATAAGGACGAAAGAATGGGTTGGCTGGGTAATGGCAGGTAAACCGAACCCCCTTGCCGGGTCCGGGAGGGTTGGCTGCGGCGTCTTTATTGGCGGGCAAGGCGCCGACGGCCACAGGGATCGCACTATATCGGGCTTTGGCGCAGAGTGCAAACAGCAAAAAAATATGCGGGGGCAAAAGAGCCTGGGTAACGGGAAAGCGGACGGGGTTTTCCGGCTTGTTTTTTGGGGGGCAAAAAAAAGAAGACCGACTCTGCGGGAAAGTCGGCCTTCTTTTAAGGAGAAAGGAGATAAGAGTTGTTTTACTGTCCTGTGATACAGCAACAAGCGTGCCAGTGTTTTCAGTTTTTATTTTTTGTTCTTCCTTGCCCAGCTGACGGGCTTTTTGGGGGAGGGCGGTTGCTGGAGTGAAAAGGTGGCGGAGTACAAAATTTTTAACAGACACAGCGGTGAGAGGCAGAGGGTATGTTTTTTATGCTGTTGTTTCAGTTGGTTGTATAGATGCAAATTTTTTTGTACCGAAAGAAAAAGGTGTTTTTATGGAAAGGGCCTGGAAATGCTGGCAGGGACATTTCTGTCGCTGACAAAAACGAAAAAGTGGTACAAAAAATTATACCAGTCAAGGCAGAATGGCAGTGAGGAAAGGAAGCCTTTTTCCCTGAGGATTGTGGCGTGCAATGGTGAGGACCATCGGGGCGGTTCATTGAAGAGGCAGCGTGGTGCATCGGAGTTTTGGTTGGTATCCCTGCCGCGATCATTGTGGTAAATAGCTGGAAACTGAGAAAATAGTGGTAAAAAAAACAAGAGTAGACGATATAATACAAAAAAAGTTGCATGGTTTTGAATGATGTGCGCATAAGGGGGGGCTATGAAAACATGGTTTGACAGCTTGAGCTTGCGGGTAAAGCTTTTTCTTCTTGTTGGTTTTGTCGCGTTGTCCATGGTTTCAAGCGTCGCGATCGCCCAGTTCATCATCCAGCGGGTGCAGATCGGGGGCGAGATGTATACCGGCATCGAACTCAAAATGGACTACATCGACAAGGTCGCCCGAATCCGCCTCAATCTGAACCTCCTCAACAGCATCCTCAAGGGCCAGATCATGGATTACGACCCGGAAACCTTGAGCGGCCTGCAAACCACTAGCAAGAAGTTCGACGAAGCCATCGCCGAAATGCGGGAAAGCATGACTAATTCCGGAGGCAAAAAACTGTATTGCGGTTCATGCCATGCGGTGGATGTGGCTTCTGATGTTGTGGCCTCCTATGACGAACTGACCACTTCCTGGCCTAAGATGGAGGAGATCATCAACAAGAAGATCCTCCCAGCCCTGGAAAAAGGGGACAAGGCCACTGCCCTGGAGTCCTTTGACGGGGAATTTTTTGACAAGTATTACAGTCTGATGGGCAGTACCAAGGCTGCGGTCGACCAGCTGCGCGGAGGGCAGGAGCTGACCAAGGAAAAGGCCATGGCCGAGGTGAAAAAATTCGGCCTGTTCTTTATCGTTGGAGGGGCGCTCTCTCTTGTTGCCGTTGGTCTGTTCGCCTTTTTGGTCGTGCAGATGCTTGTCCGGGCCATTAACACCATTGTCAGCGATCTGGACGAGAGTGCCGACCGTATTTCCGAGGAGGCGCAATCCACGGCCAGCACCTCCCAGATGGTTGCGGAAATGGCTTCGGAGATGGCCGCTTCGCTTGAAGAGACCAGCGCGTCCCTTGAAGAGATTACCGCCATGGTTCAGCAGAATGACCACAACTCCGCCGAGGCAAATTCCTCGATGAAGCAGAATGAGGCGATTAGCTCCAGGGCAAACACCAAAGTTTCGGCCATGCAGGTTTCCATGCAGAACATCAAAAACGACAGCGACGCCATTGCCACGATCATCCGTGAGATCGAGGCAATCGCCTTCCAAACCAACCTTCTTGCCTTGAATGCGGCGGTGGAAGCAGCCAGGGCTGGAGAGCAGGGCGCGGGTTTTGCCGTGGTTGCCGATGAGGTGCGCAATCTTGCGCAACGCACTGCGCAATCGGCGCGAAACTCCAGTGATTTGATTGACCGGGCCATCGCCAATGTCAATGAAGGGTTGCAAAAGGTCAATGAGGTTGTGGCGGAGTCCAAGGATGTCGTGGATGGCTCACGGAAGGTCGCTATTCTGGTGGAAGAGATTTCCACCGCTTCCCATGAGCAGACCCAGGGAGTTCTCCAGATCAACAAGGCGGTGACCGAAATGGACACCGGCACGCAGCAGATGGCTGCCAATGCCGAGGAGCTGGCGGCGGCCTCCGAGGCGGTCACCTCCCAGACCATGATGCTCCGCGCCAATATCGGTGATCTCATCCGGTTGGTGGAGGGGAAAAAGGATTCGGACAGCTAATGCGGGCTGGCGCTTGCCTTACCTGAAATATTCTTGAAATTGCAGGGAGTTGCAAGAGGCCGCGCCTGAGTTGGGCGTGGCCTCTTTTGCTAGGGCGGCCGTTTTTGACGGCAAGAGGGTGTCTGCGCCATGCCCGGTTCGGGAGGAAAGATGGGCTATTTTCTGGCAGGAGATCTGGGCGGGACAAAAACCCTTCTGGCCTTGTATGCAACAACGGGGCAGGGGTACAGCCTGGTCAGGGAGCAGCGCTTTGTCAGCAGTGACTATGGCGATTTTTCCGGAATAATTGCCGAGTTCCTGCATGGTTCGGCCGAGCATCCGCAAATGGCCGCTTTTGGCGTGGCCGGGCCGGTTGTTGGCGGGAAGATCCGGATGACCAACCTGGGCTGGCTTATTGATCAGGAGGTCTTGCGGGAACAGTTCCGGTTTGCCGAGGTTCTCTTGCTGAACGATTTGGTGGCCGTGGCCGAGGCGGTGTCAGTGTTACAGCCGGACGAGCTGCTGGTGGTCAATGGCGGGACCCCGGTTCCCCAGGGCAGCATGGCGGTTCTTGCCCCAGGGACCGGGCTTGGCGAGGCCTATCTCTGCTGGGATGGTACGGGCTACGCGGCCTATCCCTCGGAGGGAGGGCATGCCGATTTTGCCCCGGCCTCGGAGATGGAGGAAGGGCTGCTTTCTTTCCTGCGGGCGGAATACGGACATGTGAGTTACGAGCTGGTCTGCTCCGGAAAAGGCATCCCGAATATCTACCGGTATCTGACCCAGGGGGCAGGGATGCAGGTTCCCCCGGATTTGCAGGCGGCGTTGGACGCAGCCCCGGATATTACCCCGGTTCTCATAAGCCAGGCGCTGGCAAAAAAAGGTGATGTCGCACGCCTGACCCTGGAGATCTTTTTCTCTGTTCTGGCGGCCGAGGCCGGGAACATGGCGATGAAGTTCCTTGCCACCGGCGGTGTCTATCTGGGCGGCGGCATGCTTCCCCGGCTTCTTCCCGCCTTTGACCCGAAGCGCTTCATGGCGCGTTTCGTCAGCAAAGGGCGCATGGCCGGTCTTCTTTCCACTATTCCGGTCAGGATTATCACAACAGACAGGGCGGGCCTCAACGGCGCTGCCCTGGCCGCCTTCCGGGCATTCCAAAAACAGCAGGCACACAGGTAGGCATATGTCTTTACGGGATTTGGCACGGGAACTCTATCGGGCGCAGCAGCAGGTTGAACGGCTGGAAAAGCTTCTGCTTTCCGCCTCGCCCCTAGAGGAGATGGGAATCCGGCGCGAGCTGGAGGATGCGCGGGCTGAACGGTTGCAGCTCCAAAAGATGATCAATGGCCGCAAGGATTCTTCCCCTCTGCCGAGAAGATTCTGAAAACTTTGGCCAAGGCTGCGTATGGCCATCCAACCGCGAAAAAGTTAGGGAAAAAGAGGGCCCAGATGTGCATTGATGTGCGAAAAACCTGTGAGTGCGGCGCCAGAACCGTTCAGTTTCATCTCCGTGACAATCTTTTGCAATCAGACGTGATCCAGCGGCTGTTCTGCCCTGCTTGTCCGGGGGATGTTCCGTTTGACCAACGCTCCATGCTCAACGACAACGGCTGGGTGGTTGAGTATGAGATGATCCTCGCCACCATGCTGCTCACGGCAAAATTGCAGGTGGAGCCGGAGGCGATTTGCCCGGAATTCCTTTTTGATCAGGGCTATGCCTGCTGGCTGGAGATGTATCCCGGCGAACGGGAGGAAATCCGGGAAGAGAAGGAGAAGATCATGGCTCTCCTGCGTGAGGACCAGCGTCAATATCTTCAGGCAATCCAGAGCTGGAATATCGATCGCATCACGCGCCTTAAGAGGGCTGGCTGGAGGAAGGCCCAGCAAGCCTGAAGGTTGCCGCCAAGGCGCCTGGCTTCTCAGCGGGGCAGCCACTTCCTGAGGAGCAGCTGGAGAGTGCCATCCTCTTTCCACGTCTCCAGGGCGGAGTTCACCGCCTTGAGCAAGGCCGGATCGTCGCGGCGCACCGCCCAGGCAAGCTCTTCGCTGGTCAAACGGGTCTTGAGCAGGACCAGCCCTTCGCCCGCGTATTCGTCGGCATAGGAACGGAGGACCGGGTCGTCGTCGATGAAGAGATCGATACGCTTGTCACGGAGGGCTTGCACTGCGGCGTCCGGAGAGGAGAAAAAAAACGGTTCCGCCGTGGGGCAATAGCGCTGGACAAAAACATCCCCTGTGGTTCCCTTTTCCACGCCGATGGCTTTGCTGGTGGCAAGAATAGCCTGGGTAGAGGGAAACTTCTCTTCCCCTTCCTTGGTGGTCAAGGCCATCTGGCTGATGGTGAGGTATGGTTCGCTGAAGGCCACCTGGAGCTTGCGCATCTCGGTGATGGACATGGCGGACATGATGATGTCAACCTCCTTGCGCTCCAAGGCGGGAATCTGCTCTTCCCACTCCAGCTCGACAAACTGGAGCCGACTCTGGAGCCGCTTGGCAAGCAGCGCGGCGCATTCGGCCTCGAAGCCGGAAATAAGACCGGTTTCCGCGGTCTTATGGATAAGGCAAGGGTAATTTGGCGTAACCCCCACCCGAAGCACCCCGTTTTCCCAAGAGGGGCGTCCGCCCCCGTTCAAGCTGCAACCGGCCAGGCTCAGGACAAAGCAGCCGCACAGCACGGCGATGATTTTTTTTGCCATTGTTTTGGTAACCATGATGCGCTCCCTCATTATTTTGCCCCCAGACAGGCGACCGTCTGTTCGGCAATCTCCAGCTCTTCATTGGTGGGGATAACCAGGATTTTCACCCGGCTGGCTTTGCTCTCGATAGCAGCACATCCCTCGATTGATCCACGGTTTTTTTCAGCATCCATTTCCAGCCCCAGATGGGCCAGGGTTTCACAGCATCCAGCCCGGATAAAACCGGCGTGTTCCCCGATGCCGCCGGTGAAGATCAGCCCGTCCAGCCCCCCCAGCACCGCCAGGTAGGCGCCGATGTATTTCTTGATCCGGTAGCAGTACATGGCGATGGCAAGCTGCGCTTCCGGATCGCCCGCCTTGGCCATCTCCCCCACGGTGCGCATGTCGTTGGCTCCGCAGATCCCCTTGAGGCCGCTTTCCTTGTTGAGGATCGACTCGATCTCCCCGGAGGAAAGGCCGGTTTCCCGCGCCAGGTAAAAGATGATCGCCGGGTCGAGATCCCCGCAGCGGGTGCCCATGATCAGTCCCTCCAAGGGGGTGAGACCCATGGAGGTGTCGATGCATTTCCCCTGTTGGATGGCGGCGGCGCTGGCCCCGTTGCCCAGGTGCAGGCTGATCAGGTTGAGGGAAGCGAGGGGTTTTTTAAGAAACCCGGCTGCCTTTTTCGCCACATAGCGGTGCGAGGTGCCGTGGAAGCCGTAGCGGCGGACCTGGTGCGCCTCGTAGAGCTTTTTGGGGATTGCGTAGCGGTAGGCATGGGCAGGCAGGGATTGGTGGAAGGCGGTGTCGAATACCGCGACCTGGGGCACGGCGGGCGCGCTCTCCATGGCCACCTCCATGCCGAGGAGGTTGGCCGGATTGTGCAGCGGCGCCAGAGGGATCAAACCCCGGATCGCTCCCAGCACCTCGGGGGTAACCCGGGCCGGTTCCTTGAATTTCTCGCCGCCATGCACCACCCGGTGGCCGATGGCGCTGAGTTCCCCGGTATCGGCCAGCGCCCCGGTTTCCCGCAGCACCGAGGCGATGAGCTGAAAGCCCTGCCTGTGGTCGGCAATGGCCAGGGTCCGCACCGTTTTGTTTATCCCGGCCTGGCCCGCATTGAGAGAATGGCTGAGGTGGCTGCCCGGTTCGCCGATCTGCTCGACGCTGCCCGCGGCCAGGACCGAGTGGTCCCGCATGTCGAACAGCTGGTACTTGATGGACGAGCTGCCTGAGTTGAGCACCAGAACCTTCATGGTTGTTCCCTTTTGTTATTTAGACTGAAGGTGTCTAGCCTGAAGGCTGAAGGATCAAAAAATCTACCCTTCTCCCTTCTTTTTACCTTCCCCCCTTCAGCCTAAGTAGTTCTGGCCGCCTGGGCCTGGATGGCGGTGATGGCCACGGTGTTGACGATGTCCGGCACGGTGCAGCCCCGGCTCAGGTCGTTGACCGGTTTGTTCAACCCCTGCAGCACCGGGCCGATGGCCACGGCGTTGGCCGAGCGTTGTACCGCCTTGTACAGGTTATTGCCGGTGTTGAGGTCCGGGAAGATGAACACCGTGGCTTTGCCCGCCACCTGGCTCTCCGGCAGCTTGGTTTTTGCCACCCCGGCATCCACGGCGGCGTCGTACTGGATCGGCCCCTCGATCTTGAGATCGGGTCGGAGTTCCTTGGCGATCCGGGTCGCCTCGCGTACCTTGTCCACATCGGCGCCCTTGCCCGAGGTGCCCGTGGCATAGGAGCACATGGCCACCAGGGGGTCAATGCCGTAGAGTTTGGCGGTTTGGGCCGAACTGATGGCGATTTCCGCCAGCTCCTGGGCGTTGGGATCGGGGTTCACCGCGCAGTCGCCGTAGACCAGAACCCTATCTGCCAGACACATCAAGAACACGCTGGAAACAATGGAAACTCCCGGCTGGGTGCGGATAATCTGCAGGGCCGGGCGGATGGTGTCGCCGGTGGTGTGTATCGCCCCGGAAACCATGCCGTCTGCCAGGCCCTTGTGGATCATCATGGTGCCGAAGTAGTTGACGTCGGCCACTGTGTCAAAGGCGCCCTTTTCGGTAATTCCCTTGTGTCTGCGGAGCGCAAAGTAGGTCTGGGCAAAGTCCTGGCGCAGGGGGGAGGTGACCGGATCGATAATTTCGATGCCGGTAAGGTCAAGACCGAAATTGCTGGCCGCGCCCCGGATCTCGGCGGGGTCGCCCAGCAGGGTGAGGTCGGCCACTCCGCGTCGCATGAGCATTTCACTGGCCCGCAAAACCCTTTCCTCTGCGCCTTCGGGTAGAACGATGTGCTGCCGGTGCTTTTGTGCCATCTCCACCAGGTTGTATTCGAACATGATCGGGGTGACCCGGATGGATTTGACAAAGGAGATACGGCTTTCCAACTCGGGCAGATTGACGTGCGTTTCAAAAAGACCCAGGGCGGTGGCGATCTTGCGGTTGTTTTCCGGGGTGAGCATGGGGGGCACGGCGCTGGCGTTGATGGCCGTGGTAAAGGTATCGGTCTGCACACTGACGATGGGTACGGTTACCTTATAGCTCAAGCCCTCAAGGAGCAAGGTGATTTGCTTGTGTGGGACAAAGCCGCCGGAAAGCAGGAGTCCGGCGATGCTCGGGTAGGTGCTGGAGAAGTTGGCGGCCAGGCTGCCAAGGATGATCTCCGAACGGTCGCCCGGCGCGATGATCAGGTCGCCCTCCACGATATGATCGAGAAAGTGCGGCAGGCTCATGGCCGCCACCTTGAAATCGGCCACCTCCCGGTTCAATTCCTCCGATTCGCCCATGATGACCCTCGCGTCCAGCGCCCGGGCGATTTCCCCCACGGTGGGCTTGCCTAAAAACGGCTCCTCCGGCAGGACATAGACCGGCCCGCATTCCGCGCCGCATTCCGTAAGTTTTTCCCGCACCGTTTCCATGAGAAACGGATCGACCCGGTTGACCACGCTGGCCAGGATGGTGCAGCCCTTCTTGAGGAAGGATTCCTGGGCCACATGCAGGGCGTCGAGGATATCCTCCGGGGATTTGTTATGGCTGTTTAAGAGCAGCAGGATGGGACTGCCCAGATTGTTGACCACCTCGGCGTTGAACTCGAATTCAAAGGGCAGGGAAAGCCCACTGAAATCGGTGCCCTCGCAGAGGATAAAATCGCATTTGGCCTCAAGATGCTTGTACTTGTCGAGGATGAGCTTGAGAACCTGGTCGGTATTGCCTTCGGCCTCAAGATGCTGGGCCTCGTCGTGGGACAGGGCGAACAGTTCGTCGTAGGCGAATGGCAGCCGGTAGCGGGTCCGGATCAATTGCAGATTGTTGTCCGCCACAGCATGGGAGGGAATGATGGGACGGAAGTAGCCGACCCTGCGGATGCGGCGGGCGAGCAATTCCATGATGCCCAAGGCGACCACCGATTTGCCGCTCTGGGGTCCGATTGCTACGATATACACGCTCTTTGCCATGGGATGTCTCTCTTTGAGATAGGCTGAAGACTGAAGGCTGAAGGTTCTCGGGACAAATGATAGTTGAGATATTTCAGCTGTCAGCCTTCAGTCTTCAGCCTTTCTTCACGCGATTTACGCCTTTGGTTCCAGAAGAATCAAAATCTCAAGATTGGCCGACCCTGGAAACATGTCCAAGGGGGCGATGCGCCGCGCCTGGTAGCCGCTGGCCTGCCATTCCCTGAGGGAGGGGGGGATCTGGTCCACCCCGCAGAAGATATGGAGCACCTTTTTCGGCTTTCTGCGGGCCAGCGATCCGATCACCCCTGGCAGTGTGCCCTGGCGCGGCGGGTCGAGGAGAATCACCTCGCCAGGGGCTGGGGGCGGCAGGGTTTTTTCCAGATATCCCACCGTGATCCGGTGGGCGAGAAACTTAGCCTTGCCGCCCCGCTTCTGGTTCAGCCGGCTGTTGGCCTCGGCGGCCCGGATGGAAGGGCCTTCGCCGTCAACGGCCAGCACCTGCCGGTAATTAGGGGCGAGGAAATGGCTGAACAGCCCGTAGCCGCAGTACAGGTCCAGAAGCGACTGGTCCGGGGCCGGGGCCAGCAGCTCCCGTGCCCGATCCAGCATGGTTTCCACCATGGATTCGTTGATCTGGGAAAACGAGGTGGGATGGAACTGGTAGCGGCAGCCGTGGTAGATTGCTCCCAACTGGTCCGGGCCGAAGAGCTTCTTGAAGTGCAGGGTCTCCGCCGGGCGCTTGCTTTCCAGATAGTAGTCGGACTGGCTGGGGTCAAGGTAAACAAAGGCCGCGGTGACCGCGACGGGAAGCTTCTGGAGATGAGCGCTCAGCAGCTTCATCTTGCGGACCAGCGGCCCGTTCAGCAGATCCACATTGAAGATCACCGCCTGTTCCGTGTAGTTGCCGCGGATGATGAGGTAGTTCAGATGTCCGGCGATCAGCCTAAAGGCCGGTTCGCTCAGCTTCTGCTGGAGAAAGCGGTAGATGACCTCGTGTTCCTTGGGCTCCAGGGGTGAGGCGGTGAAATACTGGCGGTTCTTGGGCAGGGCCGCCTTGTCTCCCAAGAGCAGATACAGGGTGGAGCCGTGGAGGAATCCCTTGCGTTTTGAGGTGGTACGGTAGCCCCTGGCCTTGGGGGAACGGATCACCTGTTCCGGCAGGCCGGGCAGCCGGTGCTGTTTCCAAAAGGCCAGCAACCCCTGGTCTTTTACCTGCAACTCCACGGAATAATCGAGATGCGCCAGGGGGGAGCTGTGCAGGATTGTTTGGGCGTCCGGGGAAGCCATGTGGGGAATGAGCGGCTTGAGAAAACTGGCAAAGGAGCGGTCAGAGGCCGAGGCAGGGGCCCAAAACGCTTCTTCCTCCGAGGTATCGGTCTGCGGCCTTTTGGCGTCGGTGACGGAACGGCCGCGAGGGGAAGCTGCCGCAGGCCTGCGACTCTTTCTCTCGAAGGGCTTTTCCGGCGAGGATTTTTTCTTGCCGTGCGCCGGGCGGCCGGGTGCCCTGGCAGAGGTCCGGGATGGTTCCTCTTCGAAATTCTCCGCATGTGTTTTCTTGAAGCCGGTAAAGGCGCGGCCGCGAGAGGAAGCAGTGGCGGGCCGGACCTCCTTTTTGCCGAAGGATTTTTTAGGCGGTGATTTTTTCTCGTCGTTGGCTGGGCGAGCAGGGGCAGAGGCCTTGGCCCGTTGGGTGGCGCTGCTGGGTTTTCTGGTTGGCATTTTTTTGCTTACGGACAAGGGGTCACCACGAAGAAAGAAGGAAAAGAAATAAAAAAATTATACACGCCAGCCGGTGATGCATAAAGGAAATTCGTCCCAAGGCCATGGGGGGCAAGGGAAACAGCTTTGTTTTTTCGTGGAAGCGCTTTCTCTTGGCAGGGGCGGGGGGAGGGCTGCTTGTGTTGAATCGGCGTTGTGGAACTTGCTGACAAACTGCGTTTTTTGGAGTATATACGCTGTTCCGCAGCCGTATTCCGGCGTGGAAAGCAGAGAGGAAACAGGAACAGATGAGTAGTATATTGGAAAAAGAAATCAAGCGGCGCCGCACCTTCGGCATCATCAGCCATCCCGACGCGGGCAAGACCACCCTCACCGAAAAGCTCCTGCTTTTTGGCGGGGCCATCCAGATGGCCGGGGCGGTCAAGTCGCGCAAGACCGACAACCACGCGGTGAGCGACTGGATGAGTATCGAAAAGGAACGCGGCATCTCGGTGACCACCTCGGTGATGCAGTTCAACTACCGGGATTTCGAGGTCAACCTGCTCGACACCCCGGGCCATAAGGACTTTTCCGAGGACACCTACCGGGTGCTCACCGCGGTGGACAGCGCGCTCATGGTCATCGACAGCGCCAAGGGGGTCGAGGCCCAGACCGAGAAGCTCATGGAGGTCTGCCGGATGCGCAACACCCCGGTGATCACCTTCATCAACAAGCTGGATCGTGAGGGGCTTGAGCCCCTGGATATCCTAAGCGAGATCGAGGAAAAGCTGCAGATCGAGTGCACCCCGCTTTCCTGGCCCATCGGTATGGGCAAGAGCTTCAAGGGCGTCTACAACATCATGCGCCAGGAGTTGAACCTCTTTACCCCCAGCAAGGACCGCAGGCCCCAGGACGGTATCGTGGTCAAGGACCTGAACGATCCGCTGCTGGACCAGATGCTGGGCAGCCAGGCAGAGCGGCTCCGCGAGGATCTCGAACTTTTGGCCGGGGCGGCCAGCCCCTTTGACCATGCCGAATATCTCAAGGCCAGCCAGTCCCCGGTGTTTTTCGGCAGCGCCGTCAACAATTTCGGGGTGCGCGAACTGCTGGACGCCTTTGTCGAGCTGGCCCCGTCCCCTGGCCCCCGCGCCACCACGACCCGCATGGTCGCCCCGGAGGAGGAATCCTTTTCCGGTTTCACCTTCAAGATCCAGGCCAACATGAACCCGGCCCACCGCGACCGGATTGCTTTTTTTCGCATCTGCTCCGGCAAGTTCACCAGGGGAATGAAGGTCATGCACCACCGGTTGGGCAAGGAGGTTTCCCTGGCCAACGCCACCATCTTCATGGCCCAGGACCGCACCAACGTGGAGGAGGCCTGGCCCGGCGACATCATCGGCATCCACAACCACGGAACCATCAAGATCGGCGACACCTTCTCCGACAAGGAGCCGCTCAAGTTCACCGGCATTCCCAATTTCGCCCCGGAACATTTCCGCCGGGTGCTGATCAAAAATCCCCTCAAGATCAAGCAGCTGAACAAGGGGCTGGTGCAGCTGGCCGAGGAAGGCGCGGTGCAGCTTTTTAGGCCGACCATGGGCAGCGACTATATCCTGGGCGCGGTGGGCGTGCTGCAGTTTGAGGTGACCATGGCCCGGCTCAAGGCGGAATACGGTGTGGATGCGGTGTACGAGCCGGTGAGTTACGCCACGGCCCGCTGGATCGACTGCGAGGACCGCAAGAAGCTCGATGAGTTCAAGAGCAAGAATCAGGCCCACCTGGCCCTGGACGCCGAGGGGCATCTGGCCTATCTGGCGGAAAGCGAGTGGCGGCTGGGCAGGGTGCAGGAATTGTCTCCGGAGATCGTCTTCCGCAAGACCCGCGAGCACAGCTGAGATAGCATGGATTGCCGCAGATCGTAACGTAAGCGGTCAGCAGCACCGCATCTGCTTTGGCATCGGCCTGGTTCGCATACCATTTGTATGACGAACAGGCCTCTTTCGCGCATCTGCAGCACTGCTGACCGCTTACGACATAAGAAAGCCCCGATGAGGCTTCGCCGCTGAGAAGTGTGGGGACTTCAGGGTGGTGAAAAGCGGCCATCGGGGCGTGCTTGTATTGTCGCTGAAACCGGCAGGGAAAGGCAAGCGAAAAAGTATTTTTGCGGTGGGTGGAAGGGTCCTGGCTTGACCGGGCAGGGCAAAGATGTTTATCCTTGAAGCAAGCCCGGTTTGTTTCTTGGGAGAGCTTGAGCTGCAGGGGGTTTTACAGAGGATGCAAGAGGCTGATATCGAAATTGTTCGGGAGCCGGGAGCTGTTAGCCGGATCTTCGAGCTGATGCTGGAGCGGCGCAAAACCCTGAGCATCGTCCAGCACGGGCATCGCAGTGACGCCTGGGTTGTCAAGGTCTCGCCCACGCGTCTGATCCTGGCCAAGCGCGATAAAGCCTCGAAGTTCACCCCCGATGCGGTGGAGTTTCAGTTCCGCTGCGTGCTCGGGCGGAACATCACCGGCAAGGGCCGGATTTTCCGGCTGAAGGATGAGTACCTGGAGCTCGCTCTCCCCGCGGAGCTTACGATCATCCAGCGGAGGCATGCCTACCGGGTTGTGCCCACCGCCGACAGTCTCGCCATCTTCCTGACCGCTACGAAATGGATTCTTGCCGGCCGGATCGAAGACCTGAGCGCCACCGGAGCCCTGATCCGGTTGCCGCAGGCAACGCCGGTTGTCGTGCCCAGCGATATCCAGGCGATTTGTCTCCAGCTCAATCATGCGGCGCCGGCAAACGAATTTGCGCCCCAGGGAACGGTGGCGAGCCAGCTGGTCAAGCTCAAGACCGCGACCATTGCCAGAAAGGCCGATAACGGGACAACGAAGTTCGCGAGCTACGGCATCCACT
>JBAZSA010000027.1:0-21149 GCA_041662645.1 Desulfurivibrionaceae bacterium
GGGTGGAGCACCATTTGGGCTCCTGCATGATCAGGCTGAGCCAGACCCGGATGTTGTCCAGATGGGCCGGGTTGGTGATGGGCTGCCAGTCGTCGTTGAGCCCCTGAAAATTGGCGTACTGAAAGCCGAAGCGCACCGTTTCAAAAAGGAAGGTTTCCACCAGCCGGCTGTTGCCGCGCTGGAACACCTCGGAGCCGAGAACCTGGATGCATTGCAGCGAGGTGTGCGGGTATTTTTTGACGTTGGCCTTGAGGAGCGCCAGGGTGGTGAGCAGGAAGCGCTCGATCTCCTCAAAGGTCTGCTGGCGGATGAGCTGGACCAGGCTGCGGTTGATCTCCCGCAGGGTCTCCTCGTGGATCAGTCCCAAGCCCGCCGTGTCCATGATCCGGAAAAGAAAGAGCAGCTTGCGGTTTTCGGCAAAGCGGTCCACGGGGAGGTCTTCGCTGGCGATCTCCTCTCCGAGCCGGTCCGGCGCCTGCTTGTAGAGCCGGACGATGTCCATGTGGCTGGGCAGGGCAAGCAGTGCGGCCAAAGCCCCAGGGGCAGCGGGATCGATCCGTTCGGCACCGGTCAGATGTTCGTCCAGCTTTTGGTGGGAAATAGCGTTGAACAGGGTGCCTGAGCGCCAGCCCATGCAGAGATCCCCGCATTGCTCGCTAAACCAGGTGAAGGGGTCTTCCTCGCTCAACCAGTACCGGTAGTTGAGGGTCAGAACCCGCTGCAGGAGCCTGGCCGCGCTTGGTTCACAGGTGCAGCCAGGCGCGGCAAGACAGATTTCGTGCAGCCGGGTCAGGATCTTGCCCAGGGGGTGGTGCCCCTGGACCAGAAAGAGCAGAATCTCATCATCCAGCGCGTGGAGCCGGTCAAAAGACCCGGCCAGGGCGTTTTGATACCGGGGCAGGCTGTCGGGGGTGAGCAGGGAGGTCTGCTTGTCCAGATAGGCCAGCAGGCTCTCCATGGCCGCGGCCAACAGCGGTTCGTTTTTGCGGCCATCCTCCACCGCCTCCAGAAAGATCCCGCAGAAGAGGGTGAACGCCTCCGGCCCCTGCTCGTGCCGGAAATAATGGTCGATATTTTTGAGGACAAACGAGCGGAGCCTGGGCAGGATCATCTTCCAGTTGCGGAACGGATGGCTGACCTCGTACAGCAGGGTCTCGATGTTTTTGCTTATCCCCTTGTAATTGCTGACGACATCGAGCAGCGGAAGCAGCGCGTCAGCGATGGTCACCGAATCGACGGCGGTTTCAAGGAGGTTGGCCTTGAGCGCGTCCGATTCCAGTTCCGGCGGGGTGTGTTCGGTGGTCATGGCAATCCTGCTTGGCTGCGCAAAAGATTACAGCAACGAGGCGGTGCGAGGCGAACTGCTACAAGCGTGATGCGAGGAGACGAGGACGGAGCAGGCCGGGGCAGCGCAGCCTCCCCGACCTGCTCCGAAGAGGCCTGTTATTTCTTTGCGGGCTTTTTGGCAGCAGCGGCTTTCACAGCCTTTGCCGGTGCTTTTTTTGCTGCCGGCTTGGCCGCCGGTTTTTTTGCAGCAGCCTTTGCAGCAGGCTTGGCCGCGGCTTTCTTGGCGGGAGCCTTTGCAACGGGTTTTTTTGCCGCAGGCTTGGCTGCGGCTTTCTTGGCGGGAGCCTTTGCAGCGGTTTTTTTCGCAGCAGGCTTGGCCGCAGCTTTCTTGGCAGGAGCCTTGGCCGCAGTCTTTGGCTTGGCCGCCGGTTTTTTGGTTGCCGCAACCTTTGTTGTAGCCTTTGCAGCAGGCTTGGCCGCAGCTTTCTTGGCAGGAGCCTTAGCCGCGGTTTTTGGCTTGGCTGCGGCTTTTTTTGCCGGAGCGGGTTTTGCGGTTTTTTTCGGTGCAACTTTTGCAGTAACCTTTGACATTCTCACTTCCTCCCTTGGTTTGATTCTCTCCTTCGGTTCTCGGAATATGTAATTTGCTATGCACCGTAGCGTGGGTATTTTTTTCTGGTTTACCAGAACGTATCCGGCCATGACCACACTTGGCACAGAGGCAATTGTATTTTTTGGCTCTGTTATCGCATTGTTATCTCTATTTTGTTCGAAGATGTCGAGCATTTTTTCCAAGAAACACGGAGAAAGTTCTTGTTTTTTTTAGTTCGTCCATATTGAAGCGATTGTTCTCTCGTTATTCCGGTTGTTGAAAATAGGCGGAAAATCCTTGTCGCCGTAAGTACAGCGGTCGTTTGTTCAAGCGCTGTATCTCAAATTACAACGGCTTCTGGCTCTCCATCATCAAAATCAAATCCAGCACCCGGTTGGAGTAGCCCCATTCGTTGTCATACCAGGACAATACCTTGACCGAGGTGCCGATCACCTTGGTGGACATGGCGTCGATCACGGAAGAGTGCGGGTTGCCCTGGTAGTCGATGGACACCAAGGGTTCTTCGGAGTAGCCGAGAAAACGGTTGGCGGCCTCCTTGAGGGCCTGATTCACCTCCGGCACCGTGGTCGGCCGTTCCACCTCCATGACCGCGTCCACCAGCGAGACGTTGGGGGTGGGCACCCGCACCGCCAGGCCGTCGAACTTGCCTTTCAGCTCGGGGATAACCAGGGAGACCGCGGCTGCGGCCCCGGTTTTGGTGGGGATCATGGAGAGCGCCGCGGCCCTGGCCCTTCGCAGGTCGCTGTGCGGGAAATCCAGAATGCACTGGTCGTTGGTGTAGGAATGAACCGTGGTCATCAGGCCGGTCTTGATGCCGAAGCGGTCGAGGATAACCTTGGCCATGGGCGCCAGGCAGTTGGTGGTGCAGGAGGCGTTGGAGATAATGTGGTCTTCCGTGGGGTCGTATTCGTCCTCGTTGACCCCCATGACGATGGTCTTAACCTTGCCTTTGGCCGGGGCGGAGATCACTACCTTTTTGGCTCCGGCTTCAAGGTGCATGGCCGCCTTTTCCCCATCGGTGAAGAGGCCGGTGGATTCGACCACGTACTCAACCCCCAGTGCGCCCCAGGGGATTTCGGCGGGATTGCGGTGGTTGAAGATTTTGACTTGGCGGCCGTTGACCACCAGGCCGTCCTCGGTGGCTGTCACGCTTTTATCGTACACGCCCATGATCGAGTCGTACTTGAGCAGATGGGCCAGGGTGGCGTTGTTGGTCAGGTCGTTGATGGCAACGACCTCGATATCACCAAAGAGCGGGTCTTTGTCAATGGCCCGAAAGATGTTGCGGCCGATGCGGCCAAAACCGTTGATGCCTATCCGTATCGCCATGCCAGTCTCCTTTTGAGTGTTGTTCCGGGGGGTTCTGTTCTGTGCGGGAAAAGGGGGAGTGCACCTCCAGGGGAAAAATCGATTCAGAAATTATTGTATCTGCGAAAGCGCCTCGCGATAAAGCGATAAATAATGGGTCAGCACCTTATCCCAGGTGTAGGCGTCGTGGATCGTTTTAACGGCGGCCTGCTGCATGGCCCGGATTTTTTTGGGATTGGCACGGAAGGTTTGCAAGGCAGTCTGCATGGCGCCCATCAGGGCAGCGGACTTGTGCTCCGCATAGGCAAAGCCGGTTTCCCCGTTCTTCACCTTGACCAACCCGCCGATGTTGTGGACGATGGGCAGGTTGCCGAAGAGCTGGGCGATGTAGTCGGTAAGGCCGCAGGGCTCATAGCGGGAAGGAATGAGAAAGAAGTCGCCCGCCGCGTAGATGCGGTTGGCAAGCTGCTGGTCGTAGCCCCTGAGCAGGCAGATGCGGCCCTGGTTTTTGCGGGACGCGGCCAGCCCGGCCAGGGCTGCCTCGATCTCCTTGGTGCCCGAGCCCTGGATCAGGACCTGGAAGTTCTGGTCCAGGGGCAGCAGGGTTTCCAGGGCGCCCAGGAGTTTATCCACCCCTTTTTGGGAGGAGAAGCGGCCGACAAAGGTGAACAGCGGGTTGCCGGGCCGGTCGTCCAGGGTGCCGGTCTGGCGGACCGTTTTCAGGCTGCGTTGGGCCAGATCCTTGATCAGGCTCTGGCGGCATTTTGCCTTGCCAGACATGTCGCCGCTGGCCGGGTCAAAGGGAGCGGCAAGGCCCAGGGGTTTTGGCTTGGTCGGGTCAAAGTCCGCCGGGTTGATGCCGTTGGTCACGCCCTTGAGCACCACGCCCCGGGCCAGGAGCCGGTGGCCGAGCATGCCGGTCAGCGCGTCGTCGTCGGTTTCCCGCAGCTCCCGGGCATAGTTTTCACTCACCGTATTGATCACCGCATAGGACGAGGCGGCGAGAAAGGGATCGAAGCTGCCGTCCAGCAGGTTGGCGTTGATCAGCGCTGCCGGCAACCCGGTGATCGCCTCGGCAAAGGGCAGGTCGCCCACCTCCTGATGGTAGCCGGTCCCGGCGTTGTGGATGGTCACCACGCAGCCGGTCTTGGCAAAGTAATGGCGCCATCCTTCTGTTTCGCGGAGCATGGCCGGGAGGATGGCGGTGTGGCCGTCGTGGCAGTGGATGATATCGGGGTGTTCATCCAAGCGGATCATCAGGGCGGCCGCCGCCTTTTGCAGCAGGACGTTCATGGCGAAGTAGTCGAAATGGCCTGAGCCCTGGCGGTGGAAAGGGTCCAGGGCTTCGTCCTCGGCGGTATAGGTGTAGACGCTCTTTTTCTCCAGGTAGCGGGCCGCGTCGATCAGGTAGATGGCCAGTGCCCCTTTTTGGGCGGACGGTTTTGCCGTTTTGGCGAAGATCCGCACATACTCCCGGCGCGGTTCCCCGGCATAATCCATGTCGAGGTCAAAACCCAGCTCCAGGGGGGTGAAGCCCAGCTGGCGAGGGTCCATGAAGCCGTAAAGCGGCAGGACCACGCTGACCTTGCGGCCCGAGCGCGCCAGGGCCTCGGCCAGTTGCCGGGTCACATCCTTGACCCCGCCGGCCCCGGCCAGGCCGTCGTATTCCCGGGTCAGCATCCAGACATTATTGATTTTTTTGTAATGGCGGGACTCAGGGGCCATGACTTCTCCGGTTAAAATGGGGCTGTGTGCTTATGTGAAAGCAGGTTTCATTATTGCGCGAGTTCTCCGGGGAGAGGCGGCTCTGGCTCGCGATCAGTTCCTGTCTCTTTTTTGTACCGATCATAGGAGATCTGTTCTTGTAAAGCGATATCAGCCGGATGTTGCTCCATCCGCTCGCGCATCTTGAACCCCTCGTAAATATGTTCGTACACCTGTTCTTTTGATGAACAACCGGCGGAGAAAATGACAAGAGAGAGGCATAAAAGCAGGGAGAGATGTTTCATGATTTTCCGTTGTGCGAGCACTGTGTTCAGGCAATGGCCTTTTGCCTGAGTAGATGATCGGCCAGGGTCAGGGCCACCATGGCCTCGCAGACCGGGATGATCCGGGGAATGGCGGAGATGTCGTGCCGGCCGCCGATGCTGACCGTGACCGGCTCGTGGGCCAGGTTGATGGTCTGCTGCTCCCGGCTGATGGAGGGGATGGGTTTGACCGCCACCCTTGCCACGATCGCGTCGCCGTTGGAGATTCCGGCCAGGATGCCGCCGCTGTTGTTGCTGGCAAACCCCTCGGGCAGGATGACATCGTTGTTTTCCGAACCCCGCATGCCGGCGGCCGCAAAGCCCGCGCCGATCTCCACCCCCTTGACCGCGCCGATGGACATCAGCGCACCGGCCAGGGCCGCGTCGAGTTTTTCGAACACCGGTTCCCCAAGGCCTGCCGGGCAGCCGGTGGCGAGAATCTCGACAATGCCGCCCAGGGTGTCACCCTCCTTGCGCACCGTTTCGATGTGGCCGATCATTTGGGCGGCAGCCTCGTTGTCCGGGCAGAACAGGGGGTTGTCGTTGATTTCGGCCAGATGGCGTCTGGCAGTGCTTATTTCGCCCAGGGCCACGGTGTAGGCAAGGACCGTGATGCCGTGCAGGGAGAGGAGTTTTTTGGCCACGGCCCCCGCTGCCACGCGCCCCGCGGTTTCACGGGCAGAGGCTCGGCCGCCGCCGCGGTGATCGCGGATTCCGTACTTGGCAAGATAGGTGATGTCGCCATGCCCTGGCCGGAAGATATCCTTGAGGTTGTCGTAGGATTTGCTGTGGGCATCCTTGTTGAAGATGGCCAGGGCAATGGGGGTGCCGGTGGTTTTTCCTTCAAAGACCCCGGAGAGGATATCCACTGCGTCCGGTTCTTTTCTGGGGCTGGCGGCAGGGCCGCCCTTGCCGGGCCGCCTGCGGTCCAGCTCCGTCTGGATATCCTGGGCGGTGAGCGGCAGACCTGGAGGGCATCCATCCAGGGTGGCGCCCACTGCGGTGCCGTGGGACTCGCCCCAGGTGGTTACGCGAAAAAGAGAGCCAAAGGTATTTCCAGCCATTATTTGTTCCTAGCAGAATATGGGGTCCTTGGGGAGCGAGGCTTCGACATCGCGAAGAAACCCGTCGTCACCCAGGGCCGTTTCAATGATATGCACGATTTCGCCCGCGGTTTTGTTGCTGGTGTCCACGGTGAGGTGCGACCCTTTTTCATAGAGCGGATCCCGCTCGGCCAGCACCTGGGCCACCTCGACATAGAGGTCCGAGTCGGTGAGTGTTGGCCGCTGCTCCGCACTGTTTGCATCCTCGGCCAGCCTGCGGCAGATGGTGTCGATATCCGCCGTGAGCCAGACGGTGAGGCCGGTTTGCCGCAGGAGATTCCAGATATCCTGATGGAGGATCGCCCCGCCGCCGGTGGAGATGACCGCGTCCTTGCGGCAGATCATTTCTGCCAGCAGATCGCGCTCCAGGAGGCGGAACTGTCCCCATCCCTGGCCACGAGCAGCTCGTCCATGTCGATGAAATCGAGGTGCAGGTGTTCGGCCAGGGTCAGACCCACCAGGGTTTTGCCGGTGGCCCGATACCCGGTCAGGATTATTTTTCTTTGCGGGGTGAACATATAGAGAATTTACGGGAAGATAGGTGGGGTGTCAAGCGCGGCCCCTGTTTCTTTTCCTTGATAGACCGAGAAATAGTAAAAAATTACAGGGGTTTTATCAGGACAGGTTTCATGGTTTGACCTGGGGAGGAGTTTTGCCATCAGATAACATACTGAAATACAACTGGATTTTAAATTTTTCCAGAAACAGGACAAAAAAGGTTTGACTTTGCTAAATAAAAAATGATAATCTTTATCAAACACAAGGTAAATTTCTTTACTCATTCCTTTTTACGATGGAGATATATCATGGCTGAGAACTGTTGCGGCGGGTTGCAGGTTGGTCAGAATGTGCCGGATTTTACCATGGACACCTATGAGCCCACTGATTACGGGTTTGGCACGGTTTCCCTGGAGAACTTGAAAAAGGCGGGCAAGTGGACGGTGCTGGTTTTCTATCCGGCTGATTTCACCTTTGTCTGCTCCACCGAGTTGGGCGATCTGGCTGACGAGTACGACAATATCAAGGCAGCCGGGGCCGAGGTGGTTACGGTGAGCACCGATACCGTTTACACCCATCTGGCCTGGAAGCGGGAAGAGAAATTCCTGGAAAAGGCCAAATATCCCATGGCCGCGGACCGCACCGGCGCAGTGTCCAAGCTGTTCGGAGTCTATGATTACACCACTGGCCTGGCCTTGCGCGGCACCTTTATCATCAATCCCGAGGGCAAGCTGGTCGCCTCCGAGGTGAATTTTTACAACGTCGGCCGCAGCGCCAAGGAGCTTTTGCGAAAACTCAAGGCCAGCGTCTACGTGGCGGCCCATCCCGCCGAGGCCTGTCCGGCCCGCTGGGAAGCAGGCGACAAGACCCTGACCCCCGGACCCAAGCTGGTTGGGCATGTGTATGAGGCCCTGAAGTAATTTTGTAACCGTCCAGCAGCACCACATCTGCTTTGTCATCGGCCTGCTCATGTGCAATAGCACACTTCGCAGACCTTTTCCGCGCACCTGTGGCAGCAGTGAAGCGGCGCTGCTGAACAGTTACATCTCGTGGTTTTTGTTCAATTTCTGCATCAAGCTGGATAGTTGTGTAATTTTTTTCTTCCCCACCCCTGAAAGCCCCTTTTCCCCCTCCCTGGAAAAGGGGCTTTCTTTTTTCGGGGTTCAGGGGCGATTGTTCCCGTGCATGCCTATCCAGAGTCCCAGGAAAAAATGGCGGGCATTGGTGCCCAGCGAGCGCGTCCGGTAACCCCCCTCCTGTACGATCAGGGTGGGCAACCGCAGGCTGCCGAGCATCCGGCCGTTTTTCTCAAAATCCGCCGCAGTGAGCGACCAGGTGCCGGTGGGATCCTTCTCCGCCGGATCAAAGCCCAGGGCAACCACCAGAAAATGCGGCTTGAAGGCGCGGATGCGCTTGAGCGCCTTGGCCAGCACCGGGCGGTAGCCCGCGCCGTCCAGCGTTTCCGGCAGGGGGTAGTTATGATTAAACCCCCTCCCCGCCGCCTCCCCCACCTCGTCGCCGAAGCCGGAAAAATAGGGATAGGCAACGCTGGGATGGCCGTGGATCGAGAGGGTCAACACATCGTTGCGTTGATAAAAGATATCCTGGGTGCCGTTGCCGTGGTGGTAATCGATATCAAGCACCGCCACCCTGCCCTCGCGGCTGAGATAATTGGCGGCGATGGCCGCCGAATTGAAATAGCAGAAACCGCCGAACAGCCGCCGCTCCGCATGATGCCCCGGCGGGCGGACCAGGGCATAGGCCAGGCGGTAGCCCTTTTCAAGGTGCTTTGCCGCGGTCAGGGCGCAGTCCACCGCGCCCTTGGCCGCCCTGTAGGCGTTGTGGTTCAAGGGGGTGAAGGTGTCGATGCAGTAGTAGCCGGCCCGCACCGGCAGATCCTTGGGCGGCCTGGCCGCGTTGCGGATGGGGAAGACATAGGGGTAGACCGATTTCCCAGGCTCAAGGCTGGTGCAAACCTGATGGAGGTAATCGACAAATTTCGGGTCATGCACCTTTTTGATGTGCCGTTCGGAAAAATGCCGGGCCGGGATGCGCTCGAACAGGCCGGTGGGCTCGATCCCCTTGAGGATGGAGGCAATGCGCACCGGCGCCTCCACGTAGCCCCGCTCCCGGATATGGTGGATATCGTGCTTTTCGTTGACCACAAGGGCGATCAATTTTTCTAGCGACTTGACCGGATGCACCTTGATCGGCTCGGTCTTGATATACCGGGGCGCACGGCGCACCACCGGATCGTCGGCAAACGATTCCACCACCATGTCGATATAACCTTTGGGGCAATCCTTGCCGTACTTGCGGAGGAGGATGGCGCGCACCACCTGGCGGGCCCGGTCCCTGGCAAGGGGCTGGCCTGTGCCGAGGTCGTCGTAGACCAGATAGGGCGGGCAATCGTACTCCGGCTTGAGCGGGGTTTCGTAGGTTGTATTGATGATGGGCAAGGCCCCATAGCGCTCGTAGAATCGAAGCCGGGCCCGGCTTTGCTTCACCGTGGCCGGTTCGCGGCAAATCTTCGGGTCGTCGGGCAGGCACTCCATGAAGATTCCGTCACTGCCCAGAGACCGGGCCTCCTCCCGCACCCGCGCGTACAGGGCGCCGCCGATGCCGCTGGCCGCCGCCTTCGGGTCCACCGATATGAAGTCGAGAAAGCAGAAGGAAAGGTCCGGGGCATGGTTGAGCAGGGCAAACCCCTTGACCCGGGGCTTCATGTCGTCGGCAACGAAAAGGATGGTGCGGAAGCGGTACTTCAGGGGGTTGGAAAGCTTCTGGGCCAGGGTGCGGATTTCGCTTTCCGATATGGCCGAGAACTGACTGCGCAGGATCTGCTGCACCTGATCGATGGTTTCCCGGTCGATGGTCAGGGTGTCATCGTAGATCCGGCGGATTCTGAACATGGTCACAACTCCTTGAGGTAGATCACCTTGTCGTCGCCGTCCCGGTAAAAATCCTGGAGCACGCAGGCCACCTGGTAGCCGTTTTTCTCGTAAAAGCGGCGAGCCCGATCATAGCCCGGCGTGGAGGAGGTGTCCACGTAAACCTTGGCCGGGCCCTGGCTGCTGAGCTCCGCCTCCATCCGGGCAAGCAGCAGCCTCCCCACCCCCTGTCTGCCCAAGGCTGGAGCCACCGCCACCCAGTACAGGTCGAAGCGGCGCTTGGTCATGGGAATCTCCCCGTAGCAGATGAACCCTGCCACCCCCTGCCCCTCTCGTATTGCCACAAGGATGGAATAATCGTTCTTGGCCGGGTCCAGGGTGTCGTCGATGACCTCGATGGCCACCTCCACCTCCTGGGCATTGAAATTATCCTGGAGACGCACCAGCTCCAGCAGTTGGCTGCGGTCCTGGGTGCCAATGGGGCGGATGGTGATCATAGGGCGACCCGCAGGGAAACCATTCGGAGGAATTCCCCGATCATCTCCGTATAGCCCATGGCGCTTTGGGACACGGCGGCGGGAAACCCGGCGTCCGGGCTCAGGCAGGGGTTGGCGTTGATCTCCAGAATGGTCAACCCCCCCTGCTGGTCAAGGCGCAGGTCCACCCTGGCATAATCGCGCAGGCCAAAGAGTCCAAAGCATTCCTGGGCCATGTGGCGCATGGTCTGCTGTAGGGGCTCGGGCAGGTTGTCCGGGAAAATTCGCTGGGTGTGGTGATACTCAAACGATTCCTCGTCCCACTTGGCCTTGTAGCTCACGATCCGGTGCAGGTCGGCGGGAAAGCCCGAAAAATCGATCTCCGCCAGGGGCATGACCCGGGGGTGGGGAAAGCCGAAAACCGAGACATTGAATTCCCGTCCCGCGACATATTCCTCCACCAGGATGGCGCCGTATTGGGCGTAGAGTTCTTCCAGCCGGGGCAGCAGATCGGTGCTCTCTTCCACCACCGATTCCTGCTCGATGCCGATGGAGGCGTCCTGGAAGCGGGGCTTGAGGATCACCGGGAAATTCAGCCCCGCAGGCCGCAGCACCTCGCCGCCTTGGTAGAGGAAAAACGGTGGGGTGCGCAGACCCGAGGCGGTGAGCAGCCTTTTCACCGTGAGCTTGTCCGTGGACAAAAGCAGCGCCATGGCCGAGGAGCCGGTGAAGGGAATGGAAAGCAGCTCCAGCACCGCGGTCGGATGGCCGATGAGAAGCGGGTCTTCGTCCACCGATTCGCAGAGGTTGAAGGCCACCGTAATCTTTTCTTTCTGCACCCGTGCGACAAAGGCGGCCAGATCACGGGTAAAGGGGATGCGCACATGGGGCTGGCCCAGCTCGGTGAGCGCCGCTTCGATGGCCTCCACCTGGGCCAGGACATCGGCGGAGGATTCCCAGTCCGGTTCGCCTTTGGGGATCGGCTCATTGTGGATGATCCCGACCTTGAGGTGTTTCATGGCTGCTCAAGCCCGAGCCGGGCAATGGCTGCGGCCACGATTTCGTTGAGCAGCTCCTGGTAGGAGATTCCGTATTTGCTGGCGATGATGCAGAGGTCGGAATGCTCGGGATGCAACCCGGCCAGGGGGTTGACCTCGATGAAATTGGGGATGCCGTTGGCGTCGGAGCGCAGGTCGACCCGGCCGCCATCCCGGCAGTCCAAGGCATGCCAGGCGGCCAGGGCGGTGGCCTCCGCCTGCCGGGCTTCCGCATCGTCCACCTTCCGGTATTCCACCAGCTCTTCGCAGAACTCCTTGTTGTGGTAGGAGTAGACTTCCGGTTCGGAGTTGGGCAAAAGCACCACCTCCATCACCCCGATGCTTCTGGCTCCGGTGCCGTTGCCCACGATGCCCACGGTGAACTCGCGGCCCGGCAGATAGGCCTCCACCAGCACCGGCTGGTGGTAGGTTGCCAAGAGATCGGCGCAGACCACATGCAGCTCTTCGGCAGTGCTGATTTTCGAGGCTGGGGTCACACCCTTGCCGGTGCCCTCGGCCACTGGCTTGGCAAAGACCGGATAGGGTAGAGCCACCGCCGCCACATCCGCCAGGCTTTTCACCACGCTAAAGGGTGGAGTCGGGATGCCAAGATCCCGGACCACGTGCTTGCTCATCCCCTTGTGCAGGGTCAACCCCAAGACCAGCGGGTCGGAAAAGACGTAGGGAATCCGGTGCGCCTCAAGCAGGGCGGGTACCAGGGCCTCGCGGCCAAAGCCGTACAATCCTTCGCAGATATTGAACACCAGATCCCAGCGCTCGCCAGCCAGAAGCCGGGGCATGAGGCCCATGAAATTGCCGATGGGCACGGTTTCGTGGCCCATGGCCCGCAGGGCGTGGTCAATGGCCGTGATGGTGGATTCCCGGTCGAACTCGGCGGTTTCTTCTTCCCCGTAGCCCGCGGCCAGATAATCGCTGCGCAGGTCGTAGGTCATTCCAATCAGCATAAAATTTCCTTGTTTCAGAGCTTTTTGCAAAAAGCTAAAAGTTCCCTCCCCCCTGGCGGGGGAGGGTTAGGGAGAGGGGGACTCAGCTATGAGCCCGGCAGATTGCAGCTTCACCCGCCCCCTGGCCCCCTCCCGTCGAGGGAGGGGGGATTTCAATTCGGCAGAATTTCGCAAGTGGCTCAAGGATAGGCGAAAAAGGGGTGAGCGCTTACGCTCAGCTTGCCCGGCTTGATCCGCCAATCACGTCTGGGTAGCGGTAGATCGTGCCTTCGTAGTTTCGGAGCAAAAGATCGTTGCCCTCGCGGCCAACCACGGTTTCCGGAATGAGCGGAATCTTGCCGCCGCCGCCCGGCGCGTCGATCACATAGTTGGGCACGGCGTAGCCGGAGGTGTGGCCGCGCAGCCCCTGGTAGATTTCCAGCCCATTGGACACCGGGGTGCGGAAATGGGCTGAGCCGATAATGGGATCGCACTGGTAGAGGTAATAGGGCTTGACCCGGATCTTGACCAACCCGTGCATGAGGCGGCGCATGGTGTCCAGGGAATCGTTGATCCCGGAGAGGAGCACGGTCTGGCTGCCCAGGGGGATGCCCGCGTCGGCGAGCATGGCGCAGGCCTTGGTCGCTTCCTCGGTCAGCTCGTCGGGGTGGGTGCAGTGGATGCTCATCCACAGCGGGTGATGTTTTTTCAGCATACCCACCAGTTCCGGGGTGATGCGCTGGGGCAGAACCATGGGGGCCTTGGTGCCGATGCGGATCATCTCCACATGCGGGATCTGCCGCAGACGGCCAAGCAGCCAGTCCAGCTGTTCATCGGCCATGGTCAGCGGGTCGCCGCCGGAAAGGAGCACGTCGCGGATCTCCGGGTTTGCCGCGATGTAGGCGATGGCTTTCTGCCAGCGGGCCGGACTGTGCCCCTTGCGACGGCCGACCATTCGGGAGCGGGTGCAGTAGCGGCAGTAGCTCGAACAGTAATCGGTGACCAGAAAGAGAACCCGGTCGGGGTAGCGATGCACCAAACCGGGCACCGGGCTGTGGTTGTCCTCGCCCAGGGGGTCGTGCTCCTCGCCCTGGGAAACCAGGAGTTCGTTGACCACCGGCACCATGGTGCGCCGCAGCGGCTGCTTCGGGTCGTCAGGGGAAATGAGGCTGGCGTAGTAAGGGGTAATGGCCAGGGGCAGGGTTGCGCCATTGAAGGCCATGGCTTGCCGCTCGCTGTCAGAGAGGTCTATGAGCTTGCCGAGTTTTTTGAGGCTGGTGATGCGGTTGCGAAGCTGCCAGCGCCAGTCATTCCAGTCATCATCTGTGGCGGCGGGGAAATGGCGTTGGCGGAAGGTGAGGGAGGGGATTTGGCCGGAAAACGGAAAGGCTGGGCTGGGGCAACGCCCAGGAGGCTCCTCTTGTTCCTCAAGGTGGACAACTTTCTGCTGCATCGTTTTTCTCCTTACGGGATGTTCTGTTCTGCGCGTAGAAAGATCAAAGAATTTCAAAACGATACCACTGAGATTCGCCAGCGGTTCAGCGTGTTTGACTGAACCAGTTTATGCTTATTGCGCGGGTAAGTGTCAAGAAAAAAAGAGGGGGAGATGATTTTTTTAACGCGTTGTTTTTGCGTATGTTTTTGCAATTTACGGATTAGCCGTGGCGTTGACGGCGCGAGGGGATGCGGGGGAAGGTGTTTAACTATTTAGAATCATTTGTAATAATTTAGACATGTCCTGGAGGCTGAAGGGCTTGGGCGCAACCCCGCAAAAGCCGTATTCGCTGAAATTGGCCATGATCGGGTCGTTGGCGTAGCCGCTGGAGACCACGGCCTTTACCTGTGGGTCGAGCTGGCGGAGGTGTCCAAGGGCCTCCTTGCCTCCCATGCCGCCGGGCACGGTCAAATCCATGATGAGCAGATCAAAGGGCTGCCCGTCCTTTTTGGCCTGCAGGTAGCGGGTAATCGCCTCTTCTCCGTCATTGGCGGCATGGGCTTCATAGCCCAGCTGTCCGAGCATGGCGGTGGACACATTGCGGATGAGTTCTTCATCGTCCATGACCAGGATCTTGCCCTGGCCTTTGCGCAACGGGGCTACTGTTTCGGCGGGTTTTTCCACACCACCGTGGCTTTTCCCGGCCGAGGGGAGATAGATGGAAAATACCGGGCCCTTGCCCTGTTCCGACTCTACGGTGATATGGCCTGCGTGGCTGGCGATGATGGAATAGACCACCGCCAGCCCCAGGCCGCTGCCGCTCTGCTTGGTGGTGAAATAGGGATCAAAGATTTTTGCCAGATGCTCCGGCGGGATGCCAAGCCCATGATCCCGAATGGTAATCAGCACATATTTGCCCGGCGCCAGGGGCAGCTCCCCGGGGTTGACCGTGAGGTTCTTGGCCGCAAGGCGGATGGTGCCGCCCTCGGGCATGGCATGGACCGCGTTGATCACCAGGTTCTGTAAAACCTGGCCCAGCTGGCCCGTGTCCACCTCGGCCAGCCAGAGATCATCGGCACAATCGTATTCGCACACCGCCTTGGTGCCGCGCACGGCAAAACCGGCGGCATCCTGGATGAGCCCGGCCAGGGAGGCCTCTGTCTTGATGGGCGCTCCGCCCTTGGCAAAGGTGAGCAACTGCTGGGTCAGATCCCTGGCCCGGAGGGTGGCCTTTTCCGTTTCGGTCAGCCGCTCGGCCACCATCCCGGTTTCCGGCAAGCTCGCCTTGACCAGGGAGAGATTGCCGAGGATGCCAGTGAGGAGATTGTTGAAATCGTGGGCAATGCCCCCGGCCAAGACCCCGAGGGACTCCAGCTTCTGGGTCCGGAGGCGTTCCTCGTCCAGCCGTTTCCGTTCGGAAATATCCCGGGACACGCAGAGGACTGCCGTTTGCGTGTCGTAATCGATAAGGCTGCAGCTCTGTTCAATGGGGAGAATGGAACCATCTTTTTTGCGATGGGCGGATTCGAAGATGCCGGTGCCGTTTTTTTGTAGCTGTTCGAGTTCTTTGGCCAGGGACGCATACGGAGGGGCAACGAGCTGCGTGAGGGGCAGCGCGAGGAGTTCTTCCCGCGAGTAGCCCAACCGCTCGCAGGTGGCGTGGTTTACCTCAAGGAGGCGGCAGTCCAGGCTGTAGATCAGGATTGCATCGTTGGTGCTGTCGAACAGGGCGCGGAATTTTTTTTCAGAGGCATGCAGGGAATGCATGTGCATGGCGTTCTTGATGGCCACTGCCGCCTGGTTGGCAAAGCTCTGATAGATGCCAATCGCCTCTTCGCTGAAGATTCGGGGTTGCAGGGTATGGCCGATCAGCACCCCGAAGACCTCCTCGCCGAGCATCATGGGCACGCAGAGCGCGGAACGGATATTTTTTTCCACCACAAGGGAGGGCACTTCAAATCGGGTTTCTTGTTGAAAATCCGCCACCACGGCAGGTTTTTTTGCAAGCACCACATGGGTGGAGAGGCCCTGGCCCTTGACGAGGGCATAATGGCCGATGGTCTGCTCCGCAAATCCCAGGGTGTCGCGGATAACCAGTCCGTTTTGGTCATCGGTCATCAGCATCAGGGTGGAGAAATCAAAATCCAGCAATTCCTTGGAAAGGCTGGTGACCTTCCGGTACAGATTGTTCAGGTCAACGGTGCTGGCCAGGTTGTGCGAGAAGGCGAGCAGTTCGGCCAGGGCTTTTTCCTTCTGTTTTCGCTGGGTAATCGGCAGGACCAGTTCCAAGGCCGCAGTGATGTTTCCCTGTGTATCCCGGATCGGGGTGGCAATGATCTCTAAATCGATAGGGTCGCCGTTTTTATCCCGGCTGGCGACCTCCTTGACCACCCGTTCCCGGTTTTGTTCAAAAACCTCCCTGACCCCGCACCAGGGGCAGACGGTTTCCTGCTGTTGATAGGTGCGGTAGCAGATCTTGCCCACAGTGTCGCCGTAAATCTCTTCCAAGACCCCGTTGGTCCAGAGAACCGTGAAGTTGGGGGAGATGACGGCGAGTCCGGCCCCGATGTGACTGGTGACCATTTCAAGGATGTCGCCCGAGAGGGGAAGGTGGTCTGCTCTTGGCTTAAAGGGGGGCGCGGTGTTCATGGGTTGTTTGGGCAGGCTCGCCATGTGTTCAGGCGTTATTGCGGAAATCTGGAAAAGAAAGGGTGGTTAACCGCTCGGTGAGCGTTTTAATGGTGAATGGTTTTGAGACGTACCCGTCCATGCCGGCGGCCAGGCATTTCTCGCTATACCCTTTCATGGCGTGGGCGGTCAGGGCAATGATGGGGATGTGGTGCGGGGTTCCGTGTTCCTGGGCGCGGATTTTCTCGGTTGCCTCAAAGCCATCCATTTCCGGCATCTGCACATCCATCAGAATCAGGTCGAAATGTCCGGTCCCGTATTTTTCCACGGCTTCCAGGCCGTTATTGGCGATAACCACGGAATGCCCTTCTTTTTTGAGCAGGCCGCACGCCACTTTTTGGTTCACGAGATTGTCTTCCGCCAGCAGGATATGGAGTTTTTTCTTCGCCCCCATGGGGGCTTGAGGCGGAGTTGGTGGTTGTTCCGCCCGCACGAAAACGGTGGAGATACTCTTGAGCAGATCCTTTTGCCGGCAGGGTTTGAGCAAATAGGCATGCACCCCGAGGCGTTTGCTTCTTTCCTTGTCTTCCGGCAGCCCGGCGGAGGTGAGAATGATCACCGGCAGCTGGGCCAGGCGAGGGTGCTGCCGGATTTTTTCAATCAGGGTGAAGCCGTCCATGTCCGGCATCTGGATGTCGATAATGGCCAGAGCAAAGGGCGCGGCTGTATCAAGGCGCGCCTGTAAAACTTCCAGCGCCTCCGCGCCGCCGGAAACAGCCTGGGCCGGCATGGCAAGTTGCGCAAGTTTTTGGAGCAGGATCTTTTGGTTGATGAGGTTGTCGTCCACAACCAAAACGGGTTTTCCCGTAAGAAAGGCCGGAGAGGCCTGCCCGACGGCATTTTCTCCGGACTGTTTTTGGCAGAGGATTGTGAAGTAAAAGGTGGAACCTTCATTGGGCATGCTTTCCAGCCAGATACGGCCCCCCATGAGCTGAACAAGGCGCGACGAGATGGAGAGCCCCAGGCCGGTGCCGCCGAATTTTCTGGCCATGGAGCTGTCCACCTGGCTGAAGGCGTCAAAAATTCGTTGCTGGTGGTCTTCGGGGATGCCGATGCCTTTGTCGGAGACCGCAAAGAGCAGTTCAACCACGCCGTCGTACTCCCCCTTGCGTTCCACGTTGAGGAGGATCTGGCCGGATTCGGTGAACTTGATGCTGTTTCCCAGCAGGTTGGTTAAAATCTGTTGGAGGCGAAAGGCGTCGCCAATAAGCAATTCCGGAACATCCTCCTCGATATGGCACACCAACTCCAGCTTTTTCTCGTGCGCCCTGCCCGCCAACTCCTGCGTCGTCTCCTCGACGGTTTCCCGAAGGTTGAAATCGCTGGAGGTGATGTCCAGCTTGTGCGCCTCTATTTTGGAGAAGTCCAGAATATCGTTGATAACCTGGATGAGGCGGTTGGCCGAAAGGTCGATGGTTTCAAGAAAATCCCGTTGCTCTTCGGTCAGATTGGTTTGCAGGGCCAGCTGGGTCATGCCGATGACCCCGTTCATGGGGGTGCGGATTTCATGGCTCATGTTGGCCAGAAACTCCGATTTTGCCCGGCTTGCCGCCTCCGCGGCCTCTTTAGCCAGAAACAGGTCCTGGGTCCGCGCCGCGACCTTCTCCTCAAGGTCGCTGTGTGCCTGGGTGAGGGCGTGATCCCGGATTTCAATCTCGCCTAGCATTTCATTAAAGCCCATGGTCAAGGCGCCGATCTCGTCCTTGTTTTTCACCGGGGCCCGCAGGGAATAATCCTGATTGCGCGTAATCCCGCGGATGGTTGCGGCAAGCTGTTCAATGGGCTTGGTAAAAACCTGCTGCAATTTTCCCGTGATAAGCCAGACGAGAAAAAAGGTTACCGCCATGACCAGGAGGGCGACCAGAAAATACCGCTTGAGCAGGAGTGGTTCATCATGGCGATCGGAGCGGGCAAAGACCATCCCCACTGTTTTATCCTGGAGTTTTATTTCCGTAAGAAAATCGATGGAATCGTCCCCAAAGACCGGGGTGTTGAGCGGCATGACCGGCGGCTGAAATCCGCCCGTGTTCATGGTCTTGTCATTGATATAAGTGGCAAAGACGCGGTGGTCCGGGGTGAGGATGGCCGCATATTTGATGCAGGGTTCGGCGCGCAGCGCCAGCAGTGTTTCCGCGGCGGCGTCCTGATCGGAAAAAACCACGGTGGATGATGCGTTGTCGGCGATGGCCTTGGTCAATACGGCCAGGTTTTTTACCAGGACATGCCTGAGGGTGAAAAAATCGTAGGCACACATGACGCTGTTGATAAAAATCATTACCCCGCCGGTAACGAGCATGATTATCAGCAGGAGTTTTTTCCGGATCGGGAGCTTGTTAAAGTATTCCATGTTCCCTTGCTGTTTCCTGGTTCAGGTCCGAGGTTCTGGCGCCAGGGGCTGTGGCGCGGATGGGACTGTCGTATTCTGTTGCCGATTGCTCCGGGGCAACGGCCAGCATGAGAAGCCGGGAGCTGATTTTGAGATCAGTTTTTTCCGTTGAAGCAGGATTTATTTGGAATTTAATCTTCGCTCCTTTTTGCACGAAGTTGATATCGCCGCCCAGGGCGATGAAGTTTTTCTCCTCGCCCACGGTGATCACCGGTTTTCCCCTGAGCTGGGCCAAAATCTTCGGCAGGTCGGGATTTTTATAGGACTCCAGGAAAAAAACCATGTGCGCCTCGTCGAGGTTCTCGGCAGAGGTGGTGATGATAATCTTCAGGGGCCGTGCGCCGACAACGCTTTTTCGCAAGGCATGTTCAATGGTGCGGTTATTGCCCCCGTTGCCGACAAGGACCAGGATAAAAGGACTTTTGGGGGAGTCAAAAGAACGATCCGGCCACTTGATGAAATTGAAAAAATTGTAGAGAAAGCCCGCCTTGAGTTCATACTCCTCATAGTCCGCCCCATATGCCTTGCCAAAAGGCAGGCACAAGACAAGCAGGAGCACGAACGCCGCGAAGAGGCGTGTGCTGTCCAGAGTCGGCTGTTTCTTTGAAATGCCAGTCGTCATCTTACCCCTGCCTAGAAGGTCATGCGGGCTTGCGCATAGACGCTGCGCTCAATTTCCGAAGGAATGGTGTTGATGAACAAATAGCCGAATTCGGGCTGGGCGTCATCGAGCAGATTCCGGCCCACCAGGGAGAGCTCGACCTGGGGATGGACCTGCCAGCCGATTCGGGCGTCGAGCGCAAAATAGCTGTCGATGCCGTAGGTTGGCAGGTTGTCAACGTAGCGCAACCAAGTGTCACAAGTGACGTTGTTGGGGAGGTTCATCATGGAGCGGAGCGAAATCTGGTTGCGAGGGCTTTCCCCTTCTGCATCCTCGCTCGCCAAAAGACCCTGACCTGTTTCGTGCAAATCAAGGCGCAGGAAGGTGTAGGCCAATTGCAGCCGCCACCAGTCCAGGGGCTTGGCATCGGCCACCAGCTCGAAGCCGTAGGTGTTTCCCTCCATGGTATTTCCGGCCTCATAGTTGATCTGATAAGGCATGCTATTCATGGTTACAAAATTTGCCGATGGAGGGGTTGTTCGCAGCCGGCTGTAGTCGTTGAGGAAGGCCGTGGCGTCAAAGGCGAGTTTTTCATGCACCTGGGCCCGGTAGCCGATTTCGTAGGCAATGAGTTTTTCGGACTTAAAATCCTCGTTTCCGTTAATGACAACCTCCGCCAACCCCGGACCAGGAGGAAGGAAGGGGATTGCCGCGCTGGGAACAATGGCGCTGCTTATCCGGATGTCGTGGTCGGCCTGCGAGGGGGTGCGCACTGCCTGGCTCACCGCCGCCCAAAAGGTGTGGTGCTTGTGCGGGGTAAAGAGCAACCGGCCGTTGGGCTGGACCTCGTAGCCGGTGAAATCGTTGTGCTCGAATTTGGAGCCCAGGGTGAGCCGGAGAAGATCATCGACCAGGGTGATTTCATCCTGGAGAAAGGCGCTGTACAACGTATCGGTTCTGGTGGCCGGATCAAAGGAGAAGGTCGCGCTGTTTTCCAAGATATCATGGGTGTAGCGGTAACCCAACCCCCAGGTAAGCTCCTGTTTCGTGGTGGCCTGAAAGCGATGCTGGAATTCGATATCCGCCGTGCCTCGCTCGTCGCCCAAAAGCCGGTCATTGCTCCTGGCCAGATCGTAGTATGCCTGCAGCGACATCTCCGAGGTGTCGTTTTCTTTTCTGGTCAACCGGGTCAGGAGATTCCCGCCCCTGATATTGCTTGGGTTGTTGATGTTGGTTGTGTAGGGCGGGGTTGTTGAGGGGATGTTCGTTGTGGCGTCTGCATTCCCGTTGTATCCGTCTCCCTGAATGGTGAACGCATAGGGAGAATCGGGGGCTCCGCTGTCCAAACGGAAGCCGCCGCGCGACTGGTGCCAGTCGTCATTGGCCTTGCTGCCGTCGGCAAACTCCAAATCGTCGCGGGAGAAATTTTTTCCGTATACCCGGTAGGTGGTGTGGTCATTGATCTTGGCGCCATAGCGGAGGGAGCCAAAGCCTTCTTCTTCGGTGCCGGTTCCCGCGGTGAGCAGGCCGCCCTGGGTGTCCGCCGAGTGCTTGGTGATGATATTGATGACGCCGTTGACCGCGTTGGCGCCCCAGAGGCTGGCCCCTGGGCCGCGGATGACCTCGATCCGTTCGATGTCATCGAGCATGGTGTCTTGGGCATTCCAGAGGACTCCGGAAAAAAGCGGGTTGTACAGGGTGCGGCCATCCATGAGCACCAGCAGTTTGTTGGAGGAAAAACCGTTGAAGCCCCGGCTGCTCACCGCCCACTTGTTGGCGTCTATTTGTGCCACCTGGAGGCCCGGCACCATGCGCAGCACATCCGGAATGCTGGTGGCGCCCGAGCGCTTTATGT
>JBAZSA010000028.1:0-20866 GCA_041662645.1 Desulfurivibrionaceae bacterium
GTTCCCCGTTCGATCCGGCGAAAAACAACCGACCTGGAAAAAGCTTACGCCGATATTGAAAAACAGAAGGGCAGACCGGCAACGGACGAGGAAGTAGCCCAAAACATGGGGCTTTCCCTTGATGATTTCTACAAGCTGCTCGACGAGACCAAATCCGTCTCCTTCATGGACATCGAGTTTCTCCGGCAAAAGGCAACGGAGGCGAACGATCCCACCCTGGCCGAGACCTTTGCCATGGATGACAATGATCCCTTTACAGCCATCAACCTGGCCCAGATCAGGGAACTCATCGCGGGTGCCATCTCCGATCTGCCGGAAAAGGAAAAACTGACTGTCTCGCTCTATTATCAGGACGAACTCACAATGAAGGAAATCGGCGAGGTCCTGGGCTATACGGAATCACGTATTTCCCAGATGCACAGCAAGGCCATGTACCGCCTCCGCACCAAACTGAAAAAAAGTCTGGCGAGTTGATCCGCCCCGGAAGCGCACAACATCCCTTGCGCAAGGCCAGGGAAAAAGATCCGGCGGAAGAGGGCGGCTCTCCACAACTCGCTTTTTTTATTTCCAAAACCAGATGTTACAGTTACAATAAATAAAATACGGTTTGATTATCCACACTGCACACATGCCCAAGCCACTCGTACCATAAAGCTGTAGGGAGGAAATATGGCTGCTGATCCGAATATGAAAATTCTCGTGGTTGACGATTTTGCCACCATGCGCCGCATAGTCAAAAACATTCTCACCCAGCTTGGCTTCAAAAATATCATTGAGGCGGACGACGGCACCACCGCCCTGAATGTCTTGAAATCGGAAAAAATCGGCCTTATCGTCTCGGATTGGAACATGCCCAAGATGACCGGCCTGGATTTGCTGAAAGCTGTGCGGGCTGACGCCAGCATGGCCAATACGCCTTTCATCATGGTAACTGCGGAAGCACAGCAGGACAATATTATCCTGGCGGTCAAGGCCAAGGTCAGCCAGTATATCGTGAAACCGTTCACCGCCGAAACTCTGTCCGAAAAACTCAACAAAATATTCTGATATAAAAAATGGCCGACGACAGCCCCAAGTCTGTTGACCAGTTCGCCAGCAAGGAGGCTCCTGCCGAGCACGACGAAACGAACTGGGGCGAGGACTGGGAATCCGCCTTCCAGGCCGAGGATGATGCCTTTTTCTCCGACGGAAAGGAGGAAGAGTTTTTCCTTGAGGAAAACGAGCCGACAGTAACGGCAGGGGTGGCCTCCAAAGGCCTCGATTCCTCCCTGGAAAAAACTCTGTCCGGCATCCCGGATCAGCAAAGCTCCCCCGGCGCCCAGCCAGCAAAACTCCTTGCCGGGGCCGGGGCAATAACAGCCCTTTTCCTCTCCGCCAAAACGGTCGCGCAAAAACAGTTCCTCCGCCTCCAGTCTTTTCCCATTTTTGTACGCATCCCCCTGTACGCCCTCCCCTTTCTCCTTATTGGGATATTGTTCGTTTTAACTGGCGGCCCCAAGCCCCCCCCATCCCTCGACCAGACAGCCTCTCCTGCCCAGCCAGGCGCCGCAACTGACTCCACGGTCGCAGGGGACGCCAACCAAGCCAGCCAGCTTCACCCGGGCAAGGTCAGAAAAAAATGGGCTTTCCCCTCTTTCATTATCCCGGTGAACAACCCGGACAGTGATCAACCCGTAACCTTTGTCATTGTCGACATCACCCTGATCGCTTCCCTTGCGGAACAGGAAGACCCGCCCGCGGACAAAAAAATCTTTGTCCGCGACATCATCTATCAATTCTTCCAGAACAAGCCCCTTGAAGAATTGCGCCATTTCTCCTTGGCCCGTGGCGAAATGAACAAGGAACTGCGCGCCTGGCTCATGAAACAATGGCCTGATGCCCCCATCGAATCAATCATCTTCAACCAGTACCACCTCTCCTGATCCTTCGTTTCCCGCGCCCATCCCGATACAAGGAAAATACAATTCTGTAGTTAATTTAAAAAATTATCACTTTTTTGTTCTTTTTCCCAAGCCGTATCCAGTAGCGAACAAGCAATACAATACAAATAAAATCATACAGTTACACAATATAGAACTCTCTGGCATGACATTTGCTATTACCTTTTTCAGCATGCATAGCTACCCACTGACAAACGAACACCTTCAAACAACAAGCACTGAGAGAGGATACGTTGATGGACACAGGTGATACCGCATTCATGCTGATTGCCACCGCCCTGGTCATGCTGATGACCCCGGGGCTGGCGCTTTTTTATGGTGGCATGGTTCGCTCAAAAAATGTTTTAAGCACGGTTTTGCAGAGTTTTATCTGCCTTGGCGTTGTCTCGATCATCTGGGTGGTGTATGGCTACTCCCTGGCCTTTGGCCCTGACGTGAACGGCCTGATCGGCAATCTTGACTGGGCCGGTCTCGCCGGAGTCGGCCTTGAGCCCGGCAAATACTCGGCCACCATCCCCCATTTGCTGTTCTGCGCCTTCCAGTTGATGTTTGCCGTCATCACCCCGGCGCTCATCACCGGCACCTTTGCGGAGCGGGTCAAATTCCCGGCCTTTCTGCTGTTCACCGTTCTCTGGTCTACCCTGGTGTATCTGCCCGTGTGCCACTGGGTCTGGGGCGGGGGCTGGATCAGCGGCCACGGCGGTCTTGATTTCGCAGGCGGCACCGTCATCCACATCAACTCCGGCGCGGCAGCCCTGGTCGCCGCCCTGATGTTCGGCAAACGCAAGGGGTGGGGCAAGGAGTCCTTTCATCCGCACAACCTGACCATGACCATGCTGGGCGCCGGCATTCTCTGGTTCGGCTGGTTCGGCTTCAACGCAGGCAGCGCTCTGTCCGCAAACGGTGTTGCGGTCAACGCCTTCTTCACCACCCAGGTCGCCACCGGCGCGGCCCTGCTTTCCTGGCTGATCGCGGAATGGCTGGTGCAGGGTAAACCCACCACCCTGGGCGCGGCTTCCGGCGCCATCGCCGGGTTGGTCGCCATCACCCCCGGAGCCGGGTTTGTCAACTCCACCTCGGCGGTGCTCATCGGCCTGGTGGCCGGCGCCCTCTGCTACTTCGCGGTCCTCGCCAAAAGCCGCTTGGGTTACGACGACGCCCTTGATGTGGTCGGGGTCCATGGTGTGGGCGGCCTCTGGGGCGCGCTGGCCACCGGCCTGTTCGCCACCACCGCGGTCAATGCTGCGGGCAAGGACGGCCTCTTTTTCGGAAATCCGCAGCTCCTGGGAATCCAGGCCATGGACGCCCTGACAACCATTGCTTACTCGGTTGTGGTAACATTCATTATCCTCAAGGTTGTTGACCTGGTGATCGGTCTCCGGGTGAGCGCAGAAGAAGAGGAACAGGGGTTGGATCTGACCCAGCACAGCGAAATCGGGTACTCACTCTAACAGCGTCCGCGTTGCGGGGACTGCCACGCACCATCCCCGCCGCTGCACACTGCCACTGCGAAGAAAAGGAGAAGTTTATGAAAAAGATCGAGGCAATCATCAAGCCGTTCAAGCTGGACGAGGTCAAGGACGCCTTGAACGAAATGGGCATCAAGGGCATGACCATCTCCGAGGTCAAGGGGTACGGCCGCCAAAAAGGACATAAGGAAATTTACCGCGGCGCGGAATACATCGTCGATTTCATCCCCAAGGTCAAGATCGAGATCATCGTGGAGGCCGCCATGGTGGATGCCGTGGTCAACAGGATCCGGGAAACCGCCAACACCGGCAAGATCGGCGACGGCAAAATCTTTGTCCTGCCGGTGGAAGAGGTTATCCGCGTCCGCACGGGGGAAACCGGAAAAGAGGCGATCTAGGGTGGTTGATGTTGAGCTGCGGGCAAAGCGGGACGCCCTGGAGTATCTCTGGCGCCAGGGGTTGAGCGGTCAACCCCTGCTCCACAAACACTCGCAGCTCATCGATGACTATCTTATTGCCTGCTTCGCCAACTGTCCGGAGGCAAGAGAAGGCATGAGTCTTGTGGCTCTCGGAGGCTATGGCCGAAGAGAGCTTTTTCCGTATTCGGACATCGACCTTCTCCTGCTCCATACGCCCGAGGCCGAGGATCGCCTTGAGGCGGCGAGCGAGGCCCTGTTCTACCCTTTATGGGATGCGGGCCTTGAGGTTGGACACGGGGTGAGAACATTGGATGCCTGCCTGGCTGATGCGAGGCAGGACTTCTTTTTTCAGGTGGCCTTGCTGGACGCGCGCCATCTGGCTGGCTCGCAGCCGCTTTTCACTGCAATGCGCCAGGCCTTCCACCAGGAATTAATAGCGGGGCACCGACGGGAATTCTTGCAAAACATGATGCAGCACCGCAATGAACGCCATCAGCGCTATGGCATGCACAGCTATCAGCTGGAGCCGCACATCAAGGAAAGCCGCGGCGGCTTCCGCGATATCCAGGCTATGCTCTGGGTGAGCCACGCCCTTTTTGGCCTGCAGGAACTTCAGACCATCGAAGAGGCCGGGCTGATCTCGCCCCAGGAAAAAGAATCCTTTGCCCAAGCCTGGGATTTTTTGATCAAGATCCGCAACCGGCTCCATTACCTCAGCGGCAGGAAAAACGACCAGCTATTTTTCGAATATCAGGAAGAGATGGCCAAGGGTTTCAAATATTCCGACACCCGGGGCACCCTCGGGGTTGAGCGCTTCATGCAGGATATCTACCGGCATCTGCAAACCATCGCCACCACCACGGACCTCTTTTTTGAACATGTCGATGAAACCCTGGGCGCCCCTCGCGCCAACCCGGTTGAACAGGCCATCGAGCCCGGAATCACGGTGCGCCAGGACCGCCTCCATCTCACCGACCAGGCCCTGATCGAGAAACGACCCTACCTGCTGATGCGCCTCTTTGCCCAGGCCGGAAAAACCGGCCTGGAAATCCATCACCGGAGCAGAAAGATCGTCACCGCCAACCTCCACCTGGTGGACGACAGGCTGCGCCACTCGAAACGCATGGCCAAGGCCTTTTTCGATGTCCTGGAAAACGCGCGGGACGTGCAGGGTGTCCTTTCGGTCATGCTGGACACCGGGCTGCTCACCGCCTACCTCCCTGAATTCGAGCAGATTCGCGCCCTGGCCCAGCACGATGTGTACCATGTATTCACGGTTGACCGGCACCTCCTCCAAACCGTGGCGGAGCTAAAAAAGCTTTCCCTCAACAAAACCCCGTTCGCAGGCGTCGAATCGCCCCATGTCCTTGCCCTTGCCGCGCTCCTGCACGATATCGGCAAGGGGCACCATGAAGACCACGCCCAGCGCGGCGGCAAACTTGCCGCGGGAATCGCCAAGCGCCTCGGGCTGACCGAAGCGGAGACCTCCTGCCTCAGCTTTCTCGTGGAGAAACATCTCTTCCTCACCGTGACCGCCCTGCGCCGAGACCTTGAGGATGACGCCTTTATCCGGCAATGCGCCGGGCAGATCCAGACTCCGGAACGCCTGACCATGCTCTACCTGCTCTCCGTTGCCGATGCCAAGGCCACCGGCCCCACGGCCTGGACCGAATGGAAGGGTGCCCTTCTTCTGGAGATATCCCTCAAGATCGCCCACCTGCTGGAACGAAAGGATGCCACCCTTCCCGACAAAAGTCAGGGTGCGGACTGGATGCTTGCGCAGGTTTGCGCGCTGATGGGGAAAGCGGCCCCGGCCGATGGCACAATTTTGCCGGAGGAATATCTGCTGAGCTTCCCCCCGGAAGAGGTGGCCCACCATCTCCGGCTGCGCGGCAGGTTAAAAAACGAAAAACAGGCCATCACCGAAGCTGCGGATCACACCCTGTTCTGGTCGGTTCTGGTAATGGCCCACGACTCCACCGGCCTGCTGGCCAAGATCTGCGGCACCCTGGCCCTGCATGGCCTCAATGTGGTGAGCGCCCAGATCTTTACCTGGGAAGACGGCACGGCGGTGGATGTGCTCAATGTCCGCCCGGCGGCGGAGCAGACCTACGCGGAGCAGGACTGGCGGGCGCTGGGCGACGATCTCAACCTGGCCCTGCAAAACCGGCTCGGCCTCAGCCACCGGCTGGTGGACAAGTTCCGCACCGCCTACCGCGCCCCGGGCCAAAAAAACGTGCAGGCCGCCCCACGGGTTGTTATAGACAATAAGGCCTCGGAGCAGTATACGATCATCGAAGTTTTCGCCAACGATCGCCCAGGCCTGCTCTACGACATCACCCGGACCCTGGCCGATTTCGAAATCAATATCCACCGGGCCAGGATCGGCTCGGACGGCGATCAGGTGGTGGATGTTTTCTATACCCTGGACTCCTTTGCCACCAAAATCAACAACCTCTCCTTCCAGGAAGAGGTCTCCAAGGCCCTTCTCCATATCGCGGAAAACGAGACCGGCACGGGAGCAAAACTGCAATGGTAACCCCAGCGCACGGATACAACGCCAAACCGCCCGCGGTTGGCTTTAAGCAGCTACCACCCCCTGCTCCATCGGGCGTGGGGAATTTTCAACCTTACCCTTTGGCACCAAAAAATAAGGAGAAAAACAATGAGTGACACTTGCAACTGCGGTTGTGGCAACGACTACGACCAGACCATGATGGCCGTGCCCGAGCTGTTCGGCTCCAACGTCTTCAACAACAAAACCATGAAGGAAAGGCTCCCCAAAGAGACCTACAAGGCGCTGCAGAAAACCATCAACACCGGCTCCGCCCTGCCGCCGGATGTTGCCTCGGTTGTGGCCAACGCCATGAAGGATTGGGCCATCGAAAAAGGTGCCAGCCATTACACCCACTGGTTCCAGCCCCTTACCGGCATCACCGCCGAGAAGCACGACTCCTTCATCTCCCCCACCGACGATGGCGGGGTGATCATGGAGTTCTCCGGCAAGCAGCTGATCCAGGGCGAGCCGGACGCATCGTCCTTCCCCAGCGGCGGATTGCGCGTCACCTTCGAGGCCCGCGGCTACACCGCCTGGGACTGCACCTCCCCCGCCTTCCTCAAGGAAGATGAATCCGGCGACGTGACCCTCTGCATCCCCACCGCCTTCTGCTCTTACAAGGGCGAGGCCCTGGACAAGAAAACTCCCTTGCTCCGCTCAATGAACGTGGTCGCCAAGCAGGCCCTGCGCGTACTCCGGGCCATGGGCAACACCACCTCCAAGACCGTCGGCTCCACCGTAGGCGCGGAGCAGGAGTACTTCCTGGTGGAAAAAGAGTACTACCTGCAACGCCTCGACCTGATGACCTGCGGCCGCAGCCTGTTCGGCGCGCCCGCCCCCAAGGGCCAGGAGCTGGAAGACCAGTACTTCGGCGCCATCAAGGACCGGGTCTCCGCCTACATGAAGGATCTGGACATCGAGCTGTGGAGGATGGGCATCTCCTCCAAGACCAAACACAACGAGGTTGCCCCGGCCCAGTTCGAGATGGCCCCGGTGTTCACCACCACCAACATGGCCACCGACCACAACCAGCTGGTCATGGAGACCATGCAGAAAGTGGCCCTGCGCCACGGCATGGTCTGCCTGCTGCACGAGAAGCCCTACGCCGGCGTAAACGGCTCCGGCAAGCACAACAACTGGTCGCTCTCCACCGATGACGGCATCAATCTGCTCGACCCGGGCCAAACCCCCGAGGACAACGCCCAGTTCCTGGTCTTTATCTCGGCCCTGATCAAGGCCGTGGACACCCATGCCGACATCCTGCGCGCCACCTGCGGCAGCTCCGGCAACGACCACCGGTTGGGCGCCAACGAGGCCCCTCCCGCGATCATCTCCATCTTCCTGGGCCAGGAGCTTTCCGACGTGCTGGAGAAGCTGGCCAAGGGCGAGAAGATCGCCAAGAAGGGTGCTCTCCAGACCCTGAAGATCGGGGTCGATTCCCTGCCCGAACTTCCCAAGGACAATACCGACCGCAACCGGACCTCACCCTTTGCCTTCACCGGCAACAAGTTCGAATTCCGCATGGTCGGTTCCGCCCAGTCCATCTCCGGCCCCAACGTGGCGCTGAACACCATCGCCGCCGAGGCTTTGGACGAGATCGCAACCCGGTTGGAAAAAGCCAAGGACGTGAACAAGGAGATCCTCGCCATCCTCAAGGAAGTCATGACCAAACATGGCCGGATCGTCTTCAACGGCAACAACTACTCCGCCGAGTGGGCCAAGGAGGCTGAGAAGCGCGGCCTGCCCAACACCCGCAACACCGTGGACGCGCTCAAGGCCTTTGTTACCCCCAAGGCGATCAAGCTGTTCGGCAAGTACAACGTGCTTTCAAAAGATGAGCTCCACTCCCGCTACGACATCTATGTTGAGCAGTACGCCAAGCACATCAACATCGAGGCCCTCACCGCCATCCAGATGACCAAACGCATGTTCATCCCGGCGGCCATCCGTTTTGTCGGTGAGCTCGGCGCCTCCCTGGCTGCTGCCGGCAAGTACGGCTCCGTGCAGAAGGGTTTGCTGGAGCAGGTTGGCAAGCACCTGGAATCCGCGGGCAAGAAGCTGGCCAAACTGGAAGATGAGACCAAGAAGGCCCAGGGCGTCTCCGACGTGGCCAAGCAGGGCGCCGCATACCGCGACAAGGTATTCCCCGCCATGGTTGACCTGCGCGCAGACATCGACGCGCTCGAAGCCATTCTGCCGGATGATATCTGGCCGGTACCGACTTATAGCGATTTGCTGTTTAATTTGTAGGAGTACGGCGGTAGAGGGACGGGGTTTGTGCCCGTTTCAGGCCGTTGCAGTGTTGAAAGAAAAAAGGGAGGGAGTCGATTGACTCCCTCCCTTTTTTTATGGATTCATCCGGGAATTCCGGGAAATAAGACATGAAGTAAGTATGTTCATTTCTTTGCGTGCCCAAAGAAACGAACCAAAGAAAGGGCACCCGTGTCCCTTGTCCCGCCGCAGGCGGGATACCCTGCGCTCCTCGATGCTGCCGGGGCTTTGCAAACTCGGCTGCGCCTCAAGCAGTGCAAAGCCCCTATTCGGCAGCCTCTCCGGTGCTCGGCTGCGTGCCAATGGGAAAAAAACTGGATCAGTGATAACCAGATAAAAACAAACAGAAATTACATCTGACCTTAGAAGGTGCTATGATGAACAAAAGGCCACCCATTAGACTGTTAGACGACAAGGATCAATGACACATGGCTCTAAACAGTAACGCAAGGAAATGGGATTATGACATCCGGCTCGGACGCCAACCAGAGTGGTGGAGATATTTTGGAGAATATACATGCCTGGTAGATCTCGTCTTCGAAAGGGCCAAAGAAAGCGAAGTGGCCATTATCGCACGACCGCAGCTTTTCTTGATCCGACACACCCTCGAATTGGGTTACAAGATGAACATCCTTGAGCTCGAAAAATTTAGTGGCTTGCCTTCCACGTTGAAACTCAAAGGACCTGAAGCACATGAGTTGGAGAGGCTACACCAAGACTTCAATAGACACTTTCGCGAGATAGCCAAGAAATACGCACTCCCCTCGGAAATAATTAACCAATATGATCAACTAACCAATTCGCTCGCCAACTTAAAAGACCTGCTTCACAAATTCGACCAGGGGTCATACGCATTTCGTTACCCGGTAGGCACTGATGGCAAAACGCCGTCACTCTCCATTAGCGACACTTTGAATATGACCGCAGTTAAAGAAATGTATGAACGGGCTAAAACGCTCTTAAAGTACACGACTGATGTGATTTCAGAGCATTTACCAGCTTAGAAACTTGCGCCTCAATTAGTGAGCAGCATTACCGCCGCTAACCAGCCACACACCTCACCCAACTCGCAGGAAGCACCCAACACATCGCCAGTAACCCCACCCAGCGCCTTGCTCGCCTTGAACCGGAGCCAGAAGCCAGGCAGCATTGCCGCCCCGAGAATAATCAACCCAGCAGACCAATTCCACCAGATGAGCGGCGTCAGCAGAAGAGCACCCATCGCCAGCTCTCCCAGGCCAACCTTACCGACAAAGGCATGACCGGTGCCAATCTCCCGGGGATATTGCGTACCGCAGGCCAAGGTCGTCATGGCCCAGCGGGCCGTAGCCGGAACAGCAAACAGGGCAAAGAAAAGGGGCTCCCCTTCCGTGGCAACAAATGCGGCAAGACAGGCAACCTTCAAGACAAGCAGCAGCACCAACCCGATCACCCCAAAGGCGCCAATGGCCGAATCCTTCATGATCGCCAACCGTCGCTCCGGGGTCTGCCCGCCGCCAAGGCCATCCAGCAGATCAGCCAAGCCATCGAGATGCAGTCCCCTGGTCAGCCATGCGCCAAGGATCACCAGCAGCACCGCGCTCACCATGGGGGGAAGCCCGGCCTGGACACATATCCAGGCGCATCCGGCCAGAAACCCGCCGATCAGCCAGCCGGCCAGAGGAAAAAATCCGGCGCTCCGCTTGAGCCCGTCTGCGGGCAGCTCCCCAGGCAACCGGACAGGCAGGATGGTGAGAAAGGCTATGGCAATCTTGGCATACAGCAGCATGGTCTCAACCAGCCTCGCTCACTCCGGCCTCGCCGAAGGTGGCCATCTCGTTCATAACCTTGAGCCCCGCCTCCACCAGATTCATGGTCAGGGCCGCGCCGGTGCCCTCGCCCAACCGCAGATCGAGGTGCAGCAGGGGGCTTAGTCCCATCTTCTCAAAGAAAATCCGGTGGCCCTGTTCCGCAGACATATGGCTGAAGAAGCAGTAATCCAGCACATTGGGCGCAAGCCGCAGGGCGACCAGGGCTCCGGCGCTGGAGATAAAGCCGTCCACCACCACCGGAATCCTGCTGATCCCTGCCTGCAAAATACAGCCGCAGATGGCGGCGATCTCCAGGCCGCCCACGGCAGCCAGCGCCCCAAGGGGAGAAGTCAGCCGCTCCCGGTTCACGGCCAGGGACTGCTCGATCACCGCGATCTTGTGTTGCAGCATGGCGTCATTGATGCCTGTGCCACGGCCCGTCACATCGGATACCTTGGCAGGCAGCAGCGCGGCAAAAAGCGCGGCGGACGGGGTGGTGTTGCCGATGCCCATGTCGCCGGTGCCAAGAATCTCGGCCCCATCCTCAATGGCCTCGCGGGCCATGGCCATGCCCACCCCGATGGCGGCCACAGCCTCGTCGATACTCATGGCCGGCCCCTTGGCCATGTTGTCGGTGCCGGGCCGGACCTTGCATTGCCGCAACCCATCGGCCTCGACTGGCACGGCCACCCCCACATCAACCACCCGCACCTCGGCGCCCACATGGCGGGCCAGCACATTGACCCCTGCGCCTCCGGCCAGGAAATTGAGGACCATCTGCGGGGTCACCTCCTGGGGGAAAGCGCTGATCCCCTCGGCCACCACGCCATGATCCCCGGCAAAGGTGAGAATGATCTTATTATCCACCTTGGCGGCGATGGTTCTCCGGATAGCGCAGGTTCTGGCCGCCAGCATCTCCAGCTTGCCGAGGCTTCCCTGGGGCTTGGTCAGGTTGTCGAGTCTAGCCTGGGCCTGAATCAAAACATCCTTGCTGGCCGGTTCAATGGCCGCGCAGGCGGCCTGTAATTCTTCTGGTGTCCGTATCATGTTCTCTTCTCCTGTATCTCTCCGCAGCCAACTTGCGCTACGATATTGTTGAGGCTCTCGTAAAACAACAAAAGGCGTCTGACCTTACTCCCCTCGCCCGCTCGGAGTCTACGCTTACCTGCGGGAGAGGGGCCGGGGGAGAGGGAAAATCCACCCTCTGAATTTACAGCTATTTCCCCCTCTCCCTAGCCCTCCCCCCGAGGGGGGAGGGAACTTTTTGGACTTTTGCAAAAGCCTTTGTAATTTTTTATCTGCGACTGAACGGCTGCCACGCCTCATCGAGAAGCACCAACGAAGCCTTCAGCTTTTCCAGGCTGTACATCTCCAGGGTAACCACCCCGTCATACCCGGCTTCGATCAGCCGTTTGCCAAGCATCCTGGCCTGCTCCGCGTCATGCAGCCCCTGATGGTCCTTGCCATCCTGCACCCCATGATAATGGAGATGACGAACCCGGGGCAACAGCTCGAACCCTTCTTCCAAATCATGGCCGTAGTGGACAAGATGCCCGAGATCAAGGCAGACGTCAAAGCCGTACTCCGCAACCAACGGGGCCACCAGCCCGAAGGGATACTCGATATTCTCGACTCCAACCAGCCTTTTCTCCTGGCCCAAAACGGCGGATAATTCCTCAAGGCTGGCGGTCAGATTATCGAGCCAGACACCGTCGGGCAGGTCCGGCTCCCGCATCAAATGCAGGTCAAAGCTCTGCGGTCCAAGGGGCGCCAATTGCGCCATGAGCCGGAGAATTTCATCGATCCCCTCCTGCCGTTCAGCCTTCGATGCCGCGCCCAGGGCCAGGTCAATGGGCAGATGCACCGTATAGGTGAGGTCGTGTTCCTCGGCAAGATCGCGCAACACCTGCACATCCAGAGGCTGGGGCAAACGGCTCTTGGCCGCGCTTTCAAAAAAGAGCAGCTGGACATCGTCCACCAGGGGGGCAAGCTGCCGGACATTGGTCATGATATCAGCAGGCAGCACGCAGGAGGTCGCACCCAGCCGCCACGGGCAACAGTTCTTAAACACCATCACCCAGCATTGCCTCGAAGAGTGACCACCTCGCCAACCCGGTCCTGATGGGCAAGGGAGATCACCGGCACCGGGCACGCGCCCCGCTGCTGCCGGAATGTCTCCAGCATGGCGTTCATGGCTTCCTGGGCAAGATGGGGCCGGTTGTTGGTTTCGCTGAGGTGGGACAGGACCACATGCTCCAGGCCGTCGTGGAGGATATCGCTCAGAAACCCGGCAGCGTCTTCATTGGCCAGATGGCCGCTCTTCCCGCGCACCCGCTGTTGCAGGGATGGCGGATAGGGTCCGTTGCGCAACAGCTCCGGGTCGTGGTTGCATTCGAGCACCAGCCCGTGGCAATTGCTCAACCGATGGCGCATCAGTTTGGACACCACCCCGGTATCGGTGCAGTAACCCATGAGCACCCGGCCATTGTTCAGGAGAAACCCGACGGGATCAGCGGTGTCATGGGAGATCGCGTAGGGATGGATCTGAAAATCCTGAAAAACAAAGGTCTCTCCCGTAACAAAGGCATGGCATTGATGGAGGTTATCCAAGACCACCCCGGCGGCGGCCAGAGTCGCGTCGTTGATAAAGACCGGCAACCGGAAGCGCCGGGAGAGAATTGCCGCGCCCTTGACATGGTCGCCATGCTCGTGGGTGATGAGGATCCCGGACAGGGTTTCCGCTCCAACCCCGATCCCGGCCAGCCGGTGCTCGATCTCCTTGCCGGAAAACCCGGCATCGATCAACAGCCGCGTTTGCCCGGACTCGACAAAGGTCGCGTTGCCCTTACTGCCGCTGCCCAAAACACAAAAGCGCAGCAAATGATCACAGGGCACCGCATCTGCTTTGTCATCGGCCTGCTCACATAGGCTGGCTATAGTTTGCAGTCCTCTTTCGCGCATCTACGGCACCCTGTGATCATTTGCAAATCGCATTATTTGCCCCAAAAGGCACGGTCAAGGTTCTCGCCATTGCACCTTGCACCTGTGCCTTTCAAACGCCGGTATGTCCGAAGCCGCCATCCTGCCGCAGGGTCTCGTCAAGCCTGTCCACCGCGATTACCGTGGCCCGGCAAACCGGGGCCAGCACCAGCTGGGCGATCCGGTCACCCCGGCGGATGGTGAAAGGCTCGCGGCCCAGATTGATCAAGCCGATCTTTACCTCGCCCCGGTAATCGGCATCAATGGTGCCGGGGCTGTTGACCACGGTAATCCCGTGCTTGATGGCCAGCCCGCTTCTGGGGCGGACCTGCAACTCATAGCCAGGGGCCAGGGCCACGGCAAAACCGGAAGGCAGCAACCGGATCTCGCCAGGCCCGATCACCACCGGCTCCGTCACGGCCGCAGCCACATCCATGCCTGCGGCCAATTCGGAGTGGTAAGTGGGCAAGGGCAGATCGGCATGGGCTGACGGATCGAGCCACAACAGCCGGATGGTATGCGGTTCTTCTCTCTGTGCTTTCATGATGTTTTACTCCAGGTCGTAATCGTTCACCAGAAAGGGAAAAACATGTAAACGCTCAGCAGTACCGCAGATGCGCGGAAGAGGTCTGCGAAGTGTGCTATTGCACATGAGCAGACCGATGACAAAGCAGATGCGGTGCTGCTGAACGTTTACTCCAGGTCAAGGGGGCGCCAGTCTATATCCTTTGCCTTGAGGGGGCCAAGAACCGTGGCGAACAGCGGCTGACTGAAAAGACGCGCGGCCAGCCCGGAAATATCCTCTTGCCGCACCTGGTCAAACCCCGCGGCAACCTCGTCAAAGGAGACATAGCGGCCAAAGGTCAGTTCGTTTCTGGCAATTCTGGTCATCCGTGACTCCATGTTCTCCGCGGAAAGAAAGATCCCGGCCTTGGCGTAATCCTTGGCGCGAACCAGCAACTCCTCGGAAACACGGCTCTGGCGCAGCCCCTTGATTTCCCTGGCGACCACGGCCAAAGCCTTGTTCACCACCGTGGGGTCAACCCCCAGATACACGCCGAGATAGCCGCTGTCCGTAAAAGAGGAGAGGTAGGAATAGATGGAATAGGCCAGCCCCTCTTTCTCGCGCACCTCCTGAAACAACCGGGAACTCATGTTGCCGCCCAAGAGCACGTGCAGCAGATACAGGGCATACCGCTCAGGCGCCACCAGGGGCAGACCATAGGTGCCCAGCACCAGATGCGCCTGCTCCAGGTTCTTCTTGTGGAGCTTGCGCACTGCGGGCAGAACCGTGGGCGGCTGGCGGCGGCTGTTTTCTTGAGGCGGCCCGGACAGGTCGCCCATCTGTTTCTGCCACAGCCCGCAAAACCGTGCGTGGTCCACATTGCCGGAGGCGGCGATGACGATCCTCTCCGGCGTGTACTCGCACCGCATATACTCCCGCAGACCGGAGGAGTCCATGGCTGCCACAACCTCCCGCCGTCCGAGGACCGTATAGCCCAAGGGATGCTCACCCCAGAGACTGCCGGTGAACAGCTCGTGGATGCGGTCGTCCGGGGTGTCTTCCACCATGGATATCTCCTGGAGCACCACCTCCCGCTCCCGCACCACCTCTTCCTCCTCAAAAAGCGAATTCAGGAAGATATCCCCCATCAGCCCGACAACCCGCTCCACCTGGTCGTCAAGGACCGTGGCGTAATAGGAGGTGGTCTCCCCGGAGGTGAAGGCGTTGGACATGCCGCCCAGGGTGTCGAACTCCTGGGAAATCTGCTGGGATGTCCGGCTGGGCGTGCCCTTGAAGAGCATATGCTCGACAAAATGGGCGCTCCCGTTGTTGTGGGGCTGTTCGTCCCGCGCGCCCACATCCACCCAAATCCCCGCGGAAACCGTGCGGGAGGGAATCTTTTCGGTGATGATCCGGATGCCGTTGTCGAGCACGGTTTTCTGGTAGCTGTTGGCCACGATTTTCCTTACTGGTTATGGTGCGACACGGAAAAGGGGAAAGAGGGCACGCCCTCCTTCCCCTTGGAAGAATCAACACAAATGCATACGACGACGGATCAGGAGCCCGCCTCCTCCTGGAGGACAGCCTTGCGGCTCAGGCGGATCTTGCCCCGCTGGTCGATCTCCAGCACCTTGACCCTGACCTCGTCCCCTTCCTTGAGAACATCGGTGACCTTCTCGACCCGCTTGTTCTCAAGCTCGGAGATGTGCACCAGGCCATCCACCCCGGGCATGATCTGCACGAAGGCGCCGAAATCGACGATCTTCTGGACCACGCCGTCGTAGATCCTGCCGATCTCAGGGTCGGCGGTAAGTTCGTTTACCTTGGCAATGACCTCCTGGGCGATCTGGCCGTTGGGCGCGAAGATCGTTACCTTGCCGGAATCCTCGACATCCATCTTGATCCCGTAATCAGCGGTGATCGACTTGATCATCTTGCCGCCCGGGCCGATGAGGTCGCGAATCTTGTCGGGATTGATCTGCAGGCTGAAAATCTTGGGCGCATGCTCGGGCACCTCTGTTCTGGGCTGCTCGATCGCCATCTTCATCTTCTCCAAAATATGGAGACGTCCGCCCCTGGCCTGGGCAAGAGCGCTGGTCATGATCTCCTTGGAGACGCCTTCGATCTTGATGTCCATCTGCAGGGCGGTGATGCCCTCGTCGGTGCCGGTTACCTTGAAATCCATGTCGCCGAGATGATCTTCATCACCCAGGATATCGGAAAGGATGACAATGGTGTCGCCGTCCTTGATCAAGCCCATGGCCACGCCGGAAACCGGCTTTCTGATCGGCACGCCCGCATCCATCAGGGCGAGACTGCCGCCGCACACCGTGGCCATGGAGGAGGAGCCGTTTGACTCCAAAACCTCGGAAACGATGCGGATCGTGTAGGCAAAATCGTCGCTCTTGGGCAGCACGGCGGCCAGAGCGCGCTCGGCCAGGGCGCCATGCCCGATGTCGCGGCGGCTGGGGCCACGCATGAAACGGACCTCGCCCACGCAATACGGGGGGAAGTTGTAGTGCAGCATAAAGGGCTTGAAGGACATGCCGCTCAGGGATTCGACCCGTTGCTCGTCCTCGCCGCTGCCCAGAGTGGCGGAAACCATGACCTGGGTTTCGCCCCGGGTAAACAGGGCGGAGCCATGAACCCGCGGCAGGGCCGCGACTTCGCAATTGATGGGGCGGATTTCGTCAAAACGGCGGCCGTCGATGCGGCACTGCTCCTTGACGATCCGGTCACGCATCATGGTTTTGTTCAGGGAATGGAGATGCTCCTTGGCCTCTTTCAGGCTGTCGGCATACTCTTCGCCCAGGGCCTCGAGAACCTTTTTCTGCAGCTGATGGTACAGCTCGCTGCGCTGCTGCTTGTCGGCCATGGTGATAACCGCCTGCATATCCGTGCGGGCCAGCTCTTCCACCTTGGCCTTCAGGGCCTCATTGACCACCGGCGGGGTAACCGTCATCTTGGCCTTGCCCACCGCGGCCCGCATCTCTTCCTGCATATCGAGGATGGGCTGCAGCGCCTTGTGGCCGAAAAAGATGCCCTCAAGCACCTCGGCCTCGGACAAGCTGTCCGCCCCGCCTTCCACCATGACCACGGCGTTTCTGGTGCCGGCCACGATGAGGTTCATCCGGGATTTTTCCCACTCTTCCGGGGAGGGGTTGAGCACATACTGGCCGTCCACATAGCCCACCCGCACACCGGCGACCGGCGCGTTGAAGGGGATGTCGGAAACAATCAGGGCGCAGGAGGCGCCGATCATGGCCAGCACATCGGGATCGTTTTTCTGATCGGCCGAAAGAACCGTGGCGATTACCTGGGTCTCATGCTGATATCCCTTGACAAACAGGGGGCGCAGGGGCCGGTCGATAAAACGGGCGGACAGGGTTTCCTTGTCGCTGGGCCGGCCGATTTCCCGCCGGAAAAAGCTTCCCGGAATACGGCCAACCGCGTAAAACCGCTCCTGATACTCCACGGTAAGGGGGAGAAAATCGATTTCAGCCTTGGGGTCCTTGGCTGCGGTGGCCGTGACCAGGACCACGGTTTCCCCGTAGGTCACCAGGGCCGTGCCGCTTGCCTGTTTTGCCAAACGCCCGGTCTCAATGCTGAGGGGCCTTCCGCCAAGATCAATCGTTACTTTTTTGTACATATACTCTCCTCTGACAACCGCCCCTTCCCTTGCTGGCAGCAACCACGCCGCCTAGCGCAACGCCGGGCAGCCGAAATATCATTGCCGCAATGGGAAGGTGGTGTCTTCGCTGCCCCGATCGCGCACACAAGCGCGATGCCGGATTGCACAGGGGCAAAAATGGAGCCACCGCCGTAAACCAGGCGGTGGCTGTTATCGCATCCTACTTTCTGATGCCAAGCTTTTGAATCAGGTCGCGGTACAGATCAACGTTTTTGTGCTTGAGGTAATTCAGGAGGCGCCGTCTCTGGCCGACCAATTTCAACAGCCCGCGCCGGGAATGATGGTCTTTCTTGTGCTCCTTGAAATGCTCGGTCAGATAGGTGATCCGGGAGCTCAGCAGGGCAATCTGCACCTCCGGCGAGCCGGTGTCCTTCTCGTGGTGGGCGTATTGGGTGATAATCTCTTTTTTCTGGTCCGCTTGCAGTGTCATGACTTCCTCGTGCACTAAAATTAATAATTCGGGAGATCGACAGAATTTTACAACCATCGATTCCTAATTGCGTAACGCTTCTTAATAATTGATCCCAGCGGTAATGTCAATTGAATGTCGCGCCGTGCTTTTTCCCGCGCGGCGATTAATCTGGCCGGGCCAGCTGCGCCAAAACCTCTTCCACGGTCAAAACTTTGGCCAGCAGCTCCTGCCGCGCCGGAACCTGCTCCTGCAACAGGCTGCCATCCACCGCGTTATCCACGGTGAACGGCCCGCTTTGCAGACGCCGCAAGGCAACAAGATGGGCGCCGCAACCAAGGGCGCGGCCAATATCCGCGGCCAGGGTCCGGATATAGGTCCCTTTGCTGCAATCCACCAGAATCCGCATGGTGTCTGGCCCGGCATCCACAAGCTCCAGCCGGAAGATGGTTACCGGCCGCGGCGCCTTTTCGATGATAATCCCCCGGCGCGCATAATGGTACAGGGGCTTGCCCTGGTGCTTGAGCGCCGAATACTGCGGCGGGGTCTGCAACTGCTCGCCCATAAATCCGGCCAGGCAGTGTTCCAGTTCTTCACGGGAGAAAGCCCTGACTTCGTGTTGGGCAATAACCTCTCCCTCAAGATCCTGGGTGGCGGTTTCAATACCAAGCCTGAGCACTGCCTCGTAGCGCTTGTTTCCATCCATGAACTGCGAGATGAGGCGGGTGGCCGGGCGGCCGGCACAGATGATCAGCAGGCCGGAGGCAAAAGGATCAAGGGTGCCCGCGTGCCCCACCTTCTTTATGGACAGAGCCCGGCGCACCAGTTGCACCATGCGGAAGGAACTTGGTCCCACCGGCTTGTCCACCAAAAAAATACCGGCCTCAAGGGCCGGTTCGGCAGGGGGTTTCTTCCCAACCGGGGCATCATGGACCTCAGTTGGCATCTCCGGCAGAAGCTCCATCGGGTTAACGCGTTACCATGGGCAACAATTTGGCCAGCAATTTCTCCTGCACCTCGTCAATGCTCGCATCCCGCAACTTAAACCCTGCCGCATTGCGGTGGCCGCCCCCGCCGAAGGCGGCGGCAATCTGGGCCACATCATGCTCCGTGCCTTTGGAACGAAGGCTTACCGAAACCAGATCCTTTTCGGTTTCTTTTAAAAAGGCAGCAACCTTGACGGTATTCAGAGAGCGCGGATAATTGATAAAGGTTTCCGCATCCGCCTGGGTGGTGCCGGTCTTGATAAACATCTCCCGCGGGGCCGCGATGATTGCCAACCGGTCATCGGCATACAATTGCAGCGAATCGAGCACCAGCCGCATGAGATTGAGACGCTTGACCGTGAAATTATCAAACAGCTTGCCGGAAACCTCCGCTGGCTTTACCCCTTTGCGCAGCAGCTCGCCGGCAATACGAAAGGTTTCGGCACTGGTGGAGGAATACTTGAAGGAGCCGGTATCGGAAACAATGGCGGCATACAGGCAATAGGCTGTTTCAAAACTCAGCTCGGCGCCCATGGCCTCGGCCAATTCATAGACCAGCTCGCCGGTGGAGGCCCGATCCGGGGCAATCCACCTCAGATCGCCAAACTCCCGATGGCCGACGTGATGGTCAATCACCACAAAGGGATGCACGGTCAACAGGGAGTCCTTGGCCGCGCCCAGCCTGTGGCAATCCCCGCAGTCAAGGGCAATGGCACAGTCAAAACCGTTCAGGGCCGGGAGCAAGGACTCTATCTGACCGCTTCCCGGCAGAAATCGATACAGATGGGAAACCTGCTCTTCACCGTAGAGAAAAACATTTTTACCAAGGGAGCGCAGGATATTGCCCATGGCTATCTGGGAACCGAGGGCATCCCCGTCCGGGTGGATATGGGTTGCCACCAGAACATTTTTGGCCGCGTTCAGGGTGCGAACAATCTCGTCACGGGGATGATCCATCTTCTTTTGCTATCTCCCTGAGTAACTGCTCCATTTCCGCCTGTTTCTGGCCCGCGAGATCCAGCCGGAACTCAAGCACCGGCACATGCCGCAGTTCCAGCGCCTTTGCCAGACTGCTTCTCATAAAGCCCTTGCTGCTCTCCAGCCCCTTGGCAACGTTCTTGGGATCTTCATTACCCAGTATACTATACAAAACCCGGGCATGTCCAAGATCATCGCTTACCTCCACCGAGGTGATGACGATATTGTACAGGCGGGGATCCTTGATTTTGCGCACAAGCAGCGAGGCAATCTCGGCCTTGATGGCGTCCGCCACCCGGATCGGGCGCCTTTTCGGCGCGCTCCGGACGAGCCCGGCAGGAAGACCGAACCGCGATTTTGCTTTCCCTGCTGCCATTACAGCTCTCTTTCAAGCTCTTTCAGGACAAAAAACTCAAGTATATCGCCTAGCTTGAGGTCATTGTAGTTGGCGATCCCGATTCCGCATTCATACCCGGCCTGCACGTCCTTGACATCGTCCTTGAAGCGCCGCAGGGAGGCAAGCTGCCCGGTAAAAGTCACCACGCCTTCGCGCAGGACCCGGACCTTGGCATTGCGTTCGATCTTGCCGTCGGTCACATAGCAACCGGCAATGGTGCCGACCTTGGGAACCTGATACGTTTCCCGAACCTCGGCCGTACCGATGACCTTTTCCTCGAAACGGGCATCAAGCAGACCAACCATGGCCTTTTTGATGTCATCCAAGGCATGATAGATGACGTCGTAGGTGCGGATATCCACCTTCTCATTCTTGGCGAGCTCCTGCACCTTGGCCGAGGGACGGACATTAAAGCCGATGATGAAGGCGTCAGAGGCGGCGGAGAGCAAGACGTCCGAGTCGGTTATGGTGCCGG
>JBAZSA010000029.1:0-20746 GCA_041662645.1 Desulfurivibrionaceae bacterium
GTCTCGGTGCGGGCCGAAAATGGTTTTACCGTGCTCACGGAAAGAGGCCAGTACCAAGCGCCCTATGCCATCGTGTCCGCCGGGGTTGTTGAGCACCCGCCAAAGATCAAGGGGATGAACCGGTTCTTCAGCCGCACGGTCTTTACCTGTGTGGACTGCGATGGCTACCGCACCACCGGCAAGAAACTCGTCATCCTCGGCGATTCCCTCGACGCCATGCGCCTCGCCTTTGCCATGCGGCAGATGTTCACCCCGGATATCACCCTCATCCTCCCGGCTGATCTCATGCCGGAGGATCATGCCGCACTGCTGGCCGAGGATGGTATTGCCTTTGTTGTCGGCACTCCGGAGGAATTTCTTGGCGATGCGGTGTTGACCGGGGTGAAACTGGCAGGCGGGCAGGAGGTTGCCTGCGAGGTGGTCATGCTCAGTTATGATTACACCGTAAACGATTCCTGCCTTGCCGGGCTTGGTCTTGCGCGGGATGGCAACGGGGCTCAAATCACCACCGATCCTGGCTGCGAAACGTCGATCAAGAACCTCTTTGCCCTGGGCGCCCTTAAGGCTGGCAAGGCCCAGGCCATTATTGCCGCCGGTCAGGGAGCCATGGTGGGCATCGAGATCAACCACCGTCTGCTGGAGCTATAAACAGACAAGGGCGAGACGGGAATCTTTCCCGTCCGCCGATCATGAACCATCCAAATGAGAGGAGGAACATCATGAAACGTCAGGTTGAAATGGAAGAAACCATGCTGCGTGCGCATCGGGATTTTTTGGCGCATCTTGAAAAATCCCTCAATCTCGTGGCCCAGGATATTGATGAGGCCAAGGAAATGACCCATATCTGCACGGATGAATGGTGCCTTGCCACCGAGGGCGTGCTCGACGAGCTGGCCAAGGTAATCTTTGCGATCAGCGAACCGCGCTGGCTCTCCAAGGACGACTCCAAAAAGATCAGCGAGCTGCGCCACCGCATCCACGATCTGTACGCCCGTTACAAGGCAATCAAAAAATAACGCAAGGGGGGCGGCGGATCATGCCACTGGACATTCAGCTTCTTATTGGCGGCGAAGCAGGTCAGGGGTTGGTGACCATCGGCCAGTTGCTCGGCAAGGCCCTGGTTCGGGCTGGTTATGAGATTTTTATCAGCCAGAGCTATCATTCCAGGATTCGCGGAGGGCATAACACCTTTGCCATCCGTTTGGGTGCGGGGCCATTTTTTGCGCCCCGCGAGTCCATTGATATTCTGGTGGCGCTCAATGCCGAAACCGTGGAGTTGCATCGCGGCCAACTGGCCGGCCAGGCGCTGCTCATTGCCGACGCCTCCTTTGCCCCCGACCTGCCGGGCGTCATTGCGGTGCCCTTTGCCGAGCTTGGCCCGGAGCAGCTCTGGAATACGGCAGCCCTCGCCCTGCTCGGCAATATTCTGGGTCTGCCATCCGACGCCCTGTATCAGGCAGTGGAGGGGATGCTCGGCAAAAAACATCCGGAAGCCCTGGCGGAAAACCGGGAGGTCATGGAAAAAAGCCGGGAGTGGGCCGCAACCCATGTGCCGCAGCATGGGTTCACGCTGCCCGGTGGGGCGCCGAAAGCGGATCGTCTTTTGCTGAATGGCAACGAGGCCATCGCCCTGGGCGCTCTGGCAGGCGGCCTCAAGTTTTGCGCGTTTTATCCCATGACCCCGGCAACCTCCATTGTCCTTGAGCTGATCAGGCATGCCGAGGCCATGGGGTGCGTAATCGAGCAGGCCGAGGACGAAATCGCTGCCATTAACATGGCCATCGGCGCTGCCTATGCCGGAGCGGTGAGCATGGTGGCCACCTCGGGCGGCGGCTTTGCCCTGATGGCCGAGGGGGTGAGCTTGGCGGCCATGACCGAAACCCCGGTGCTCATCGCGGTGGCCCAGCGGCCAGGGCCTGCCACGGGCATGCCCACCCGGACCGAGCAGGCGGATCTGGAATTCGTCCTCCATGCCGGGCACGGTGAATTTCCCCGGGCAATCTTTGCCCCTGGCAGCATCGAAGCGTGCTTTTATCTGACCCAAAAGGCCTTGTCCCTGGCCGAGCAATCCCAATCGCCGATTTTTCTCCTGACCGACCAGTTCCTGGCCGATTCCTCCCGGCCAATAGCGCCTTTTGACCCGGCGGCAATCACTCCGGTCAGGCCGGGGGCAGAGCCGGATGCCGTGGCCACCCCTTACCAGCGCTATCGTTTTACGGACAGCGGTCTCTCGCCCCGCCTGTTGCCTGGGATCTCGCCGCATCTGGTGGTGGCGGACAGCGACGAGCATGACGAAGACGGCCATATCAGCGAAGACCATGGGGTGCGCATCGGTATGGTGGAAAAGCGGCTCCGCAAATTCGAGCTGCTCAGGCAGGAGGCCGTTGCGCCCGAGCTTACCGGGGAAAAAGGCGCGGACCTCCTCCTCGTCTGCTGGGGCTCAAGCCTCGGCCCTGTGCTGGAGGCTGCCGCTGTTTTGCGCGGGCAGGGGAGGAAGGTCGCCAGCCTCCATTTTTCCCAGGTGTGGCCCCTGGTCCCTGACCAGTTTCTCGACATTCTTCAGGCTTCCGGCAAGGTCGTCTGCGTGGAGGGCAACGCCACCGGCCAATTTGCCCGGCTCATCCAGCGGGAGACAGGTTTTGCCATCCCTGAAAGGATAGCGCGTTACGACGGACTGCCCTTTACCGCCCGCTACATTGTGGAACGCCTTGCAGCCATGGAGGAACGCGCATGACATCCATCGAGGAATACGGCAAATTCGAAACCGCCTGGTGTCCCGGCTGCGGCAATTTCGGGATTCTCAACTCCCTGAAGCACGCCCTGGTTGCCTGCGGACTTTCCCCCCACCAGGTATTGCTGGTTTCCGGCATCGGCCAGGCAGCCAAGGCGCCGCATTACCTGAAAGCCAATGTCTTTAACGGTCTGCACGGCCGCAGCCTGCCCGTGGCGATCGGGGCAAAGCTGGCCAACCCCGAACTCACCGTGATCGCCGAAAGCGGCGACGGCTGCATGTACGGGGAGGGCGGCAACCATTTTCTCGCAGCCCTGCGCCGCAATCTCGATCTCACCATCCTGGCGCATGACAACCGGGTGTACGGCCTTACCAAGGGCCAGGCCAGCCCCACCTCGGAGCAGGGGTTCGTGACCAAGGCCCAGCCCCACGGCGCTTTTGCCGCGCCCTTCAACCCGGTGGCCGTGGCGGTGACCATGGGCGCCTCCTTTGTGGCCCGCGGCTATGCCGGCCTGCCCGAGCATCTCGCCGGCCTCATCGCCCAGGCCATCAAGCATCGGGGCACGGCCCTGGTGGATATCCTGCAGCCCTGCGTCTCGTTCAACAAGGTCAACACCTATCAATGGTACAAGGAGCATTGCTATGAGCTTGGTGAGGACCATGATCCCACCGATCATGGGCAGGCCCTGCGCATCGCCCTGGAATTCGGGGAGCGTATTCCGCTCGGCGTTATCTACAAGATAGAGAAGCCGCTTTTCGAGGAGCAGTTCGCGGTGCTCAAAAACGGGCCGCTCGTTCGGCAGGAGGTTTCCAAGGAGGGGTTGCGGCAGATAATGCAGGGGTATTTTTGATGGACTCCTAAAAACTCAAAACACATTTTTCGGCAACGCCGGTACTGTTCATTTCTTTGCTTGCCCAAAGAAACGAACCAAAGAAAGGGCACCCTGTGTCTCTTGTCCCGCCGAAGGCGGGATGCCCTGTGCTCCTCGATGCTGCCGGGGCTTTGCAAACTCGGCTGCGCCTCAGACAGTGCAAAGCCCTTTTTCGGCAGCCTCTCCGGTGCTCGGCTGCGTGCCAATGGGATTTTAACTGCATATGAAGGTGAAATACTTGATTGAAATCGCCAGGTAAGCAGAATTTCTTTTGGGCCGGTCGATAAATGGTGGCGGGAGTGTTGTCGTGATGGGTAAGATCAAAGATCGATTAAAAATATGGGAGAAGATCTTTGAGTCGCACGCACACCACCCCCCAGGAAAGCCTTAAGAAGATATTCGGTTATGACACCTTCCGGCCCCCCCAGCAGGAGATTATTGAAGGACTCATCCGGGGCGAAGACGCCTTTGTCCTGATGCCCACCGGCGGCGGCAAATCGTTGTGCTATCAGATCCCGGCCCTGCACCGTAAAGGCGTGGGCATCGTGGTTTCCCCTCTGATTTCGCTGATGAAGGATCAGGTGGATGCTCTTCTCGCCTGCGGGGTTCGGGCGGCCTTTTACAACTCCTCCCTCAAAAGCGAGGAGGCGCGTCAGGTTCTTGCCCAGTTGCACCGGCAGGAGCTGGACCTGCTCTATGTCGCGCCGGAACGGTTGATGAGCGACGGGTTTGTCGAGCGGCTGCGCGAGATTCCCATCGCCCTGTTCGCCATCGACGAGGCGCACTGCATCTCCCAGTGGGGCCACGACTTTCGGCCGGAATACTGCAAGCTCGGCCAATTGCGCCAGCTCTTTCCCGACATCCCCCTCATCGCCCTCACCGCCACGGCCGAGCCCCATACCCGCAAGGACATCCTTGAGCGTTTGGGCCTGCGCGCAAACCAGTGCTATGTCTCCGGCTTTGACCGGCCCAATATTCGCTACACCGTGCTGGAAAAACACAAGCCTTTCGCCCAGCTCACCACCTTTTTGCAGGGGCGGCGGGAGGAGGCGGGCATCGTCTACTGTCTGAGCCGCAAGCGCGTGGAAAAGGTGACGGAGCAGTTGCGCGATGCGGGGTTTTCCGCAGCCGCCTACCACGCCGGGCTGCCTGCACCCCAGCGCCAGCGGGTGCAGGAGGATTTTTTGCGCGACGAGGTCCAGATCATCGTGGCCACGGTGGCCTTTGGCATGGGCATCGACAAATCGAATATCCGCTATGTGGTGCATTACGACATCCCCAAGAACATCGAAAGCTATTACCAGGAAACAGGCCGCGCCGGCCGCGATGGGCTGGCGGCCGAGGCGTTGCTCCTGTTCGGTTACGGTGATATCGTCTTGGCTCGCGGCCTGATCGAAAACAGCGGCAATGCGGAACAGAAGCGGATCGAACTCCACAAGCTCAACACCATGGTGGGCTTTGCCGAGGCCTTGAGCTGCAGGCGGCAGGTGCTGCTCGGCTATTTCGGCGACCGCTTGGAGCAGGATTGCGGCAATTGCGATATCTGTCTCAACCCGCCGGAGCTGGTCGATGTGACGGAGGACGCCCGCAAGGCCTTGTCCTGCGTTTTTCGGGTGGATCAGCGTTTCGGGGTGGGGCATGTGATCGAGGTGCTGCGCGGCTCCAAAAAAGAGCGGCTTTTGCAACTGGGGCATGACCGGCTGTCCACCTACGGCATCGGCGCGGATAAAAGCCAGGAGTACTGGGGCAGTATCCTCCGCCATCTGGTGCAGCAGGGATATCTGGAGCAGGATGTGTCCAACTACTCGGTGCTCAAATTGAGCGAGTCGGCCCGGCCCCTGTTGCGCGGGGAGCAAACCATCAGCATGGCCAAGCCCAGGGCCAAGGTTGCACCCCTGCCCAAGGCGGTGCGGCGCAAGGTCGGCGATCTGGAGTACAATCCTGAGCTGTTTGAGAGATTGCGCGCGGTGCGCAAAGGTTTGGCCGATGCGGCCGGGGTGCCGCCCTTTGTCATTTTCAGCGATGTCGCCCTGGCGGAGATGGCAGCCCTTCTGCCCACTGACAACGAGGGTTTTTTGCGGATTCACGGCGTCGGCTCCCATAAGCTCGAACGCTACGGCGCGGATTTTCTTGGTGAGATTCAGAAGTTTTGTGAGACAACCGCTGGGGAGAATTAAAGAGTTTTTAAACTCGGATATCTTTGATGCTTCATGTGGATTTGAGTAAATCCTGAGTGGGTGAACCGATCAGACAGAACGTCTTGCATCAGCGGACGGCGCCAATGAACTTGCCGCGACAGCGCCGCCGACGTTCACGACGTCCGCTGGATGCTATTGTTAGCATTTTTGTATGCACCACACTCATTTGCAAAGATACATGTTGGATTTCCATCTAAATCAAACCATTTTCTTGCATCACATATACCACTATGAAAATCTATTGCTTCACTCGGAGCGACATACCTTGTATATATTCGTCCCCCAAAAATTCCACAGAATTGAAGAACAGGTTCGTCATTAAGCTGGGTATATAAATAAGCGAAAACTCTACCCACAAACTGATTAACCTCAGAAAATGTTTGCTCTATTTTTTCAAAAATATCTTCAATAACAAAGGGTTTTCCTTTTATATTTATTCCGCTGTGCATATATCTTACTTTCCCTGTATCTCTGTCTCTATGGCAGCTTCCTGTATCGTGATGTGTTAACTCATCTCTAATCATTCTGAATCCGGCATACCAAGACGCTTCAGTAACAGCAAGGATCAATTGCTCAGGAAACCTATCGTCAATTTTACCCTTTTTAATATTTTGAAAATATTTTCTTGTTGAGTCTGGTATGCCTTTGTATTTCGAATATATTTCTGTTACTACTTTTCTAGTGCAGTCAACTGATGAATAAAGCTCCAAAATAACACCCTCTAATACAGCTGATAACTCCTTAGAATTAATGGCATGAGTATACCCGTGTTGGTTCAACTCTTCTTCATCCGCATCTAAATTCGGAGTTATTTTTTTGGCTAAATCTCTTAATGTTACAGCTTTATGAAAGTGACTTATGGCTCCAGAAACTGATCGCTTTCCCGTTCCGCTAAGAGAGAATGTACCGCTGTAAAACTTACTGAACTTTTCTAAACTTCCCCATTGCTCAGGGGCATACATCCGAACTGTACCAGATTTCATATGTGCTTTCCGAATGCCAACATTAATATTATATGGATTTCCTCTTTTGACACTTCTTCGCCATTTCGTTCTCGGCCTTTTGGATGCCAAGAGGGAAAAACCCCTAAAAAAATCCCTTTTATGTCCCTCCTGGGCATCTTATGCGGAATACGGCGAATTTTCAGAAGATCTTATCCGGTTCCACGCAAAACGTCGAGGAGCCGTCTCTTTTTACAAGAGATGCATGCCGATCTTGACCACCACCTTTTTTGTAAAGACCGAACCCTGTTGGGTCATGATGGCTGGCATATGCGCATCATGGGGGAAGAGGGCCATGAAATCTCCGGGAAACAGGTCCACCCGCAGTAGCCCTTGCGCCGGGTGTTTGTATAATTCCGCATCCTTGGCTGCATCATACGGCGAGTCAATCTCCAGTGCCTCGACTTGGCTCCAGCCAATCCCCTCTTCGCCCGTGATAACCGCTTGAATATCCAGATACTTCCGGTGCGCTTCGATCTCGGCGGTTTCCGGTGAGCCTGTTTGGTAGCTCATGACAATGGCGAAGAGGTCATTGCCAAGCAAGGGGTATTTTTTTTCTTCCGCGCCGGGAGGCAACGACAGGAGAAAATCAAAAGCCAATTGCCACGCGTTGCCAAAGGGATAACATCTGTGATTATGTAAACGATCAACGATCATGGCTGCCAATTCCTATGGGTGTCGGCTCGTTAATATTTTCGGGGGTCAGTTCGGATATCTGCCCCCGCGACATCAATGGGTTAAGCGAAGTTGTAAGGAAATTTCATGCAACCGCCTGTCAATTGTCCAGAGAGGGATCTTGGTCAGCATGGCGGACATGAGCAGATGAATATCAATATACCCCAGCCCTTTTCCCATCAGCGTGTACTGGTCAATGAATGTGATGAGTTCCTCGTCATCTGCACGGATCGCCATGGGAAGCTCTTGGAGGAGATTGAGTATCTCCGTTCTATTCTTGAGATATCCGCAAGCGAGCTCGCCAATGATAAACGGGTGACAGACTACCTGGCCGTCATTTAATAATGCGTCAAGTCCGATAGTTCCGGACCGTAAATGATCTACCCAAACCGAGGTGTCGACCAGAATCATCTCATGATTCCTCGGCTCGTCTTCGCGGGATCATTTCCAGATTTTTTTCAGTTCCCCCCAAGCCAGCGAGTCTTTTCGCGCTTTCCTTGGCGATGAGCGCCTGCAATCCGAGCTTGACCAGAGATGTTTTTTCCGTAATCCCGGTCAATTTCGCAGCTTTTTCCAGCAGGGTATCTTCGATATTGAGCGTTGTTCTCATGGCGGCTCTCCTTGTGATGCATAATTTGTATGCATCAGTATGCATCTTTGGTGTGCCATTGTCAAGGCCGAGCGTATGGAGAACTCTGACAAGAACTGCCTTCAGCGCAGCTCCAATTCCAGTTTGGCGGGGATAGCCTTGTCCTGTGCCTCGGTCTGTACGGCAGGGCCGATGCTTATCCTGGCAGTATCCCCTCCGAACCGGCTTGTGAGTTCCTGGACGATGGCCAACCCACGTTGTTCGCCCAATGTCTGTAGCTCCGTTTGGGGCAGGGGTGCGGTCTCCACCAGATGTTTAAACAAGGCTTGATAGAAAGCGGAATCCTCGCTGGCTTTTCCAAGCAAGACAAGGGCTGGGTTGACCCGGTTGACCTTTTGGCCGGTGGTTTCTTCATAGCCGGCTTGAAAGGCGGCCAACTTGGTTTCGGCTATTTTTTCCAGGGCGCGCTGGGTTTTGGCGTTGTCAAAGGCCACGGGGCCCGGTTTTGTTCCAAATTGCTGCACCAGGGTCCGGCGTAGCTGCGACCTCTTGATTGCCGTGCCGTCGAGGTCAGGCTCAAAACCGCCATGCACGGTGAGATGGAACTCTGTGCGTTTGCCAAGCACCTCGGCCACATTTTTAAGTTTTTCCTGCTCCGGCGGAGCCAACTCCGCCCGGCCCGATTCGAAGAGGATTATGTCCGGATTTTCGGAAGTACTGCCGATCATGGAGCCCAGGGCGCGAAAAGGCGCGGTCACGATCTTGGTGAGCAGGTTGAGCAGCGCCTGCCTGATGAGGTGCCCGTACGAGAATTCCGGGTGGTCGATATTGCCGCGTATGGGCATGGCGATATCGATCTTGCCCTGGCTGTCGGTGAGCAGGGCAATGGCCAAGTCCAGGGGCAGGTCCATGGCGCTGGGGCTTTCAACCCGGTCGCCCAGGGTGAAATCTTGCAGCACCACCGAGTTCTCCCCGAGCAATTCGCTGTCCTTGATGTTGTAGCCCAGATCGAGGTTGAGTTTGCCCGAGGCGATGGTGCGCCCGGCGAAGGTGGCGCTGTAAGGAGACAGGGGCGTCATCGCGACATTGCGGAAGATAACCTTGATGTCGGTGAACTGTTTTGGGTTGGACGGGACGAGGCTGCCCTCGGCTTTTGCCTGACCGAATTCGCCGACCTTCCCTTTGAACTTGAGCGTGGCGCGGCTGGCTGGCTTGGTGGAGATGCCGGTGATCGCGCCTTTGCATTGTTCGATCCGGGTGGCAAAAGGCAGGACCAGGCTAAGGTCGGCAAAATCCACCACGCCTTTATTGATGCGGACCCGTTCCACGGCCACGGGAAAAGGTTTCTGATCTTCCTTGCCGGATTGCTTCGCGACTTGGGTCTGTTGCTGGGTCTCCTGCTTCCGGAGTTTGGCGAGATTGAGGCTCTTGTCCTTGAAGATGATGATCTTTGTCCCCGGGTTCAGCACCCGCACCTCCCGGATGGTGAGGCGGTCCGGGTTGAGGCTCAGGGCAAGGCCGCTGACTGTCGCCTCCTTCCAGGCAAGGAGCCGGTCGCCGGTATCGTCTTCCTTGAGGAGTAAATCGTTGATGCTGGCGTCGCCATCGAGGGTGAGGGTGGCCTGTTGCTGTTCGCTTTGGGTGCGAAGCAGGTGCACATCCGCCGAGAGGTTGCCGGAAACCAGGGAAACGGCGGCATCCCGGTCAACCAGTCCATCCAGCGGTTTGAGGCTAAAGCGCGAGACCTGTGCCTGGGCCTCGATCCGGTCGCCTTTTTGGGAGACGGTTCCGCGCAATGTTGCCTCGCCGCCTTGTTCGACACCGGTTTTAAGATCAAAGGCTATGGGCTGGGCGGGGTGGCCGATGTCGTTCACCTTGGCGGTGAGGTCGCGCAACGTGTAGGCGATTTTGGTGGCCTGGTCGGTAACGCCGATCCGGAAGCCGTTTATTTCAAATTGATCCAGCGAGGTTTTCCAGGGAGGCTCCTGGCTGGTCTGCGCATCTCCTGTGCTTGGCGTTGTGGCAGCCGTCGTGGGGGCGGCAAGGCCCCGGTTCAGGGAAAGCCCGCCGCCGGACAGGGCAAGATGCTTGCCCGAGGCACTCCGCTTGGCAAGGTCAACCTTGGCGTTGGCAAGGGAAAGCTTGGCCAGTTCCAGAGTGAGGTCCATGGGATTGGCCGGGCTGGCGTTGTTGAACCCCACGGTGGAGCCGGCCATGGTGAAGGAGTTAATCCCGATCTGCCAGGGCGCGGAGGGTTCCTCGTTCTCTTCCGGATCGACAAGCCCCTCCCAGTTGCCGTGCCCGTTGGCATCCATGCTGGCCGTTGCCGCAAGCCCATGCACAGCGATGGCAGGGAACAGCACCTGATGCTTGGCCAGATCGATCCGGCCGCCCGAGGCGGTGAGCGTGCCGAGCGTCAGGATGGGCTGGGCCGCGTCCGTGCCTTGTACGGCGAGGCCTTGGAGTGTGGCGGCAACAGGATGTATCTCAAGAGCAGGCTTGCCATCCTGCAAGGCAAAGCGATAGCTGGCCGTGAGCGCAAGAGTGCCCCGGGGGGGAGCGATATGGACCCGCTCCGGGAGAAAGTGCCAGATGGTGGCGGGCTTGAAGTTTTTCAGCTCAAGGGTGCCAGTGGCCAGAATCGGGGCAAGGGACAGGTCGCCCTTCCAGGCAAGGCGGCCGCCTTCGGGCAGGGCGGCGGAAACCGTATAGGCCCCGCGCAGCTCGGGCAGGGTGGAGATCTTGGCCAACTCGATGTTCAGCGGATTGATGACAAGGGGCTGGGGCTTCGATTTTTTGCGCTGGTCCGCAAAGCTGGCCGAGCCGCCGGACAGGGAGAAATGCTGGAGATAGAGACGGGGCAGCGGCTGTGGTTCGCCAGAATCAGGGTTCGCTGCAGGGCTTGCTGCCTGGTCCTCTGCCTTTGCCGAGCCGGAGGGATTGAGCCGCGCCAGGTTGAGGCGGCCATCGCTGTCGATCTTGAGGTGGAGGGCGGGTTTTTCAATGGCCAGGTCGGCAAAGGTCCAGGCCCGGCGGAACAGGCTCTCCGTCTCGAAATCGACGAACAACCGCTCCACCGCAAGAATCGGATCGTTGTCGCCCTCTTGCACGAGGCGCAGCCCCTTGATCTCGCAGCGGAAAAGAATGGGGTTGATCCGGAGCGCGTCCATGGTCAACCGGGCGTGCAGCTGTTCCGCAACGTATTGCGGGAGCAACCTTTTTAGCAGATAGGGGGCAAGGAAGAATCCGGCCAGGGCGTAGACCGTGAAAAGGATTGTCAGCCCCACGGCCAACCGCTGGCAGAGGTGGCGAAAGGCCGGAGGAATGAAGCGGAAAAAGACGGAGCCATGGGAAGAGGTTTGTTTTTTGGGCATAATACGCGCCTCCGGACACAATGCCTCCGGAGGCCAGCCTTTAGACGGGGCTGGTTCCTGCGGAAGCGGGGAGTTCTTTTCTATCCAAGTACAGCATAGCAGAAAACTTGCAGGACAATAAGGCTGTAAATTCCGGCCAGCACATCATCGAGGACGATGCCCATGCCGCCGTTGACCCGTTGGTCGATGATTCGGATGGGGTAGGGCTTGAAGATGTCGAAAAAGCGGAAAATGAAAAAACCCAGCAGCCAGATCAGGGGATTGTTTGGCGCGGCGATCAGGGTGATGAGCATGCCGATGACCTCGTCGATCACCACCACGCCTGGGTCTTTGCGGTCCAGAATTTTCTCCGCCTGCCCGGCCGTGATGACGGCGATGAAGAAGATGGCCGTCAGGGCAAGGGCATAGTGGTCCGGTGGTAGCTGGCGGAGAAAAAAATGCAGGGGCAGGGCCACCAGCGACCCCCAGGTGCCCGGGGCCTTGGGCAGATAGCCCGCGCCGAAACCGGTGGCAATGGTCATGAATAAACGATCCATTTAGATATCCTTTGTAAAATCCGTGCGTTCGGCGCGACCAACCTCGGCGTACACCGCTTTGATCGGGACGTGGTGCGCGATTGCCACCCGTTTGCAGTCTTCATATTCCGGGGTCAACACCTCCCCGGCAGGAGTGGTTATTTTCTTTACTTTCACCTTGCCCCAGCGGGTGGGAACCGTGCCGGTCTCCCTGGGCAGGGTCCAGCGCTGCTCGGTGCGGAAACGCAACCCGATGGCCGTGGTCTCGCTGAGGATGCATTCTTTCACCGCCAGGGATGCACCCCGGTCGCAGATTGCCCGCAACAGAAAGCCGGGCCGTCCTTTTTTCATCTGGATGGGGATCATGGCCACATCCAGAGCGCCCAAGGCAAACAGCTGTTCGCTGAGATAGGGGAAGGTTTCCGGCGGCCAGTCGTCCAGATGGGTTTCGATTACCTCCACCTCTTGCGCCTCGGCCGCGACGCGTGCCATGCCGAGGACCAATCGCAAAATATTGGGCTGGCCATTGGCCAGCTCCTGGTTGCCAGCCCCGTAGCCCACACCGGTTAGGGTCATAGGCGGCATGGGGCCAAAATCGGCGGCCAGCGCCTTGACTATGGCGGCCCCGGTCGGGGTGACCAGTTCCTGATCCAGCTCGACCCCGTAGGCGGGCACTCCTTGCAGCAGCTCGCACACCGCAGGGGCAGGCAAGGGCAGCATCCCGTGGGCGCACTGGACCCAGCCGCGCGGCATGGGCAGGGGGGAGCAATGCAGGCGGGTGATGTTCAGGCAGGCAAGGCCGATGGCTGCGCCGACGATATCAATAATAGCGTCGATTCCCCCCACTTCATGAAAATGCACGGTTTCCACCGGCTTGCCATGCACCTTGGCCTCGGCCTCGGCCAGCAGGGAGAAGATGGAAAGCACTGTTTCCTTGACAGGTTCCGCAAGCCTGCTTGTGGTGATGAGCTGCCTAATGTCCCCCAGGGTGCGGTGCGGATGGCTCTCGCTGCTTTCAACCAAGAAGGTGGTGGCGGCGATGGCCCCGCAATGCTTTTTGCCCACGGTCAGGGTGTAGCCGTCAAGTCCGAGCAGGGAAAGCTGGCTGCGCAGCTCCGCTTCCGGCAGCCCGGCATCAAGCAGGGCGGCAAGAAACATGTCGCCGCTGATCCCGGAAAAACAGTCGATATAGGCGATTGCGCGCTGGTCAGTCATTTTTTTTCACCGGGCCAGGGTTGTTGGCGCCGTTTTCGGGAAAGGTCCGTCTGCTGTAGTGGGAGAGCCAGGCGAGAATCCGTTTGTGATAGAAGGCGTAGGGGACGGCGATCAGGGCGGAGATCGCCAGGAGAATCGCAACTTTCAGGTAATCGCCCTGGTAGATCTCAGCCCCCTGGAAGGAAAGGAGCAGGGTGCCCGGTATCCGTCCCACAATGGTGATGAACAAGAATACCGGCAGCGGCATGTGGCTCATGCCCAGCAGGTAGGCCAGGGAGTCCTTGGGAAAGCCGGGCAAGAGAAAGAGGACAAAGGGGATGGCAAAATCACCCTTGCTGACCAAGTGGTTGAACCGCTTGTAAAAGGCAGTGTGTTCCAGGTTCCGGCGGACCAGGTCGCTGAGCAGACGGCCAACCATGAAGGCCAGCCAGGAGCCGATGGTGAGGCCGATAGTGGAATAGACAAAGGACGGGAGGGCGCCGAAAAGGTAGCCGCCCAAAACGCCGCTTGCTTCGCCGGGGATGGGGGCGATCAGCACCTGAAGAACCTGCAGGGAGATGAAGATGAGCGGCGCGAAGGCGCCCTTGGCCAGGATGGCATCCCGGATATCTTCCCCGTGCTGCCGTGAATTTTGCAGGTAGGAAAGGATCCTGCCGAAAAGGTTGTCCTGCTGGAGCGCGTAGAAGGTAATGGCCCCAATCCCGGCCAGGATGAGAACAAGGTAAAAGATGCGGCTTTTGAGGAATCGGGTCATGTTGGGAACCGGAGGCCAGGAGTGAGAGGCCTGCCCCGGAGAAAGGCGTCCGCGCTCATCCGTTTGGAGCCCTCAAGCTGCACCTCGCCGAGGCGCAGGTACCCTTCGCCCGTGGCCACGGTCAACCCGGTTTTGCCGGCCCTGCACAGGGTGCCGGGCGCTTCGGTTACAGGGCCAGGGATCACCTGCGGGGCAAAGAACCGCAGCCATTTTCCCTCCAGGGTGGTATGCGCCATGGGCCATGGGTCCAGCCCTCGGATCTGGCAGCTGATTTCCCGGGCCGGTCTCTGCCAGTCGATGGCGCTCAATTCCTTGGTGAGCGGCGGCGCCGGGGTGGCCAGGCTGTCGTCCTGTTTCCGCGGGGGGAGGTTCCCACCCTTGAGGCGTTCCAGGGCTTCGATGAGCAACCTGCCCCCGAGTGCGGCCATCTTCACGGCCAGGGTGCCCGCGGTGTCATCGGGGCCGATGGCCAACCGTCCCGGCAGGAGGATGTCGCCGGTGTCCATGCCCTCGTCCATCTGCATGATGGTGATGCCGGTTTCCGTATCGCCGTTCAATACCGCCCACTGAACCGGGGCCGCGCCCCGGTATTTGGGGAGAAGCGAACCGTGCACGTTGATGGTGCCCAAGCGCGGCAGATTGAGCACCGGCCCTGTCAGGATGCGGCCGTAGGCCGTGACCACCATGAGGTCTGGGCGGTAGGAGCGAAGCTCTTCAAGAAATTTCGGGGTCCGAACCTTGGTGGGCTGGAGCACCGGGATGCCGGCGGCCAGGGCCAGCTCTTTCACCGGCGGCGGACTGAGCTTGCGGCCTCTCCCCTTGGGCTTGTCCGGCTGGCAGACCACGGCAACGACCTCTTCCCCGTGGTCGAGAAGCGCCTGGAGCGAGGGCACGGCAAACTCGGGGGTTCCCATGAAGATGATGCGTAAGCGATCACCGGGCACCCTGTGATCGCTGGTTTTTTGGTTACATTCCATGTTGGGGCTTTATCCTGTGACCAGTTGCGATGATGCGGTACCTGCTTATCGCCACCGGTTATTTGCCCTCTTCGGCCTTGAGCATTTTTTTGAGTTTTTTCTTGTAGAGGGTCCGCTTGAGGGAGCTGATCCGGTCGATGAACAGGGTGCCGTTTAAGTGGTCGAGCTCGTGCTGGATCACCCGGGCGTAATAATCTTCCGCCTCGAAGCTCAGGGGCTGGCCGTTGATGTCCTGGGCCTCCACCCAAATTTTTGTGTAACGGGGAACCTTGCTGGAGTACTCCCGCACGCTGAGGCACCCCTCTTCGTCAATCTCTTCCCCCTCGCCCTTGATGATCCTGGGGTTGGCCAGCACGATCAGCTCCCTGGGCGCATCCTTTGGGGAGATGTCGATAACGCAGAGTTGCAGGGGGATGTTGATCTGCGGAGCGGCCAAGCCGACGCCGGGCGCGGCGTACATGGTTTCCGCCATGTCGGCCACCAGTTTTTTGAGCTCTTCGCCGAAGTCTGTCACCGGCTTGGCCGTGTCTTTGAGAATGGGAAAGGGGTAGGTGACTATTTCTCGCAGAGCCATGGGGAGTATCCTTGGTGATGCGTTTTTTTGGGGTTCGCCGGGATGAACCGAGGCGATTAAGGAGACAATTTATAACATATTTTCCGGATCAACGTCCACCGACAAATTCACCGTTCCAGCCAACCGGGCGTGCTCCTGTTCCAACTCCAGGCAGAGAGCATGCAGCTCTTCCAGATCCGGACCCTTGAGCAGGATCTGCCAGCGGAATCTGCCCCGCAACCGGGCCAGGGGCGCAGGCGCCGGGCCGAGGATGGCGGTTTTTTTGTAGCGGCGCAGCGTTTTTCCCTTGGCGGCCAAAGCCTCTGCCCGTTTTTGCACCGGCTCTTCCTGTTCGCCGTCAAGGACCAGATTGATGAGGCGGCTGAAGGGCGGGTAGCCCAAGGCCTTGCGCAGCCCGATCTCTTTCTCGAAAAAACGGGGGTAATCGTGGTCCCGGGCCGCGGCAATGCTGTAATGGGTGGGCTGGTGGGTCTGGACGATGACCCTGCCTGGCTGTTCGCCCCGGCCCGACCGGCCGGTGACCTGGGCCAGGAGCTGGAAGGTGCGTTCGCCTGCCTTGTAATCGGGCATGCCGAGCCCGGCGTCGGCCCAGACGATGCCCACCAGGGTGACATGGGGGAAATGGTGGCCCTTGGTGATCATCTGGGTGCCCACCAGGATGTCCACCTCCCGGTCGTGCACCGCCCGGAGGATGCGGAGGAAATCCTGGCGGTTGCGGGTGGTGTCGTGGTCGAGCCGGGCGATGCGGGCCTTGGGGAACATCCCGGCAAGCTCTTCTTCGATGCGTTCCGTGCCGAAACCGATGGGAGAGAGGTTGATGGAGCGGCAATTGGTGCAGACCGTGCGGCTGTTGGTGGCATAGCCGCAGTAATGGCAGACCAGCTCGCCCCTGCCCTTGTGCAGGGTCAGGGTTATCCGGCAATGGGGGCATTGCACGGCCTGGCCGCAGTCGGAGCAGAGCATGCAGCCGGCAAAGCCACGGCGGTTTAAAAAAACGAGGCTCTGCTCCTGCCGGGCCAGGGTCGCCCGCAGCGCCTGTTTGAGTTGCGGGCTAAAGAGCGGCGGCCGGCCGGAAACGGTGTTCACCGCCTGGAGATCGACCAGCTCCACCTGGGGCAGGGGCCGGTTCTCGATGCGGATCGGCAGGTTCAACAGGGTGTACTTGCCGCTGAGCGCATGCTGGTAGCTGGCCAGCGACGGGGTGGCCGAGCCAAGCAGCACCGTGGCCCCGCCCTGGCTGCCCCGGAGCAGGGCCAGATCGCGACCCTGGTAACGCAGGCTGTCTTCCTGCTTGTAGGCGCCATCGTGTTCTTCGTCAACAATGATCAGCCCTGGGTCAGCAAGGGGGGCGAAAATGGCGGAGCGGGCGCCGATCACGATGCGCGCCTCCCCGGAAACAACCCGCTGCCACTGGTCAAAACGCTCACCCCGCGCCAGGCCGCTGTGGAGCAGGGCCACGGTTTCTCCGAAGCGGGAAAGAAAATGCGCCTCCAACTGGGTGGCCAGGGCGATTTCCGGCACCAGTACGAGGACGCTGCGCCCCAAGGCGAGGGTGGTTTCCGCAGCCTGCAGGTAGACCTCGGTTTTGCCGCTGCCGGTGACGCCGTGCAGCAGGAAGGCACCGTATTTTTTTTGGGAGATGGCCGGGTTCAGATGGGCAAGGGCGTTTTCCTGATCCGCGGTGAGCTGGGCCGGCCTGGGATAAAAAAGCGGGGTTTCGCCAAATGGGTCGCGATACACCGGGCGTTCTGCGAGGTGGATGATCCCTTTTTCGGCCAAAGAGGCGAGGGCTTTTGCCGCGCCGTTGTAGACCTTGGTCAGCTCCCTCCGGGGAAGCGCTTGGGCCGAATCTGGCAGCATCTCCTCAAGGAGGGCAAGGGTCTTTTTCTCCGAAGGCTTGAGGCTGGCCAGGGTTTCTTGGGGAGGCGGTTCGACGGCAAGGAGCACGCAGGTCTCGGTCTTCTGGCCGATGGTCGCCCCGGAAATAATCTGCTCCACCGAGATCAGCCCCTGCTCACCCCATTGCTCAATGATCCGCCTTTCCTTGCCCCGCCAGAGCTTTCGCACCGTTGCCGCGCTCAGCTTTTTCTTGGCCGTCAAATCGGCGAGCCAGGGATAATCAAGGACAAGCTGCGGCTGCTCAACAAGGAAATAGTGCAGCCCCGCCTCGGTGGCCGTGATCTGGCGGCCGCTTTGCGAGGTGAGCCCGCCGGGCAGCGCGCCCCGGATCACCTCGCCGATGGGGTAATGATAGTAGCGGGCCACCCAGCGGAAAAAGGGAACCAGCCCTTCCGGGAACACCGGGAAATCATCGAGGATGTCGGCAATGGGCTTGAGGCGGAACTCGGGTTTTTCTTCGCTTAAGGTCAGGACATAGCCGGTGAGCAACCGTCCGCCCAAGGGGACCAGCACCCGTTGCCCAGGCTTGGCCACCCGCCCGTCGCGCAGGGCGGCGTAGGTCAGGGTCTGCGGCAGGGGCGCGGCCACTGCGACTTCAAGATAGGGGGGGGATGCGGACATGGGGCCTGTGGGTGGATTGTGAGGGGCCGCCCTTTTGGTCTGGCAGAGGGCGGCCTGGTATCGAGACTCTGTTTTAGTGCCGCTGTGTCGTAACGGTTGATGGATTTGTGAAAAGGTCGGAAATCGTGATATCCCGTCATTCCGGCGAAGGCCGGAGGTAAGCGAGCGGCGCGAGACTCCGATCCAGTCTTTTTAGTCAGTTACAGCAAGGCTGGCCCCCGGCCTTCGCCGGGGTGACGACGTTTATGAAGCCGTTACGATTAAAAATCAGCGCATACTTCCTTGATGTGTTTCTTGAACTCTTTGGATATCACGGGATGCCGCAGGGCATAGGCGACAATGGCCTTGAGGTAGCCGAGTTTGTCCCCGGCGTCAAAGCGGGTGCCGCTGAATTCGTAGGCGTACATGGGGCGCTGTTTGGCCAGGGCCAGCAGGGCGTCGGTGAGCTGGATCTCACCGCCGTGGCCCGGTGTGGTTTTCTCGAGCATGGGAAAGATCTCCGGGGTCAGGAGATAGCGGCCGATGATCGCCAGGTCGGAGTCGGTGGTGCCGGGCGCGGGCTTTTCCACCATGCGGTCCACCTGATACACCCCTTCACGAACCTGGGTTCCCTCCACGATTCCGTACTGGTTGGTCTCCTCGGCCGGCACCTTCTGGATAGCCACGATGGGCGCATCCATTTCCTGGTGCAGGGTAAGCATTTGTTGGCAGCAGGGGATCTTGCTCAAGACCAGATCATCGCCCAGCAGCACCAGAAAGGGCTCGTTGCCGATGACATTCCTGGTGGTCCAAATGGCGTGGCCCAGTCCCAATGGTTTTTTCTGGCGGACCGTGGTAATGTCGATGAGATTCGAGATGTGGTTGATTTCCTCGCAGAGCGCGTCCTTGCCCTTCTGCCGGAGGATGGTGTCGAGTTCGAAATCATAATCAAAATGATTTTCAATGGCGGATTTACCCTGGCTGGTGACAAAGACGATCTCTTCGATTCCGGAGGCGACCACCTCTTCGACAATGTACTGGATGGTCGGCCGGTCGACGATGGTGAGCATTTCCTTGGGGATCGCCTTGCTGGCAGGGAGAAAGCGGGTGCCCTTGCCGGCCACCGGGATAACAGCTTTGCGTACGTTCATGGGAGACCCGTTGCTGAGTGTTTTTCTAAAAAAAGGAGACGCATCAGTATGGCATATCACATAGCCAAAGACAACTGCTTGTTCAAGGGAATAATGACCATCAGCCGGGGCGCATGCATTTTTTCGTAAAAAAGGTGGCGGAGGCTATCCGGAGAGAGGGACTCCTTGCCCCTGGAGAGCGCTGTGTCGTGGCGGTCTCCGGCGGGCCGGATTCCATGGCCCTGCTTCAGGCCTTGGCGCAACTGGCTCCGAGCTTAGGGGTTTCTCTGGTGGTTGCCCATGTGGATCATGGCCTACGGCCTTCGGAGGCCGAGGCGGAGGCGCGGTTGGTGCGGGAAGCGGCCCAGGGGCTGGGGCTCGCCTGTGAGTGCGGCAGGGTGGATGTTGCTCTCTATGCCAGGGAGCAGGGGTTGAGCCGCGAGCATGCGGCCCGCAATCTGCGCTACGAATTCTTAGCGGAGGTGGCAACGCGCCATCGGGCCACCAAGCTTGCCGTGGCCCATACAGCGGATGATCAGGCCGAGGAGATTCTGCTCCGGCTTATCCGTGGTACTGGCCGCGCAGGGTTGACCGGCATGGCCAGGCTGCGCGATGGCCTGGTGATCCGGCCTTTGCTGGGCATAGCCAAGGAGGAGATTCTTGGCTATCTTGCCGAAGAAAATATCCCCTATTGTATCGACAGCTCCAATTGTCAGCGAATTTACCTGCGCAACCGGATCAGGCTTGACCTGCTGCCCTATCTGCAGACCCACTTCAATCCCAATATCGGCAACTCCCTGCGGGAAACAGCGGCGATTTTTTCGGCGGAAGAAGAACTGCTGGCCGGGATGGCCAGCCAGGCCTATGCCAAGGTGGTTACGGAGGAAGGTGGGGAGCCTGTTGCCGGGCTGACCATCCAGCTGGCGGATTTCTTGCGCCAGCCTCTGGCTATTATGCGGCGGATACTGGAAACGGCCTGCTGGCGCATGGGCTGCCGGCCATCGTTTCGGCAGATTGCCCAGCTCCTCTCCCTGGCGAAAACCGGGGCCGAGGGTGCTGGCTTGCATCTGACCCGCGGCTTGCGGGTTGTCAAGGCTGAGGGACGGGTGCGGTTTTGCTATCCGCAGGGGCCCCGGGCTGTGCGCGGCAATCTCGCGGAGCCGGGGGCGGCGATTTCTTTTTTCAGGGAGCTTCCCGGTCCGGGGGAATATTTTCTTGAAGATGTTGGATCAATGGTCATGCTTCGCGTGCTGGATGCACTTCCCCAGGGTTGGGAAGCGCAGGTCCCAACGACTCTCTTCTGCGATGCCGGCAAGGTTTTCTTCCCCTTGGTGGCCAGGTCCTTCCGGGAGGGAGACCGGTTTCATCCCCAGGGGGCGCCGGGCTCAAAAAAGGTGGGCGATTTTTTCACCGATCAGAAGATTCCCGTGGTCCAACGGAGGCGGATACCCATCCTGGCCGACCAGGAGGGAATCGTCGCCATCCTCGGGGTGCGCTCTGGTCAGCGGGCAGCCATCTCCACCAGCACCAGAAGGATTCTTGCCGTAAGCCTGCACCCTTCGTCGCCCGGTGAAAATGGCTTTACTGAAAAAGCGATACATGGTAAGTAGGTTGCCATTGCACAGGAAAACCCGAGGGCGGG
>JBAZSA010000030.1:0-19229 GCA_041662645.1 Desulfurivibrionaceae bacterium
GGTATTTCAGGGCGTTGGCGATGAGATTCTGAAAGAGCTGCCGGATCTGGAGGGGGTCGGCCTTGATCCGGCACAGGGTGTCAATCTCGACCTGCCCCCTGGTTTCGGCGATCCGCATCTCCAGATCGGAAATCACCTGCAGGACAATCTTCCCCAGATCAATCTCCTCGAAGGGCTGGGCCTTGGCGGCAACCTGCGAATACGCCAGCACCCCGGAGATCAACTCCTGCATCCGCACGGTCGCGGCTTCGATCCGCCGGATATATTCCAAGCCCTTTTCCGGGATATTTTCCCCATAGCGGGCCCGCAGCCTCTCGCTGAAGGCCTGCACAAGGACCAGCGGCTCCCGCAGATCATGGGAGGCCATGTAGGCAAAATCCTGGAGATCCCTGTTGCTGTGTGCCAGCTCCACGGCGAACTTGTTGAGGGTTTTTTCGCTCCACTTGCTGCCGGTGATATCACGATTGCTTGCCCTGCTGCCCAAAAACTCACCGGAATGGCCATATACTGGCTGACAGGTATGACCGATCCACCGTTCGCTCCCGTTTCGGGTGATAATCCGGAATTCCAGCATACACACCCTGCGCTCCGAGCTGATATACCCGAAATGATTTTTAAGCTGGGCCTTATGGTCCGGATGGATGATCTCCACAAAAAGCCTGGGATTTTCCTTGAACTCCTCCGGACGGTATCCGGTGATCCGCTCCGAGGCAGGCGAAACGTAGAGGAAATTACCCGCCGGATCCATCCAGTATTCCCAATCATAGGTGAAGTCCGCAACGGTCCGGAATTTTTCCTCGCTGACCAGAATCTCGGCCTCGACTTTTTTCCGCTCGGCAATCTCCGTCAGCAACGCGGCGTTGGCTTTCTCCAGCTCCTCGCTTTTCCGGGCAAGACGATCGCGGGATCGCTCCAGCGCCTCCTGCGCCGCATCACGCTCTGCAACACGCCGCCGCAGAAGGCCCCCGCCAAGCAGCAACCCCGCCAAGCCGGTAACCCAGATCAACCCTGCCCTGAGAAGATGGGAGAATATCTGCTTTTGCTGGAGGGCCAGAGCTTCCGCCATTGAGAGGCTGACACTGATTCCACCCCGGATATCCCCTTCTTTATATCCCTGATGGCCATGGCAGCTGAGACAATCCCGCGAAACCATTACCGCCTGGATCAACCGCAGGTACGGCACGCCGTTGATCTGGGTAAACTCAAGCTTTTCCTGCCGCCGGGAATGGTCGAACTCCTCAAGGCTCCGCCGCTCCCAGGCATCCGGAGCATTCTCCGGCCGGAGTGGATCGAGGCTTGTCATCCGGGCGCCCACGCCATAGAGGCTGGAAAAATCCTCTCCCACCTGCCGCATCATGTAAGCAGGATTCATCAAGGTGAGCTCCCTTCCTGATGGCGTGATCAAGTCCCGCTCGGGAAGATGCGCAAGATATGGATTCACCGGGGTCCGTTCATCAACGGGGACATAAACCCCGCCATGGGAAGAGCCCCAGTTGCGCAAGGCACGGTCCTTGTTGCAGTAAGCCCGGATTTCGCTGATCGCTATTTCCTGGGTGATCTGCCGGATGCCGCTTATTTCGTGATAGGAAAGCCCACAGAGAAACAGGGTCCAAACCCCGATCAAAATCCAGGTAAATCGTTGGATAGGCACCGGCATAAGCTTTGGATCGTGCTGCTCCGCGGAATCGTTCACACACCCACCAAGAATTTATGGAAAAACCTTTTCCGGCCTAAGGATCCTTGCAAACGGAACCTGCTCCCTTTATGAGTCGGGCCAAAGATCGGGATCGGCGACCCCGATCTTCATGGCAAACTTCAGCATGGCCAGCGGCTCGCTCATTCCGAGTTTTTTACTGATGTTGGACCGATGCTTTTCCACGGTCTTGGGGCTGAGACACAAAAGTTCGGCTATGCTTTTGGTGGGATTGCCCTCAATGACCAGCCTGAATATCTGCTGCTCCCGGTCGGACAATAAATCGTACCGGCTCGACTCGGCGGATTTCTGCTCCTCATTGTTGAGATACCCGCGGATGAGATCCGAATTTATCTCCCGGCTCAGAAAGTACTTGCCCTGCGCCACCATATGCACCGCCTCAATAACCTCGGACCAAGAAGCGGTTTTTAACACATAGCCCTGGGCGCCGGCAGCAAGCGCTTGATGCACGTATATCTCGCGGGCAAACATGGACAGGATCACGATTGCCGTGTCCGGCGAATCGTGTTTGATCAACGGGATGCATTCAAGGCCGCTGACCATGGGCATGGCGATGTCAAGGATTGCCACGTCCGGCTGCAGCCTGCGGATCTCCTTGACGGCGGCATGGCCGTCCCCCGCCTCGCCGACCAGCTCAAGATCCTTGCTTTTGGCAAACATCTGCCGAAGCCCTTCCCTGACGATGGAATGATCATCCGCCACAAAAATAGCGATCTTTGCCATCTTTTCTCCTTAGAAAAAACCATCGCGCCCATGCCTTTGGGCCACGCAACACCGCATTGCCCGCCGGACTGTGCCGTCATCGGAGGCAGGCAATTTTTTATACAATACTATTTGGCGGTGAGGATCAAGTCTTTTTCCGGAAATAGACACGGCATGGACAGCCCGGCCCCATGAAGAACAGATCAACGGCTTGCCGGGACCACCCCAATTCCCATCAGGCCAAGCTCTTGCACCACGGCCAAGACCGCTTGGTCGACCGCGCCTTGAGCTTCCAGGGACATCTCAATGCCGGTGGACAGGTCACGGGGGACAATGCCGAAAAGGGTGATGGATGGGGGCAGGCAATCCTGCATGGCGGCAACGGCCAGAAGCTCGGAAAGCCCGATCTGGTGGGGGGAAATTTTCTGCCGGAAATAGGCGGGGGGATCGAGCAATTTTTCAACAACCAGCGAACCGGGCGGTTGGTCCGAAACAATTGCATCCACAATGAACAGATGGCTTTTGTCATCAAGATACCCCAGGAGGTCAAGGCCCATGGTGCCGCCATCGATCAGCTCCACCTGGACAGGAACAACATACTGCCGCTGGAGTTGCTCCACCGCCCGGACCCCCGCACCCTCATCGGCAAGCAGCACGTTCCCCACGCCAAGCACCAAAATATTATCAGACATACGCCTCCTTATAAAACAGGCCGCCCCGATTATCGGGACGGCCTGCCTTGAATGAATATTTCAAGCAACAATCTTATACAGCGGTCCTGACGGTGACTATTTCCCGGCTCGCCGGGTCCAGAAGATGGATGGCGCAGGCAAGGCACGGATCAAAGGAATGGACCGTGCGCAACACCTCAAGGGGTTTTTCCGGATCAGCCACAGGATTGCCTACCAACGAAGCCTCGTACGGCCCGGGGGCGTCTTTGCTGTTTCTGGGGCCGGCATTCCAGGTGGAGGGGACCACGCACTGATAATTCTTGATCTTGCCGTCCTGGATCACGACCCAGTGGGACAACACCCCGCGCGGCGCTTCGTGAAAGCCCACCCCGCGCTGCTCGCCTTTCGGGAACACCGGCTGGTTGAAGGTCGTATAATCCCCCTTGCCGATGTTGTCCATCAGGGCTTGCCACTGGCCGGCCAGGGCATCGTGCAGCACGGCGCAGCGCACCGCCCGCGCGGCATGCCTGCCGATGGTGGAATGGAGCGCGGAAATCCCGACCTTGGTCTTGGCCACGGCGCTCACCGTTTGCAGAAGCCCATCGGTGTATGCCTTTGTCGGGCCGTGGCCCGCGGCATACATGCACAAGACGTTGGCCAGTGGACCTACCTGGGCCGGCTTGCCGTTGAAGGTCGGAGACTTGACCCAGGAATATTTGCCATTGTCCTGGAACTCGGTGTGCTGGGGCACGGTCTCCTCTTCCCAAGGATGACGGTCCCAGTCTCCCTTGTACCAAGAATGCTTGATCCCCTCCTTGACCCCCTGTTTAAAACCCTCGTCGTTGAAGCTGGTGATCGGCTTGAACGAGCCCACATTCCCATCGGCAATATACCCGCCAGGCAGGGCAAAGGTGGTCCCTTTGCTGTCCAGAGGCAAATCCGGCACCGAAAGATAATTGGTCACCCCGGCGCCGTACTGCGTCCAGTCCGCGTAGAAGGCGCCGATGGCCGCGACATCGATCATGTAGACATTCTTGATGAAATCTCCGACCTCGTCGATCAGGGTCTTGATGTAGACGAGCCGTTCGATGGTCAGGGTGGACTGGCTGTCGGGATTGATGGGGTTGGCCACTCCGCCCACGGCCAGGTTCTGGATATGCGGGGTTTTGCTGCCGAGAATGGCCACCACCTTGTTGATCTGCCGCTGGTATTCCAGGGCCTGGAAATAATGGGTGGCGGCAAGGAGATTAACATCCGGGGAAAGCTTCATGGCCGGATGTCCCCAGTAGCCGCTGGCAAAAATGCCAAGCTGGCCGCTCCCGACAAAGGCTTTGAGCTTTTCCTGCACCGCCTTGATCTCCTGCTCGCCGTTGCGGGGCCAGGGGGAAAGCTGCTGGCCAAGGGCCGCGGCCGCCTTGGGGCTGCCCTTGAGGGCGGAGACGATGTCCACCCAGTCAAGGGCGGAGAGATGATAAAAATGCACGATATGATCAAAGATCCCGTGGGCGGCAATGATCATGTTCCGGATGTACTGGGCATTGAGCGGCACCTCCAGGTTCAGGGCATTTTCCACGGCCCGCACCGAGGCAACGGCATGCACCGTGGTGCAGACCCCGCAGATTCGCTGGGTGAACACCCAGGCATCCCGAGGATCGCGCCCCTGAAGGATCAACTCGATCCCGCGCCACATCTGGCCGGAGGACCAGGCCTTGGTCACCCGGCCATTATCAATCTCACAATCAATCCGGAGATGCCCTTCGATTCTGGTGATGGGATCAACGACGATTCTCTTGGCCATGAACACTCTCCTTGTTTACGAACCTTTCCTGCCCTGAGTTAAAATTCATCTTTTCAAATATGCATTATGCCTTGGTGAGCCTGGGCAACACCGGCAAGGTTTTAACAAACCACAGATAAGCCATCACCTCGGCGGCAATGATCCCGAAGGTGATGAACAGCTCCGGCACCGAGGGAAAATACCGCCAGCCGGTGCCGGGGTCAAAGCCGACGATGTAGGTGTTGAACCGGTACATGCTCCCTCCCAGCAGCATGGCGCAGGAGGCGATAAACAACAGCTGCGGGCTCTGCCGGTTGCTGGGATAGGCCAGGATCAGCAGGGCGGCGAGAAACAACAGGTTTTCGAGCAGAAAAAGGTTGCCCAGGAGCCCTCCTTCAAAGGCCAGGGGCAGATAGCCGCGCAGGTTCACATCCTCTATGCGGACCACCAGATAAAGGCCGAGCAGCCAGGGCATCAAGGCCGAGATCTTGCTCAAGAGGTGCATCTCCATGGGCCGTTTGAAGGCAATGGCGGCGACGAGCGACTCGAAGATCACTGCGGCATAGCCGATGACCACGGCGGTGATGAGAAAAAGCAGGGGCAGAAAGCCGCTCCACCAGAGGGGGGAAAGCTTGTGCCCGGCCATGAGCATCATGGTGCCCAGCGAGGACTGGTGCATGGTGGGCAGGAGGATACCCAGGGCGATGAAAACGAAGATGATCCGGTTGAGCCGGGCCTTCAGCTGATCCGCCTTGAATTTATCCAGCAGAACCGGGGCAAACTCCATCCACAGCACCAGGATATAGGTGCCGATGCACAGCGCCACCTCGAACATGACCGAATGCAGGTTGCTGAGCCAGGGCAGGAAGATGTTGTAGGCCTGCCAGTACCGGCCGATATCGAAGATAACCGAGATTCCGGCCAGGGTGTAGCCGAACATGCTGGTCATCAGGGCGGGCCGCACCAGGGGCGAATACTCCCCCTTGTTGAACACATAGACGATCAGGGCGATGGAATACCCGGCACAGGCCAGGGCCGTGCCCACCACCACATCATAGGCGATCCATATTCCCCAGGGATAGCCGTCGTTCATGTTGGAAACCGAACCGATGCCAAAAATGAAGCGTTTGCCGATGAAAAAAAGGCCGATGAGCGCGATGGCGGCGCACACCTTGAAGGGCACGGTGAGCACCTTGCCGCCTAATGCTTGTCTTTCCTGCATGGGAACACTCCTTTCCGTGAAAAGTCAGGACGTACGTCCCTACTCTTTTTTCTCTTCTCTATTCCGGATGATGTAGATCAGACCGCCCAGGACCACGATGGGATAGACCATGCCCTTGTAAATGGCGTACTGAATGCCGTCCGCCAGAGACACGTAGGAATCCTCGGGCAGATCGGGCAGGCCGAGGTTGGCGAATGGCACCCCGGCCAGATAGAGGACCTGGGAACCGCCAAGCTCCCGCTCGCCATAGACATGCTGAACATATCCGCCAGCCCGGTGCTGCTGCACCTCGGTGGATTCAATGTTGGCCACGGGAAAATCGTAATATTCGCCGGGCTTCATATCCAGCCGCCGCTTGGCCTCGAGCCGCAGCTTTTCCACCGGCCCGAACAGGGAAGCTCCGGTGGGACAGGCGGCGCAGCAAGCGGAAATCCCGCCCTTGGCCAGAAGATGGGCGCACATCTGGCACTTGGCAATCTCCGGGAAGGGCGAATCCCACTCAAACTTGGGGATATTGTAGGGGCAGGCCACCTGGCAGTAGCGGCAGCCGATGCAGGCTTTTTTGTTGTAGGTCACCACCCCGTTTTCGGGATTTTTCACCAGCGCCGAGGCTGGACAGGCCGAAACGCAGGCGGGATCGATGCAGTGCATGCAGTGCCGCTTGATAAAGGCAAAGCCATCGACCGAATCTTTCTTTCCGTCAACGCCGTAGCGCTTGATGATATTCAGGGTCTTGGCGGACAGATCCTGGGGATCGTCCCACATCGGCTCGTTGGGGTTGGTCTGCTCCACCGGTTTGTTGTTTGCCTGTTTGCAAGCATGCTCACAGACCTTGCAGCCCACACAAAGAGTGGAGTCGTAGAGGATGCCAACGGCATGGGGGGGCAGTTCCTTCCGGTCCCGTTTGGCCTGGGCCGGGCTTGGGTCTGCGGCAAGCAACAGGGTGCTGGCCGCGACCCCTTTTAAAAAATCCCTGCGTCGTATCTTCATACCCTATTCTCCCTCTGACGAAGACCCTTGCCCGGTCTTGCCAAGGTTCTTGGCAACCGCCACCCCGGCTCCCAGCGCCACGCCAGCCACCCCGGCGGCAAGGGCCACCGCACCCACCGAAGCACCCTCGCCCCGTTCGGTAACGATATGCGGATACGCGGCCCCGGAGGTGACGTACTTCAGGTCGGCCTGGGCATGCAGCGGAAGATTGAAGCCCACCCCTTCCTCGGTGCAGCCGAAGCAGGGATGCCCTGTGCCCACGGGCCAGGCGCCGGGTCCGACATCGTTAAACAGGATGGCCGGACAGTTGGCAAAGGTCATCGGCCCCTTGCAGCCGAGCTTGAACAGGCAATAGCCTTTCCGGTGCCCTTCGTCGCCGAATTTGAGGGCAAAGCGGCCCGCGTCAAAATGGGGCCTGCGTTCGCAGTTTTCGTGGATGAGACGGCCATAGGCGAATTTCGGCCTGCCTTTGTCATCAAGGGCTGGCAATTTTTTAAAAGTCAAAAAGTGGATCACGGTGGAAAGGAAATTATAGGCATTGGGCGGACACCCGGGAATCGTCACCACGGTTTTTCCCTTGAGAAACTCTGGCGCGCCCATGGCGCCGGTGGGGTTGGGCGTTGCCGCGGCAACCCCGCCCCAGGAAGCGCAGGAACCGATGGCGATAACAGCGGCAGCCTTGGCCGCGGTCGCGCGGACAATCTCGCTGAAAGGCTTGCCGCCGATCATGCAGTACACCCCGTTGTCCTTCGTGGGAATGGCCCCTTCCACCACCAGAATGAACTTGCCGCTATTCTTCTGAATCGAGGCCTGCAACGCCGCTTCCGCCTGATGCCCGGCCCCGGCGTTGAGGGTTTCGTTATAATCGAGCGAGATGAGATCAAGGATGAGATGCTCAAGGGAGGGATGGGAGGGGCGCAGCAACGATTCGGTGCAGCCGGTGCAGGCCGAGCCGGAAAGCCAGATCACCGTGGGGCGTTGCGGGGCCGTGATCGCCTCCGCGATCCGCGGCGCGACCTCAAGGGGCAACCCCAGGCCAGCGGCCATCACCGTGCAGAACTTCATGAAATCACGACGGGATATCCCGTTGAGCCGTTCACTGACCCTGGCAAAATCCTGCTCTTTCATCGCTCGCCTCTTTTGCGTGTGTGGAATATTATCCCCATTTGCCAATAACAGCGGAACTTCAAAAGATTGCTAATCATTGCATCATAAAAACAAACCACAAGTCAAGCCCGGCGCAACTAGGTAAAACCACCTACAAAAAATGGTAGTGCAGTTTTCAGCCCAGGGTCAAGAATTTTCTCGTTGGCCGCCCGGATTCTTTGCGGTATGGTGCCGCAACCAAAACGTAACCAGGGACGCCAACCGCCATGCCTCATACCTCCCACCTTGATCCGGCCAGCATTATCCAACATGTCTCCGTGGAGGACGACTGCCGGGATCTGCCCCTTGTCAAAAATATCCTGGCCAATCTTCCTGGCCGGGATGTGCGGATCATTGCGCCCCGTTCCGGCCCGGACCTTTCCACTACCCGCCCAGCCCATCAAAGCCTCACCAGCGGCAAAAAGCATCTTGTCCTCTGCAAAAACCGGGGCCGTTTTCTCAAGCCCTGCCCCGCGACCAGGGAATACCGCTGCTGCGACTACCAGGTGCTCAATGTCGGCATGAACTGTCCCATGGACTGCGTGTACTGCATCCTGCAAGCCTACCTGAACAACCCCTGGCTCTCTTTTTTTGTGAATACCGATGATCTGCTGGCCGAACTCACCACCGCCTTTGCCGAAAACCCGGCAACCTTCCGGCGCATCGGCACCGGTGAGTTTACCGACTCCATGGCCCTGGATCGGGTCACGGGCTTGAGCCGGATCCTCATTGAATTTTTCAAAGATAGGCCCAACGCGGTGCTGGAGCTGAAATCAAAGGCCGTGGCCTTGGACAACCTCCAGCACAGCGAGCACGGCGGCCGCACCATCATGGCCTGGTCGCTCAACAGCCCGGAGATCATGGCCAAGGAAGAGCTGCGCACCGCCTCCCTGGACCAGCGCTTGGCCGCCGCGGCTCAATGCGCCGCCTGGGGGTACAAACTGGCCTTTCATTTTGACCCGCTCATCTATCATCCCGGCTGGAAAGAGGGCTACAAGGAAACGATCGACCGGCTCTTTGCCGCGGTGCCAGCGGCAAGCATCGTTTGGATCAGCATGGGGGCGCTACGTTTTCTCCCCGCCCTAAAGAGCATTGCCACCAAGCGCTTCCCCAGATCCCGCTTTTTCCATGAAGAATTTGTCCTGGGGCTGGACAACAAATTCCGCTACTTCCGGCCGTTGCGCACGGAGATGTACCACCACATGGCGCACCATCTTTCCCGTCATCTGGACCCGGACACCTGCCTCTATTTCTGCATGGAAAGCGATGAGATCTGGCGGGATGTTTTCGGCTTCATCCCGGAGGAAAAAGGCGGCTTGCCCGCCATGCTCGACCGGGCTGCCCGGGCAAAATGCGGCCAGTCCTGAGCGCGGCTTGTATTCCGGGGCCATCCTTTTGGGTGTTGATTTTTATCAGGACGATCCTTACTATGATATATCGTTTCCCAGCGCCCATACCCTGAAGGCGGCGGACAACCAGGATCTGGAAAAGGTTGGTGCGGAGGCGGAAAATAGCCGTTATGATGGGCGGCCACCAATACAGCGCCTCATTTTTTTTGCAAATCTGATCGTAAATATTAAGGAGAAGAAATGGTCAACAAAGTCATCCTCATCGGCAACCTCGGCAAGGATCCGGAAGTACGCTACTCGCAGGCAGGGGCAGCCATTGCCAGCTTCGATGTCGCCACGACTGAAACCTGGAAGAAACAGGACGGCTCCAAGGAAGAGTTGACCGAATGGCACCGGATCGTGGCCTTTGGCCGGCTGGGCGAGATTTGCGGCGAGTACCTGTCAAAGGGCTCCAAGGTCTTCATCGAAGGCCGCCTACAGACCCGCAAATGGGACGACAAGGACGGCAACACCAAATATACCACCGAGATCGTGGCTCGAGAGATGAAGATGCTCTCCCCCCGTGGCAGCAGCGGCGATGCCGGGCAGGGCCAGCAGTACAACGACCAGCCGTTTCCGGAGCCGGTCATGGGGGATGACGTTCCGTTCTAGCACACGTTTCAGCACAGCAACTCAATGACAGCAGCTCAGACAGACAGGCAGGACAGGTATGGACTATTATAAATTACTCGGGGTGGAAAAAAGCGCGTCACCTGAGGAAATCAAGAAAGCCTACCGCAAACTTGCCCTCAAGTATCACCCGGACCGCAACAAGGGGAACAAGGAGGCGGAGGAGCAGTTTAAAAAGATCAGCGAGGCGTACGCCGTCCTCTCCGACAAGGAGAAACGGCAGCAATACGACACCGTTGGCTCCGCCGGTTTCCAGCAGCGCTACTCCCAGGAGGACATCTTCCGCAACGCGGATCTGGGCGATATCCTGCGAGAATTCGGGATCAACTTCGGCGGGGGCCGCGCCACCTTCCGGAGTTCAGGCGGGGGCGGCGGCGTTTTCGAGGAGATGTTCCGTCAGCCTGGGGCAGGCGGGCGCACCAGCCATGGCTTTCAGGATTTCCGCCAGCAGCAACAGGTGAAAGGCGGTGATCTTTCCCTGGAACTGCCGATCACCCTTGATGAAGTGCTGACCGGCGCCGAAAAAACCCTTTCCCTGGGGCGCGGCGCGGCGGCGGAAAAGGTTTCCGTAAAGATTCCCGCCGGAATCGAAACCGGCAAAAAGCTGCGTGTTTCCGGCAAGGGCTCCCCCTCCCCCATGGGAGGCCCGCCAGGCGATCTCTATCTGCTGATCAAAGTCGAACCCCACCCGGTCTTTACCCGGGAAGGATCGCACCTCACCATGGATCTGCAAATACCTTACAGCTCCGCAGTGCTTGGCGCGGAGGTGGAAGTCCCTACCCTGGAGGGCAAACAACTCAAGGTCAAGGTGCCGCCCGGCTGCCAGCCCCAGGCAAAGCTTCGCCTTCGCAAACACGGGTTGCCGGACAGCGGAGGAACGCGGGGAGACCTGCTGGTGAAAATCGTGGTGGCCGTGCCGAAGAATCTGCCGGAGGAACAAAAAGAACTGGTGGAAAAACTGAAAGAAGCAGGACTGTAAACGGCGCAAAAAAAAGAATCCTGCTAGAGAAGTATGCCGACAAAAATGGTGGACATGCTGAACATGTATTTTCCCGGCAGCCCGCCCCGCATGGCGATATCATCCTCAAGGCGGGTGAGTATCCGGGTCATGATAACCTCGTAGCCCATATTGAGATAGCCGTCCGAGCCTGCCTCGTTGGTGAGAAAAAACAGCTTTCCGTTTTTATCCTTGTACGTTTTCAGCCGCCAGTTCACCTGGCTGAGATTGTGGTGCAGCCGTTGCAGCCGCTCCAGCGGAATCTGCAAGCCGCTCACAAAAATATTCCCCTCCCGGACATCATACGCCTCCACAATGCTTTTCCACAGGCCGAGACTTAGCAGATACACCCGATCCGGCTCGACGGTGTCCGGATGGAATGCGGCAGCGAGAATTTCGTGGGAAGGCTTGTAGGCATACACCACCTCAACCGTGGGCAGGGGAGCAAAGATGGAATCGATCTTGCGCCGCTGCCGGGCCGGATCTTTCTCATATTTGGGGTTTTTGGCATAGAGCCGGGCGGTGAATTCCCGCAGGGAGTTCTGATATTGGCGCACATGGTGCCGGATGACGCCAACATCGGTTGGCGTAAAAACCCCCCCGAACGGATCGTCACTGGTCCGGTTTTCGGAAAAACCGCAGCCAGCGGGCACCAGCAGGACACAGCCCATCAGCATGACTGCGGCTGCTTGGCACAGGCCACGGACAAGCGCCTTCGGCATCACCCCACACCTCCCGGCAAAAAGGATTTTCCGGCTACAGCCGCTGCACCACTCTGTAAACCACACCCTGTCTGTCCGATGATAGCACAGTTTCTTGCCGCAGGCGCCAGCAAAAAAATGCCATGCCTGGCCTGTTCACTCTCCCGCTAGATATCCGCCCCTGTTATCTTGACCAGCGCCTCCCGGTAACGGGATGCGGTTTTCTCGATGATTTCAAGGGGCAGCTTGGGCGGCGGCGGGTTTTTCCCCCAATCGAGGGAAGAGAGATAGTCGCGGAGAAACTGCTTGTCAAAACTCGGCTGTCCGGCGCCGGGCTGGTACTGGTCTTGGGGCCAGAAGCGGGATGAGTCAGGGGTCAACACCTCATCGATGAGGATAATCTCGCCGTTGTAGATGCCCAGCTCAAACTTGGTGTCGGCAATGATGATGCCCCTGCCGAGGGCATAATCCGCCGCCTTTACATAGAGGCGCACGCAGATGTCCTTGATCTTGGCGGTCTGTTCCTTGCCCAAGAGATCCTCCATCTCGGCCAGGGAGATATTCTCGTCGTGCATGCCGAGCGCCGCCTTGGTGGACGGGGTGAAGAGCGGCTCGGGAAACTTGTCCGACTCCCGCATCCCGACGGGCAAGGCAAAGCCGCACACGTTCGGGTCTTTTTTATAGGCCTGCCAGAACGAGCCGGAAAGATAGCCGCGGACAATACACTCCACCGGCAGGGGTTTGGCCTTTTTCACCAGCAGGCTACGCCCGGCGAGCTCCTCACGGTACGGGGCGCAGGCAGCAGGATATTCCGCAACATTTGCCGTAATCAGATGATTGGGCACAATATCCTTGAGATAATCGAACCAGAACAGGGAAAGCTTGGTCAGAATCGCGCCCTTGCCGGGGATGGGGTCATCCATGACCACGTCAAAGGCGGAGATCCGGTCGGAGGCAACCATCAGCAGATGGCCTTCCACCTCGTAGAGGTCCCGGACCTTGCCGCGATGCACCAGCTGGAGATTGGCAAAATTCGTTTGGGTTACGGGTGTTGTCATGACATCTTCCTTATCGAAAAAATTGCAACAGGCGCAGCGGCGGATGGCACGGGCAGCCTGCTCCTCTTGCAAAGAGGATACATGTTCCAAACCGCTTGCGCGATATTTTTTTAGGAGCCGTCCAGAAACGACAGGCCATTTATGTTGCCTTACTGTACGGCTCCTTATGCCCTCCGGCTGCCTAAAACGGTCATGTTATTTTTTGACGCTGCCTTAACCGGACTCAACCGCGATAAAACCACTTCTTGATCTCATGGGAGGTAAAGCGCTTGGCCACCGGACGGCCATGGGGGCAATGGGAAAAAATCTCGGCCCGCAGCATCTCCTCCAGCAGGGCTTCCGCCTCCCTGGGGGTCAGCCTTTGCCCAGCCTTGATCGCCGCCTTGCAGGCCATGTCGGAAAGCACCTCCTCGGCGCGCACCCCGCCCTTGCCGGAGCCTGGCTCAGCAAACCGGGCAAAAATCCCGGCCAGCACCTCCTCGACCGAAGAACGGCCAAGCACCGCGGGCACGGCCTTCACCACCTGGCTCCCCCCGCCGAAATCCTCGATCTCGACACCGAGGGCGGCAATCTCCTCGGCATGCTGCCTGAGGATCTGCACCTCTTCCAGGCTGCATTCCATGACCTTAGGGAACAACAGGGTCTGGCGGGCAATCTTTTTGTTGGCAAACTGCCTTTTCAGCGATTCAAAGAGCAGCCGTTCATGGGCGGCATGCTGATCAATGGCAAGCAGGCCGTCTTCCGTGGCGCAGAGCAGATAGGTGTCCAACACCTGCCCGAGATAGCGCAACCCGCCAGGGACAGGAGCACTCTCTTGCCCGCACACGGCCGAAGGCCGGGGCTGCTCCACGGCAAAGCCGTGCTCCGAGGAAACGTCCTGTGCAGGGTCAGCTTGAAGAAGCGAAGGCGCGGCCTCGGCAGCGGTCTTAAAAAGCGGCAGCGGCTCATGCGCCACAGACGCGGGGGTGGCTGAAACCGGCGCGTACGCCTTAGCCGGGGTGATTTTACCCTCTCCCCTCACCGGGACAACGGCAGAAACGTTGAATATCTCCTTTTTCAAGGTCTGCTGATAATTCGCCATGGCTGCCTGAACCGCGGCAACCACGACCTGATGCACCAGGGCAGGCTTGTGGAACCTAACCTCCTGCTTGGTGGGGTGAACATTCACATCAACACTCTCCAACGGCAGGGCCAGAAAAATCACCCCGCCCGGGCCCCGCCCTTTCATGAGATAGTTCTGGAGGCCTTCGCTCACGGCATGGGTTATCAGCCGGTCATGAATCGCCCGGTCATTGACAAAGATCCTCAGCCGTCCGGCAACAGGGGCGTCCGGAGGCAACAGAAACCCCCAAACCCCGGGTTCGGTCCCGCTTTCCGCCGGGGCCTGCCGCCCCACCTCCACCAGTGAACCGCCGCCCTTGCCAAAAATCCGTTCCGCCCTGCTCCGGGAGGTATCAAGCCCGGCGGGCATCCGCAGAACCTCGCGGCCATCCACCGCAAAACTCACCCCCAGTTCCGGCCGGGCCAGGGCATAATTCCTGACCACCTCTTCGATGTGACCCAGTTCCGTCCGGGTGGATTTGAGAAATTTCTTCCTGGCCGGGACATTACCGAAGAGATCGGTCACCTCGAAGGAGGTGCCCGGACTGCCTCCCATCTCATGCACCTTGAGAACCTTGCCGAAGCGAAGATCAACCTGGGTTCCCAGATCTTGGGCGGCAAGGCGCGAGGCGATCCGCATCCGAGCCACCGAAGCGATGCTGGGCACGGCCTCGCCCCTGAACCCGAGGGAGCGGATGGAGCCAAGCTCGGCCAGACTTGCGATCTTGCTCGTGGCATGGCGCTCCAGACAGAGGAGCACATCATCCTGATCCATGCCAAAGCCATCGTCAATCACCCGGATCAACCGCGTGCCGTCGCCCTCCACCTGGATGGAGACCTGACTGGCCCCTGCGTCGATGGCGTTTTCCAGCAGCTCCTTGACCACCGAGGCGGGCCGCTCGACAACCTCACCGGCCGCGATCTGATTGGCCAGGTTTTCCGGGAGAATCCTGATTCTGGACAAGGGTTAGAGCACACTCAGCATGTGAAGTTTGACCCACTCCTCGTCCCACCACTCAATGGGATCGACAAAGATTCCGTTCACCAGCATGCTGAAGTGGAGATGATCCCCGCCGGCCATGCCGGTGGTGCCGGTAAGCCCTACAACCGAGCCCTTCTCGACCACGGTGCCCACCGGAACATCGATCTGGCTCAAGTGGGAGTACAGACTGAAAATACCCTGGCCGTGGTCAAGGATGACGGTATTGCCGTAAATCCCCAGATACTCGGCGAAAACTACCATCCCCCGGTTGGCGGCCTCGACATTGGCATGTTCGAGCGAGGCGATATCAACCCCCAGATGGACCTGCTCGTCGATCTTCTCGTTGTTGTACAGATAAGTGCGGTGGTCGGCGTATCCAGCCTTCGGACTCCCTTCCATCCGCCCGAAACGGCCGTCCCAGAGCCGCTCGGACTGAAATTTCGAACACACCTCCTGAATCTTCTTGTAATTGGCCAGCCGGATATCGTTGTTCACCTTGATGTACTGCTCGACCGGCGTGCCGCTCAGCTCCGGATAGTGACTGGCGAATTCCGGTATCTTGGCGGAGAGAAACGCGTCGCTGATGCCAATCTTGTCGCTGACAATCTTGCGCACATGCAGATCCATGGTGAACGGGGCCTTGGCCTCGTTTCCAGCCTGGTCCGCAGCAACGACAAAGGATTTTTCCAAAGCGGCGATATCGTGGGGCAGCCCCATGCAGGCGCCGTAAACCCCCTCGCCCCGCTTGGGCATGGCAAAGCCGGGATAGAATATCTCGTTGATCAGTACCCCGTGCCTGCCCGCCACCTCGCTGACCCGGTAGACAACCACCCCGGCGCCGCCGCCCTTGATATACTTGGGCGACTCCATCACGCTGACCACCGGCGGTTTGGTGTCGATGGTGACCATCGAGGACTGCACGGTGACATTGCCCCTGAACCAGTTCCACAAAGAAAAATCGGCCGCCTTCACCACCAGTTCCGCCGAGCCGTCCTTAAACCCCTGAGTCTTTGGGGTTATTTCGATGGTCTCCTCGATTTTTTGCGGCCCCGCGCCGGAGAGATATCCTGCCCTGGGATAGCTTTTTGCAAGCAGCACAACCTTCTTGCCATCCTGCACCAAGGCTACCTCGATGGAACTCAACCCGCTCTTGGCGTCACTGGCCACCAAGGAAAGCTGCCGGGTCAGACCGATGTGGGCGCTGTCCCCATTGATCTCCACCTGGGGCTTTTCCATCTCCCCCACCAGCCAGAAGAAAACCCCAAGCCCCACGGCAAGCAACCCCACCATCCCAAGAATCAACGAAAGCAGCGGCCCCCTGTTTTTTTTCACTTTGTCAAACGGGTCAAGATTCATACTGTAATCCTCATATACAAGCGCCTCCCGGCAGGAAGCTTTTTTGATGTACACCCTGGCCCGGCAGACATCCCCCGGGTCCTCTCTCGCAGGCAAATTGTGGCGATAATACCATGAACCTCCCCATGATTCCAGAGCTCTTAATATCTTGACAGAAAAAGCCATCCTCATATAGTGTGCGAGGTGTTTTGCAGCGGGGGCCAGAGGCAATGACCATGAAAAAATTCCATACCGTCATCGTGGGCGGCGGGCCTGGGGGATTGGCCTGCGCCACCCTTCTTGCCCTCCAGGGCAAAGAGGTTCTGGTGCTTGAACGCAACAGCAGCATCGGCCCCAAGGTCTGCGCCGGCGGCATTCCCTCCGTTGCCCAGGGCCTCGGCTTCCCGGAAGACCTGTGGGAAAGATCCTTTCCCAGCCAGCACATCAGCAGCAACTGGCAACACGCTGTAATCCGGGATTCCAGCCCCATTATCCGCACCGTTGACCGGGGCCGGCTCGGGCGCTGGATGGCGGAAAAAGCAGTGGCCGCCGGGGTCAGCATCGCCACCGGCACCCTGGTTCTAAAAATCAGTGACGACCGGGTGCAGACCCGAAAGGGTGAGGAGTTTGGCTTTTCCTTCCTGGTGGGTGCGGACGGAAGCAGCTCGTTGGTGCGGCGGCAGCTTGGTATTCCCACCGAACAGATGGGAGTCGGCATCAACTACCAGGTGCAGGGGAACTTCCCCGAGATGCAGTGGCACTTAAACACCGATCTTTTCGGCAACGGCTACGCCTGGATCTTTCCCCACCAGGATACCGCCTCCATTGGGGTGTACGCCCGACGCAGCACCAGCAAACCCGGCCCCCTGCTGAACAGCCTGCACCAATGGGCATCGGACCACGGCCATGAACTCAAGTCCCGCCAACCGCAGGCCGCCCTGATCAATTCCGATTTTCGCGGCTGGCGTTTTGGCAACCGCTTTCTGGTCGGCGATGCGGCAGGCCTGGCCTCGGGCCTCACCGGCGAGGGCATTTATTCCGCCATCGTTTCCGGGGAAGAGGTGGCGCGCACCATCCTGGATCCCGGTTATGAAAGCAAAAAAATGGCCCGGATCATCGCAAGACACCGCCAGCATGGCCGCATCCTCGACCTGTCCTCCGGCAGCAAACTGGGAGGCAAACTCATCTTGGAAGGACTGATCTTCTGCCTGCGCGCCGGGCTTATCCCTTTTCGCGCCCTGGAAATGGGCATAGACCAACCATCATGAAGGATCTGCCCCGTGAACCCTGAGCCCAAAAAGAATACAACCCGGCTGTTCAATATCCTGTTCATCGCCGGGTGTGCGGCCATCCTTGTTTTCTTACTCAAGGCGCCGCCCGAATCAACAAAAAAGCTGCCCCAGGATGAAATCCACCTGCAATTCTACCCCATGGACAAAAAGGAGGCGGAGAAGCACTGCGCCGCCTGCCATGCTCCCGAAGGCCAGGTCCCTCTGCCCGCGAATCATCCCCCTAAATACCGCTGCCTTTTCTGCCACAAGAAGCACAAGTAAGATGAAAATCACCATTTCCCTGCCTGACCTGCCCGCCACCTCCGCCCTGGGCCACTATCTCGGAGAAACCGCCCGCCCCGGCGAGGTTATCACCCTGGCGGGCTCCCTGGGGGCTGGCAAAACCACCCTCACCCAGGCCATCGGCCAAGGGCTGCAGGTGCCGCAATCCTGCTATATTACCAGCCCCACCTTCAGCCTCCTGCACGAGTACCCCGGGCGGCTCCCCCTCTATCACATGGACCTGTATCGGCTCAGCGATGAAACCGAGATCGAGGATCTTGGCTTATTGGAATATCTCTACGGAACCGGGCTCACCGTGATTGAATGGCCGGACAGATTGGGCAGCCTTATGCCCGAGGAACGGCTCCATATCGAGCTCAACCCGCTCAACGAAACGGCACGGCGGGCGGAACTCGCCGGACATGGGGCGGCGTGGCGGGAAAAGCTGGCCGCGCTACGAAATGACCGGAAATGGCGGCCGTTGATAAACAACGGCTGAAACACGGGGGATCGGAACGGATCAGGATGGGTCGTGGTTTTCCGGACATGTCCGCGGCATCATCTCGCCGAGGATCGTGGTCAGCTTTGCCTTGACAATGGGTTTGGTGAGGAAGCCATTCATCCCTGCCTCGTAACACGCCCTCTCATCCTCTTGTCTGGCGTGGGCCGTGAGCCCGATTATTGCCAGCGGCTGATTCAGGGCGCGCAGGCCGACATAGTTCTGCCGCAGGGCCGGATCAGCCTCGATTTTTCTGATTCTTCTGGTGGCCTCCATCCCGTCCATGTTGGGCATCTGGACATCCATCAGGACAAGATCAAAGGTCTGATGCTGGAGGTGCTCCAGAGCCTCGGCCCCATCCGATGCCACGTCGACCTCGTACCCTTCCCGGGTGATCAGGATGCTGGCCAGCCGCTGGTTGACCGCATTATCCTCAACCAAAAGAATCCTCCCGCCGACAGCAGCCTTTTCACGGCACGCTTCCTTGTGTTCTTGCAAGGAGATGATCTCTGCCGGGGCCTCTTCCAGGGGAATCTCGAAATAGAAGGTGCTGCCCTTGCCCAGCTCGCTCTCCACCGCGAGATGCCCGCCCATGAGTTCGACAAGCTGGAGGCAGATGGCCAGCCCCAACCCCGTGCCGCCGTACTTTCTGGTGGTCGATCCGTCGGCCTGGGTAAATTTTTCAAAAATCGCCTCAACCCTGTCGGCGGGAATACCTATGCCGCTGTCATGCACCGAAAAACGGCCGACAATCCGGCCAGCG
>JBAZSA010000030.1:19239-20304 GCA_041662645.1 Desulfurivibrionaceae bacterium
CATCCACCGTGCCCTTTTCGGTGAACTTCATGGCGTTTCCGGCAAGATTTACCAGAACCTGCCGCAACCGGTTCCCGTCGCCCATTATCCTTTTCGGAATCCGGCTGTCAATCGTACAAGAGACGACAACCCCCTTCTCCTTGGCAGGAATCGTGAACATGGCGACCACATTGTCGAGCACCTCGGCAAGGTCAAAGGGGAGGCGCTCAAGTTCGAGTTTTCCCGCCTCGATTTTTGCCAGATCAAGGATGTCGTTGATCAGGGTCAACAGGCTTGTCGCGGATTTGGAGATGGTTTTGGCATAATCGCGCTGCTCTTCGGCAAGGGCGGTTTCGGCAAGAAGCTCGCTGAAACCGATGATGGCGTTCATGGGTGTCCGCAGTTCATGGCTCATGTTGGCCAGAAAATCGCTCTTCAGCCGGCTGATCTCTTCCAGGCGCGCATTGGCCTCGCGTAACTCGGCGGTTTGTTTGGTTATTTCGCTTTCCAGCTTCCGGGCGTACTCTTTTTCCCGTTCCTGATTGAGCCGGTACTGGCGGTAGTTGTCCGCAATCAGCTTGCCGTGCTGTTGTTGGAGGATATTGATCTGCCGCACCGACTGTTCATGGTCCGCGACAAGCATCTCCCGCTCCTGCCTGTACAGGGCAAGCTCAAGGGTATTGCGCAACAGAGAGGTAATCGCCGCCTCTGACTTCCTGTCGTCGCCCTGGGCCAGGGGGCAGGAAATAATCAACACCGCCGGAAGCTTGGCAAGATGTATCGCATGGCACCGGGCGCCGCTGTCCGCCTTGCCTATAACAAAACCATCGGCCGCCCTGGCCTCGCGGACCAATTTATCCCGCACCGGCAGGGAAACAGCCAGGGGAGACGCCCCCTCAATTAAGACACCCGCCTCACTCACCAAGAGCATCGAAGCCTCGGGCAGCAGCGCATCAAGGCTCGCCAGAAAACTTACCAGCTCCGCGTTGGCGTCGACCAAATCATCAAATATGGTGTCAAAGGTGGGTTCGGTCATCAGCGCTTCACTCGTCCGACTCGTACAACTCTTTGGCCTTGGCCATTTCC
>JBAZSA010000031.1:0-19492 GCA_041662645.1 Desulfurivibrionaceae bacterium
TCCGATCTGACTCCTGCTTGAACAAGAATCCTGATTTTCGCTTGATCTTTACCGTCACCTGCTTACCGGTTTCCTTGCCAAGCAGGATGATCTTCAGATCGTCGATGGTGGCGATCGGCTCGTCATCCAGCGCCAGGAGGACATCTCTTTCCTTAATCCCTGCCGCGCCAGCTTTGCTTTTCTCTGCCAATCCTTCCACCTGCGGACCCTCGGGGGTGTCGGCCAGCATCACCCCGAGAACCGTTGCCGGGGGCAGCTCCACGGGCTTGGAAAAGATCAGGTAGTCCGTCTCGGTCTGGTCAAGTGCCTCGTTCTCGCTGTTTAGGATGACGGCCTGGGGAATCCCTGGCATCCGGCGGGCAACCCGGGGCGGGATGGCCGTGGCTTTGTCGGTATGCCCTTGTCCTGCCAGCACCACCATCCTCTTTTCCGGATGGGCGGTGAGGAAGTTGCTCACGGACTCGGCCATGGTTTCGTCCCAAATGGCTTGGGCCTGGAAGAAACCGTTGACCTGTTCCGGTTCTTCGCCGTGCTGGCCGTGCATGGCAAAGACCTCGGTGATCCGCTCACGATAGCCGGGGATGGTCAGATCGCGGTCCGCAGGAATCTTGGCGAGCTCCTCATCGGTGAGGGCGGCTGCGCCTTGTTTGAAGACCTTGCTGACGATCTCCTTTTCCTGATTGAGGGCCACGATGGGCAGTTTGTTGCGCCGGGCAAAGTTGATGATGTCCCGGTACAATCGGTAATCAAAGCCCCACTTGGAAAAATATCCCGATTGCTTCAGGAATTCCCGCTCGCTCAGCTCCCCGGCCACGTACCGGTCAAGAACAGGCTGCGCCTCCCTACTGAACATCTCCATGCCGATGGCAAGTTTGGGGTTTTGGGCGAAGAGCGCCCGGATCACCCGCAGTTGCAGAAGATGGTCTTCGTAGCGGGTGTGGCTCTCCCCCACATACACCACCCGTTTGTCACCGATTTGCGCCATGATTGCGGCAAAGGGCAGGGCCTGGGGCAGGGCGATGCCCATGGGCGGGGTGTCGATGGCCAGGCGTATGCCCTGCTCGGTCTCGGCGATGTTTTTTTGCTCTATCCGGCCCTGGTTGAAATAGAGCGTGCTGTATTTGCCGTAATGGGCGAGCTTGGGTGCGGCAGCGGCGGTTTGCGCCGCACTGCCCGAAGCGATCAGCACCGCGACCTGGCCTGGAGCCAGGGGATTCTCGCGCGCTTCCAGGCTAAAGCCCGTGGCGGCCTGGGGCGGAGAGGCAAAGAGGGAGCGGGCCAATCGGCTGTTGGCGCCGAGAAAAAGCACACCCTTGCCAGCCAGATCCTTGTCCGTGGCCTCGCTTGCGGTTTTGACCGGGCACTCCATGGCGGTAAGGAGTTCGATGAGCGGGGCATAGCTCTGCTGGGCCTCTCCCTCCGGGATAATGGCCAGCCTTTCGCGAGCGCCGAGGAAGCGCGACCAGGTGGGCGGCAGTTCTTCCGGGGCCAGGGCCCGCATCAGGTCGTACTCCGGATCACCAATTACCAGCGAGGGATAATCCTCCAGACTGACGGTCAGTTTGGTCTCGGCGCCGGTAAGGGTCACTTCGCGCCGTTGTTTGCCCTTGGCGGTGACGATATCCAGGGGCAATCGCAGCCGGTAGGGTTTTTCCTGGAGTTGCTTGATGGTGAGCCCAAGTTGCAGCTGGCCGTCCTTTTCCGTAAGGGTGCCAGAGGTGATTTTCAGGCGGGGAAGATCGGGCCGATCGAGCCATTGGCTGAAAAACGGTTCCAGATTCTGGTGGGAGCTTTTGGAAAAACTTGCGGCCAGATCCTGCCAGCTTGCCTGTTGATTGCGAAAACGTGCATAAAAATCCCGCAGCCCCGCATAAAATGGGGCATCGCCGATTTCTCTGAACAGCATGTGGAAAACCATGCTCGCCTTGTCGTAGCCCACTGCCCGATTCGCCTTGTCTCCGGTGGCAACATGGCTGTTCGCCCCGTTGAAATCCTTGAGCGCCTCGGTATTATCCTGGCTCACGTAGCTCTGGTAGTTGATGAGCTGTTGCTTTCTGAATCCACCATCACCCTGTTTGTCCACGGCAAAGGCCTGATCCGCCAGGTAGGTGGTCAGGCCTTCGCACCAGTTGCCCTGGCTCCCATCCACGCCCACCGCGTTGCCGAACCAGCTGTGCAACACCTCATGGCCCAGGGAGGTCTCGGTGATAAAAGGCAACCGGACCACGGCCTGTCCCAGCAGGGTGAAGGTGGGCATGGCGTAGCCGGTGGGGAGGCGGTTTTCCACGATGCTGAAACGCTTGTAAGGATAGGGGCCGATCAGCTCCTGGTAGCGTTTGAGATAGGCAAGGGTTTTTTTACGGTATTCCGCAGCCAGCTCCTTATCTTCCGCAAAGAAATAGGAATACAGGGTCTGGCCGGGTGTGATGGGTTGGTGCTCCGCCACGTAGGGGCCGGCCACAAAGTTGAGGCTCTCCAGGGGATGGCTGAACCGGAAGCGGACGGTGCGGGTGTTTCCAGCCACGGTGCTGCTGATCTCCTCGGCCTCGGAGATGGCCTCAAACTGCTTGGGGATGGCGGCGGTCAGTTCCTGGAGGCAGTCGGTGTCCAAGCGCGGATGCCAGATTCCGGTGAGGGCGATGCCGTTGCTGCCGATAAGTCCGTCCGCTTGGCTGCCAACGTATGTTTTGTGAAAGTTGATGGCCACCTGCTGGTCGCGGGGAGCCGAGGGGATGGTCACCTGCTCCGAGGCTTGGAGCGGCACGTTGTTCAGCTCCAGTGTTGTGATGTCCAGGCTTGCCAGGAAGATGGTGACAGCGGTTTGGGCCGGAATGGTGATGCGTGATGTGCCGGTGAGCCGGTGGCTGGCAAGGTCAAAGGCGATATCGAGCTGTTGCAGGGGGAGGCGTGGGGCGGCGGCGGAGTGGGCCACGGGGGAAATCAGCAGGCCGATGAGCAGAAGAAGGCAGAAAAAGCACCGCTCATATGGGAGCCGGTTCCAGTTTTTCCGCGTCGCAGAACTATTTGAGGGAAGCCAGGGCTGTTTGGGCACGGTGTTGTCCTCGCAGTTTTTTAGGAAGTTTCGTCTCCCAGACCGGGAACAGGCCGAAGTTGATGTTGGAGGGCTGGAAATGCTTGGGGTCGGTCTGGGTCAGATGGCCGACCAGCGCGCCCATGGCGGTGTCGTTGGGCAGGTCGAGTGCCGCCTGGCCGCCAGCCAATCGTACCGCGTTGATCCCGGCCAGCAAGCCCATGGCCGTGGACTCCACATAGCCCTCCACTCCGCTGATCTGCCCGGCCAGCAGGAGATCGGGCCGGTTTTTCACTTGCAGGCTCGGGAGCAGCACCTTAGGCCCGCACACAAAGGTGTTGCGGTGGATGCTGCCGAGCCGGGCGAACTCAGCCTGGGCCATGCCCGGAATCAGACGGAACACTTCCTGCTGGGCCTTATAGGTCAGCTTGGTCTGGAAGCCCACCATATTGTAGAGCAGGCCGTCTTTTTTTTCCATGCGGAGCTGGACCACACCGTACGGGTCGCGGCCGGTTCTCGGGTCGGGCAACCCCACCGGTTTCATGGGCCCGAAGCGGAGGGTGTTTTCGCCCCGCTCCATCATGACCTCGATGGGAAGACACCCCTCGAAGTATTTTTGTTCCTCGAATTCCTTGAGCGGCACCTTGTCTGCGGAACGCATGGCCTCGATAAAGGCTGTGTATTCATCGCGGTTCATGGGGCAGTTCAGATAGTCGCCCGGCCCGTCGTCGTAGCGGGAGGCCCGGTAAACGATGGTCATGTCCAGGGAATCGGCGGTAACGATGGGGGCGATGGCGTCGTAAAAGGCCAGGTGCTCTTCCCCGGTGAGTTGGGCCAGGGATGCGGCAAGCGGACTTGAGGTGAGGGGGCCGGAGGCCATGATCACCGGCCATTGCCCAGGGGGCGGAAGTTCAGTGACTTCCTCCCTGACCACGGTAATGGAAGGATGATTTTCGATTTTTTCGGTGATGAATTGGGCAAAGAGGGAGCGATCCACGGCCAGGGCCCGGCCGGCCGGAACCTGGGTCTGGTCGGCCGCCGCCATGATCAGGGAGCCCAGCCGCCGCATCTCTTCCTTGAGAAGACCCACGGCAGAAGAGACATCGGCGGCGCGCAGGGAGTTGCTGCAGACCAGTTCGGCCAGCAGCGGAGATTCGTGCGCCGGGCTGAAGCGCACCGGTTTCATCTCGTGCAGCGTTACCCGGCAGCCGCGCTGGGCAGCTTGCCAGGCGGCCTCGCATCCCGCGAGGCCGCCGCCGATGATGGTGATTTCCGGGGTCATGGGCAGAAACCGCTGTCAGCTGGCAGCTCATAGCTTACAGCTGACAGCTGATAATTACAGGCCAAGCTGTTTCTTGATGGCGTCAACCACCACATCGCTGGAGGTGCCGACGATGGATTTCAACAGACCTGCCTTTTCGTAGAACCCGGCCAGAGGCGCGGTTTTCTCGTTGTAGGTGTCCAACCGGTGGGCAATGGCTTCCTGGGTTTCGTCCTCGCGCTGGATCGCCGGGCTGCCGCATTTGTCGCAGATCCCTTCCACCTTGGTCGGGTTGCTCTTGGTGTTGTAAATCGCCTGGCAGGAGGGATTGGTGCAGGTCCTTCTCGTGCAGAGCCGGTCGAAGATCACGTCGCGGGGCACGTCGATGGAGGCGACCATGTCCAATTTGATGTTGAGTTTCTGCAACAGGGCGGTCAGGGCTTCGGCCTGGGGAATGGTGCGGGGGAAACCGTCCAGCAGAAAGCCCTTGGCGCAATCGGGTTCCTGGAGGCGGTTTTCCATGATGCCCATGATCAGCGAGTCGGGAACCAGGTCGCCCCGCTTCATGTAGCCTTCCGCTTCCTTGCCAAGGGGGGTGCCGGCCTGGACTGCGCCGCGGAGAATGTCGCCCGTGGAAATCTGGACCGAACCGTCGATGGCGGTGAGCAGCTTTGCCACCGTGCCTTTACCTGCGCCGGGGGCGCCCAAAAGAATAAGTTTCATGTGTGTTTCTCCTGTTTTCTTGTGAGGGTATGCCCGCAACAGAGGGCCTATGGCCGTAATGGGGGTGGAAGCCGGAACGCCAGCAGCGCCGCTTGCGCTGCTGTTAACGGCGCTGGCTCCGGCATGAATACGGGTCGCAACTATACCCGATTTTTGTTTCGGAGGGTAGCGTTATCATCGCTGTTTCGCAAAGATGATTTCCTCCGTGGTATGATGGACTGGATGGGTGTGTTTTGCCTGCTTTTGAAAAATATTGTCCAATCTTGACAAGCGGGCAAAGATTCTTATTTTTTGTGTGTAAGGAATATAAACTCATTAAAATCAAGCTGTTACACATAATTAACACAGGAGGTGGGTATGGCGATTGTACGATTTGCCGATCAGAAATTGTTCAGAAATCCCTGGGCTGATTTTGAAAGGATGCGGCGGGAGCTGGACGCGCTTTTTCAGGGAACAGGTCCGGATTCCAGCGGAAGGGCCACGGTCTTTCCGGCCTTGAACATTTCCGAGAACAGCGGCAACCTCTATGTCCGGGCCGAGATTCCCGGGGTACCGGCTGGCGAGGTGGAGATCTCCATCGAGGGGGACACCTTGACCATTCGGGGAGAACGGAAAACCTGCACAACGGATGAAAAATGTTCCTATCACCGCCGGGAGCTTGAGTGCGGCAGATTCAGCCGAGCCATCACCCTGCCGGCCAAGGTTCAGGTGGACAGGATCGAGGCAAAGGCGGCGGACGGGATTATCACCATCATCCTGCCCAAGGCGGAAGCGGTAAAGCCCAGGCAGATCAAGGTGAATGTCGGCTGAAGCGGGCTTGATGGATTGTGTTCATGCTTTTTTGAAGGAGTGTACCTATGACGGAAAAAGAAATGCAGATCCAGCAGAAGCAGGAAGTGCAGCAGGCGGGGGAACCCACCAAGCCGGAAAAACAGTATGTGCCTGCGGTGGATATCTTTGAAACCGCCGAAGCGGTCAATGTGCTGGCGGAGATGCCGGGAGTTGCCAAGGAAGGGGTTGAAATCGAGCTGGAGAATGAAACCCTGACCATTCGCGGCACCGTGGCCCAGGAAGAGCACGGTGGGGAAACTGTTCTGTTGCGTGAATTTGCGCCCGGCAGCTACCTGCGCAAGTTCACGGTGGCGGAAACCATTGATCAGGAGAAGATCCAGGCCACCATGGCCGATGGGGTGCTTACCCTGGTGCTGCCCAAGGTTGCGCCCGCCAAGCCGCGCAGGATTGAGGTGCGGGGCATTTGAGCCGGGCTCGGCGTGTCCGGTTGATGATAAACAGAAAAGGCCATCCGGGAACGGATGGCCTTTTCTGTTTGGTCGCAGGCAACAGTGAATCAGAGGATGGTAATCTCAATGCATTTTTCCGGGCACATGGCAGCAGCCCGGTCCAGGGATTCACTGCACGGCACCCTGTCAGAGATGGGCTCCGCCTTTTCCGAAACTTCGTTCATCCGGAAGACCTCCGGGCAGATAACCACGCAGGTTTCGCAGCTGTTGCAGCGATAGGTGTCGATGTTTACCCGGCAGTTCATAGAGATTCCGAGATGCGTGGTTGCATGAAGAAGGGGCCGGGGAGCCAGAGTTTGGGTTTGCTGCCCCGGCCTGTGCGGGAATTGGTTTATTTGACACCCTTGCTGTTCAGGTAGGGGCCATATTTTTTGTCTGTTTCCATGATGTGTTTGTCCAGCCAGTTTTTCAGGAAGTTCATCACTTCGATGCTGACCGTGCTTTTGCCGCTCTGCACCTCGCCAATGAGCGCCTTGACCTTGGCGGTCATCTTGTTGTGCTTGTCCTTGTGGTCGGCGGTTTCCGGGTATCCGTGGGTGTCGAACAGCTTTTCCTCGACGGCGAAATGACTCACGCAGTAGTTGGCCAGCTTGGTCAATACCGGCATCAGGGCATCCTTGCCCTTGCCCGCCAGCATGGCGTCGTTGAGTTCGTTGATCATGTTGATCAGTTGCTTGTGTTGGTCGTCAATCTGTTTGATGCCTACGGAATACTTGTCCTGCCAAGTCAATAATGCCATGGTGTTTCTCCTGTGTATAAGTGTTAAAAGTTTTCAAACTCATCGTCGTCAAAGGGGATAACATCCTGCGCCTTGTCACCCTTGGGTTTGGCAGCCGCAGGGGAGGCAAGTTTTTTCACCGGCTTTACCGGAGTTCGCCTAGGCGGACGTTGCTGGCTTTGCTGCGGAACGCTAGCCTGCGGGGCGCCTACCACCTCGGCCAGGGAGTGGACCAGTTCGCTCAGTTCCTTGGCCTGGCCGGACATCTCTTCGCTTGCCGAGGCAGCTTCTTCGGAAATGGCTGCGTTGCCCTGGGTCACTTTGTCCACGTCGGAGACGGCAAGATTGATCTGGGTGACGCCCTGGGCCTGTTCGTCGCTGGCCACGGAGATCTCCTTGGCAAGCTGGCTGACCTTTTTGACCCCGTCAACGATCTTGATCAGAATTTCCTGGACCTCCGAGGCGGATTTTACGCCGTTGTCCGCGTTTTTCTGCGATTCTTCGATGAGCTGTGCCGTGTTTTTGGCGGCTTCCGCGCTGCGCAGGGCCAGATTTCGAACCTCGTCGGCCACCACCGCGAATCCGGCTCCGGCTTCGCCGGCCCTGGCTGCCTCAACCGCGGCATTTAGGGCCAGCAGGTTGGTCTGGAAGGCGATTTCGTCGATGGTTTTCATAATTACCGCAGTTTGATCCGCGGATTTTTTGATACTGGCGATGGCATCGGTCATCCGCTCCATGCTGTGCTGGGCGACCTCGGCCGAGCTTCGGGCATTTTCCGCCATCAGGCTGGTCTGGCTGACGTTTTCGGCGTTTTGTTTGGTCATGGAGGACATCTCTTCCAGCGAAGCGGATGTCTCTTCCAAGCTTGCGGCCTGGCGGGTGGCGCCGTCGGCCAGTTCGTGGCTGGCGGAAGAAACTTGGTTGGCCGCATCAAGAAGATTGTCCGAACTCCGGGTCAGATCCGCGATGATCCGGGTGACCGGCTTGATCACCGAATTTGAAACGATACGGATTACCAGAGTGGCAAAGAGCACCGCCATGACGGCGAGGCCCGCCACCACCAGGTATGTGGCCTTGGTGATGGAGGCGCTCAGCTGTTTGTCCGCCTGATCCAGGGACTGGATCACCTCGAAAGCGCCATGCACCTCGCCGGTTTTCCAGTTTTCCATGGGGCCGCCGGTGGGGTCGGTTCCGTTGCTGTTGCCCCAGAGCGTCTGGGAGGTTTTCGGATCGCCGTGGCAGAGCAGGCAGGTTTCAGTGAGGCGGACCGCGCGGAAATAGCGGACTGCGTTGATTGCAGGGTCGATTTCGTAGTATTCGTCAAGGTGCTGGTCTTCCATCAGCTTGAGGGCCTTGGCCTCCAGCTCGTCCGGTTCGTTTTTGGGATTTCGGGGAGAGTGCTTCGGCACCTTGAAGGTGTAGCCGCCTTCCTGTGCCTTGCGCATCGCCGCATTCCAGGCGGAAACCACGGGAACCATGGCAACGGCCTTGTCTCTTTCTCCTGCTGCCGCCAGTTCCCGGAGGCGTTCGGCGGTGAACAGCCCCATTTGCCATTTTTGTTCCATCTCGTCGCGGGTGGACTCGGCGGTCAAGCAGATGGCTCTGGCCTTATCCGCGTACGCGGTAAGGGTCTTTTCCCGTGATTCAGATGAGTAGAGGCGGAATAGCCCAACTATGAGCACGGTGGGGAGCAATACACCCACCAAAACAATTTTCCCCCGCAATGACCACTGCTTGAGATCCATCTTGTCTCTCCCTGGAAATTGGAGCTGCTTTCTCATACGTATCCTGTGGCGGATGCGCTTTGATGACCAGCGGTTTCTGCTATCAGCATATTATTATTTGAGAAGGATTACCAAGAGAAAAAAGCGGGAGGCCAAATAAAAACAGAGGCCATTCCCGGAGGGGGGGAATGGCCTCTGCGCACCGCTTGTGGCGGCAAGAAGAAAGGAGAGAGGAAACAGGTGAAAAAAAAGAAACCAAAGGGGAGAAGATTTCCTGTTTTCACGGTGTTTATAAAAGTAAGACCCCCCTCCAGTGTAAAAGTTCCCTTTTTTTTTGGGAAGAATCAAAAATCTTCGAAATCATCGCCCATGGGGATGATTTCCTCTGGGGTCGCTCCCTTTGCCGAAGAGTTTTTTGCCGCGGGGGGCAGGGCCTTTCTGGCCGGAGCTGCGATTTTTTTAGTGCCGGCTTGTGACGGAGTAGGGGGACGTTTCAATCTTTTGGCCTCTGGCTGTCCTTTTTCCGGGGCATCCGCGCCGCCCACCATTTCCAGCAAATGCCCCACAGAGCCTTTCATCATTTCCGCTTGGGCATTCAGCTCTTCGGAAGCGGAGGCGGATTCTTCCGCTGCCGCAGCGTTGCTCTGGGTCACGGTATCGATCTCGTGGATGGCCTTGGTGACTTGGCTGATGGCGTTGGCCTGCTGACTTGCCGCTCCGGCAATCTCCGAGATGATCGTGCCAATCCGGGTGGTGGACTGGGAGGCAACATAAAAGGATTCGCTGGTTTCGCTAACCAGGGCGTTGCCGGTGGTGATCTTCTGTACCGTGCCTTCGATGAGATTTGAGGTGTTCTTTGCCGCCTCCGCAGCCCGCATGGCCAGGTTGCGGACCTCGTCTGCGACCACCGCGAATCCGGCTCCTGCCTCACCGGCCCGGGCCGCCTCAACCGCGGCGTTTAAGGCCAGCAGATTGGTCTGGAAGGCGATTTCATCGATGGTTTTCACGATTTTCTGGGTTTGGGTGCTGGCCGCCGAGATTTCATGCATGGAGGAGGTGAGCTTTTTCATGGATTCGTCGGCGTCGTGGATAACCTGGTTTGCCTCCTTCATCAGCTCATCCGCCTGGCGGGCATTGTCCGCATCCTGTTTGATCATGGCCCCAACCTCCTCCAGGGAGGCGGAGGTTTCCTCCACTGAGGCGGCCTGCTGGGAAGCGCCTTCCGCCAGGGTCTGGCTGGAGGAGGAGACTTCCCCCGCCGCCGCAGCCACTTGCTCAGCCCCCTCGTTCAGGGTCTGGCTTACCTGCTTGAGGGTGACGGCGATCCCTCTGCCCAGGAAAAAGGCCAGGGCTGCGCCAGCGATTATGGCTATGGCGCCCAGTCCCAGGGCCAGCAAGCCCAGGTGTTTGGCCCGATCCTTGGTCTCGACGGTCTGCTGGTTCGCATCGGCCTGGACGGTTTCATAGAGGTCTTCCAGAACCGGTTCCGCAGCCTTGGCTGCTTCCCGAAGTTTTGGCTCGATACTCATCCGCTCATATTCAGGAGCAGCGACTATGATCTCGAAATTTTTCTGGTAGGTTTCCATCAGGGGACGAACCTTTTCGACTTCCTCAACTACCTTTGGCTTGTCTGCCTTTTTGGCCAAGGCTTCGATGGTATCCAGTTCGTCTTCAAGATCGGCGTAGCTGTTATTCTGCTCCTTGGCTTTGCCTGGATTGCCGGTGAGGAGGAAGTCCTTTTCGAACCGGCGGCACTTGTTGAGATTGTTGAGGGCGGCGTTGGTCCGCACTGCGATGGCCATCTCTTGTTCGATTAGATCGGTGAAATTGGTGGTGGCGGAGATGAGGGCAAACTGGTAGACGCCCATGAGAATGGCGGTCAGAAAGAGTACTACCCCGAAGCTGCCGCCGATTTTTTTGCCTATTGTTGTCTGTCGCTTGGACATCTGTCTCCTCCGCGTAGCGGGTTATTCATGGGGAAATGCATGAAAATTAAGTGAATACCATACACCATATAGAAAAAAAGCACGGACCGTCAAGACTTGTTTGTGTAAAATTGTCGCACCTCATGCCACGGGATCAGTCGCGGCTGAGCACCCGGCCCAAGGTGGCATCCACGGCCAGGGCTTGTTGCATCCGGTCCTTGAGGAATGGCTCGCTGAGGTATTGCCGGTTTTCTTCAATCAGGGCGCAGAGCGTTTCGATCTCGCCGGATTCGGCAAGTTTTGTGATCCTGTCGAGGTTTTCGGCAAAACTGTCGACAATGCGGCCTCCTTGGCCGCTGGTGGCCATGATCTCCGCGTAGGTACGTGGGTTTTGGCCATGGACCCTGGCCATGGAGAGGATGGAGTAGAGCGAGGTCAGGGTGGCGTGGCTGCCGATGGCTTCCGGGGGGATGGCATTGTCCTTGAGGGCCATGGCCAGGGCCACCGAGATGGAGGTGGGCAGCTTCTGGCTGACCCCCATCATCAGATCGTGTTGGTCCGGCGCATCAAGGGAAATCTTGGCTCCGTGCTTGTAGAGAAAGGCCTCGAACTCGCTGCTCAAAACACCGCTGCGCACAGTGCGGACCACAGAGGCGTTTTTGTCCTTCATCGTTGCGGCCTGGGGCCCCCAGAGGTTGTGGACCAACAGCACCTCCACCCCTTCCTTGGTGTGGGTCAGGGCTGTGTGCAGCACGTTTTCCGCCTCGCCTGCCAGCAGGATCAGGGCCTGATTGGTTGCCAGCAGCGGGCCGTATTCCGCCACCGTCGCAGGTGTTGCGCTGATGGGCACGCAGATCACCACCACATCCACCTGGGGAATCATTGCTTCTGGGCGCAGCGCGGTGCTGCGGCCGGTGATCAGGGTTTCGTAGCCTTCACTCTTCAGCCGCTCGGCAAACCAAAGGCTCATGTCGCCGCTGCCGATAAAGCCAAAGGTTTTGATGCGCTTGACCCGCATGTCCACCCTGGGGAAGCTGCCCAGCACCCGCACCGAGCCGGGCTCCTGAATGACTTGGTGTTCGATGCGGTCGATGGCCACCCGGACCCGCTCGTCGGCGAGATGCCCTTCGAATTCGATGAAGAATTGGAGCTTCTGGGTCTGGGGGTCTGTTTCCGTCTGCATGTCGATGAGGTTGATGCTGCGTTTGGTGAACTCGTTTAACAGGTCAACCAGAATGCCGACCCGATCCTTGATCGGGGTGGTGATCAGGACCGTGGCATCGTAACCGGTGCGGGGAGCCGGGGTCGGACCCAGCACCGCGTAGCGGGTCCGGTTGTGGGGCACAATCTCCCTGGCGCGGATAGTGAGGCCGTAGGCACGAAGCGCCTCCTCCGACTCGATGACCCCGTGGCCGGTGAGTCCCTGCTCCTTGATGTCGCGGACCGCTGCGTCCAGATCATGCACCGAGGTGAGGGTTGCCTCGGGGTAGACGCTGGTGATGTAGTCTTCGCATTGCCGCAGCACCCCGCTCTTGCCGAGAAGCATGGTGACCGGTTCCGTGGCGGAAAGGGTGCCCAGGGAAAGATGGATGGGCAGCACGATGTTGTCCTGCCAGAAGCCATTGTCCATGCCCTTGACCAACCGGCTGTATTCCTTGACCTGTCCCTCGCGGGTATTGTAGACCGGGGCCAGGGCCAGGTCGGTTTCCTGGCCGGCAAAGGCCTTGAATACCGCAGTCAGGTTCGGGAAAATCCTGATTGTCGCGTCCGGGTTGTATTGGCGGGCAGCCTGCCAGGCGTGGGAGCCTTCCGGGCCGAGGGTGGCTATGGAAACCATGTGAAGACCTGTTGGTTGCGTGGTTGATCTTGGCGCATCCTGCCAACTGTGCTGAATTTGTGAGAGCCCAGCACATCTGGCACTTTCTTCTTTTAGTGTGTTCGCAAGGGCTGGTCAATAGCTTTTCTCTCAGAGGAGCTAAGGGAAACCGGAGATGGGTAGGGAAATAGGGGGGGAGGCGGGCAGGCCTTCAGGCCACAGCTTGCGCTTGCGGCAGGGCATTGGCGATCCGGTGCAAAACCTCTTCCGGGATGAACGGTTTGTCGATATAGGAGGCGCAGCCGCGTTTGTGCAGTTGCCGGAGGAGTTCCTTGTCGCCGTATCCGGTCATGACCATGATGGGGATCGGGCTGTCATCTTCCCGGAGTTTGTCGATCAGGCCAAGTCCGTCCAGCTCGGGCATCTTGAGGTCGGTGATAATCAGGCTGATGGGGCGGCTGGCTGATTGTTGGCGAATCTTTTCGTAGGCATCCCGGCCATTGGCCGCAAGAATCACACTGAAACCTGCCTGGCGCAGAACAAGATGCAGAGCCAGCCGGGTGTGTTTTTCATCTTCTGCTATCAGGATTTGCGGGCTGGTCATGGTTTGGGCCGGAAACGTCAGGGCGTCAATGCGTCGGCTGTTTTTTTATTGGTTGCGCGAAGCATTTTGCGAGGCTTGGAGCGATGCGCCGCACGAAAACCTCCCCTGTGGAGGTATTGAAAAAGATCTTGTAGCCCTCTGTCCCTCCGGTTTTTTGCACATCGGGGGTGAGGCCGAAACGGGCAAGGGTCTCAAGGGCCGCGGTAATGTTCTGTTGGCCGATCGCAGATCCGTCAGCGGCACCAGCCATGTGGGTCTGGAGAACGCTTGCCCCTCCGAACAGTTTCACCGTAAGCTCCGATGGGGCGAGGCCGAACCGGCTGGTCATGGTTTCGAGCATATGGGCCACAGCCGTGTCCACATACGGGAAATGTCCGGCTATGGGTAATTTGGTCTGGTGGGGCAGCATGCCGTGGCAGATGGCGCTGGCACGGAGTTTATTGCTGTGCAGGCAGAGGGAAACGCAGGAGCCGAGAATGGTGGAGACCAAGATCTCTTGTTCGGTGATCAGCAGGGTGCCTGGGGTCAGATTTACAATCGCGAGATCGGGGTAGGACTGCACGGGAGAAGATTGCAACATGGATAGGGTCAGCCTTGGGGCAGAAGGTTGTGGAATCTGGGCCGTCGATGTTTCGTTATATTCCATGGTTTCCACCCTGCTAAAAGCCAACTTCCTGCCAAGCCCCCGAAGAGACTTGGCAGGAAGTTTTGGACCGGCGAGGGGGGGGGACCGGTCCAAATGGCTACTTGGGTAAGGCCCTGTATGGCCTGTAATTTTTGTTTAGTGGGTGCTCCCGGCGATCAGCTCGTAGGCGTCCGCTTCCGAGTCCACCAAGGCGCCAAAGATAAGGGGCTCCGTTCGGAAAACGCTTTTAGCCGACAGGATGCAGATTTGTTCGGCAAATCCGTTGACGCCACAAAAGGGGTTCACCCGCAAATCAATAACCGGAACGGTTTTGCCCCGGAAATTGATGATGCCCATGACTGTATCGTTGGCAATGGGGAGGGCGGTTGCCGACATCATGCCGAGAATTTCGGTGATCTTCAGCGATCCGCGGACGCATGCGTCCGGTCCAGGCATGAGCGTTGCCAGCGTCGATTTTATTGCTGATCTTCCCATGGTCTTCCCTCCTGGCCAAGTGGAACGTGGTCCCGCGGTTTTTGGCGGGGGTTGCCTCTTGCATATGGAAGAAATGTGCCAGGCGATAAAGAAAGTTGATATCTTTTTGAAATTACACGGTATCTCTCTTTTTTTGGAGAGGCGGATTATTGGAAGGGTGTTAAGATATCTTTACGATATGGTTTGGGAATGGGAGAGAAAGGCAGTGGTAGTGGGGGGATGAACAAATCTTGATGCGTATCAACGAAAGTTGATACGAGGCTTATTCCTTTCCGGCTTTGATCATGGGAAAGACTGCCCGGGCTATGGTGCCCTTGGCTGGTTGTGAGTTAAATTCCAGCCGGCCTCCATGCTCTTCCATGATTCCCGCGGAGATGGAAAGGCCGAGGCCGCTGCCGCCGTTGTCGCGTTTGGTGGTGAAAAAAGGGTCGAGGATGCGTTTGAGATTTTTTTGGGAGATGCCGCAGCCCTGATCTGCTACCTCCACAAAAACCGTGGAGGTCTTCGGCTCCTGGCCGGTGGAGACCTTCAGGTGTTTGCCCGGGGAAGCAAGGGATTGGTAAGCATTTTGCAGCAGATTGATGATGACCTGCTCGGTGCGCTGGAAATTGCCGCGCACCGGAGGCAATCCCTCGCCGTAGTTGATGGTGAGATGGTCGGTCGCTTTTTTGAGCGGGTTGGCAAGCAGGACCAGGGCGGCGCGCAGCGCAGTGTTCAGGTCAATCTCCTGATCCATGTCGGAGATGCCCTGCCGCGCGTAATCCCGCAGGTTGAAGACGATTTTGCGGATGCGTTCCGAGCCGTCGAGGATGCCGGAAAAAAGCTCGGGGATATGCTCGCGCATCTCGGAAAAAGGGATGCCTGCCACGGGGAAATCGCCGTGTTCCCGGTAATGCTCTTCCAGGATGGGCAGGAAATCGTCCCAGGCGCGGTGGAGAATGGGGGCGTTCATGGTGATGAAATTGTTCGGGTTGTTGATTTCATGGGCCACCCCGGCGACCAGGATGCCAAGGGAGACCATTTTGTCCGCCTCGATGAGCTGCCGCCGCCGTTGTTCCGCTTCTTTTTCCGCTTTTTTTCTGGCCTTGATGTCCGCCTGGAGTTGCTTGTTGATGCGGGCGAGTTCCGCGGTCCGTTTGGCAACCAGCTGCTCCAGATGGTCGCGGTGCTGGTGCAGTTCCTGCTGATTTTTTTTGAGTGTTTTCAGCAGGGTAAGCCGTTCCATGCCCTTGGCCAGGGAGACTTCCAGTTCCATCATGGAGATCGGTTTCTGGATGTAGTTGATTGCCCCCATCTTCATGGCCTCAACGGCGATGGCAAGATCCGCCTGGCCGGAAACCACGATGCATTCAAGATCGGGCCGAATGGCTACGGCTTGCTGCATGAGGGCAAGCCCATCCATCTGGGGCATTATGATGTCGGTGATCAGAAGCTGGAAGGCGTTTTTTTTGAGAAGAGCCAGGGCCTTCTGGCCGTTGGCCGCAGGGGTTGCCGCATAGCCGAGGCGCTCCACCTGCATGGTGAGCAGTTTGAGGACCATGGGCTCGTCGTCAACAACAAGTATTTTTCCTTTGCTTGCCATGGTCTGGGAGGGGATGCCTTTTGGTCGTGATTACGGTTGACGCTTCTTGAGCCGCTGGTTCAAGGCTTGCGGGGTTATGCCCAGAAGGAGGGCGGCACCCCGCTGGTTGTTGCTGCTTCGTCTCAGGGCTTCGGCGATGAGCTCCTGATCCGCATCTTTCAGGGTTGGCAGTTGGTCAAAGCCAGCGGCCCAGGATTTTTGGGGAAGAGTTTTGGCAAGTGGGGCGGGCTGGTTTTCCGGCGGGGTGATTGCGCTGAGTTCTTGTTGAAAAAAAGCCATGGAGAGCGTCGCATCCCGGTGATGGCTCACCGCATCAAAGGCCAGAGCCCGCAATTCCCGGACGTTGCCGGGGAAGTCATAGCCGTTGAGCAGGGGGATGAGCCCCTCGGGGCAGCGGGGTTTTTCTTTCTTGAATTCTGCCGCAGCTTGGGTAAGAAAGAAATCCAGCAGGGCGGGGAGATCATCCTTGCGCTCCCGCAGCGGGGGAACCTGGATGCGGTGGGTGCGCAGCCGGTAAAACAGGTCGGTGCGGAACAACCCTTTTTGATGTTGTTGCTCAAGGTCGCGGTGGGTGGCGACAATGACCCTGGCGTCCGAATGATTCACCTGGTCGGAACCCAGGGGGTAGTATTCGCGTTCTTCAAGAAAGCGGAGGAGCTTGACCTGCGAGGCCTCGCTGAGATCGCCGATTTCGTCCAGAAACAGGGAGCCGCCGCCAGCTTTTTCCACCAGGCCGGAGCGGCTGCGGTCGGCGCCGGTGAAGGCCCCCTTGGTATGGCCGAAGAGGGTATCGGCAAAGATCTGGTCGTCAAGCCCGGCCACGTTGACCGTCACGTATTCTCCCGTCCTGCCGCTCAGGTCATGGATGGCCCTGGCAATGCTCTCCTTGCCCACTCCGGTTTCCCCGGTGATCAGTACCGGTTGCCGCCCTTCGGCAATGGCCTCGCAATAGCGGAACAGGGACTTCATCGTGTCGTTGCCCGTGATGATCCCGGAAAACACCTCCGGCCGGGCCGGATTTTTTTCAAAGAAGCTGCTTGCCAGCCTGGAGTTTTCCCGCCGGAGCTGTCTGACCTCAAGGGCGCGTCTGATGCTCGGCAGGAGGCGTTCAATCTCAACCGGTTTGAGCACGTAGTCAAAAGCCCCCTGCTGGATACAGTGGACCGCGGTTTCCACTTCATTGACCCCGGTGACGATGATGACCGGCAGTTCCGGGAAGCGTTGGCCGACATCCTTGAGGATGTCATGCCCGGAAACATGGGGCATCATCAGATCGAGGAGGATGATTTCCACGGGCTGCTGCGCGAGAATGGACGCGACCTGCCGGCTGTCCTGGCAGCGGATGGTGTTGGTTATGCCATGGGAGCGGAGGGCGATATCAAAGCTGGCAAGGGTATGGAGTTCGTCGTCAACCAGGAGGACGGGGTGCAGCGGATATACCGGGGGGGATTTTTTTCCCATGGTGTCTGGGGGTAACTTAGTTGGGCCAGAGCAGCTTGCCCAATATCCAGCCGGTGGTGCCGTCCGAATGTTTGACCTTGACCCAATCTCCTTCGGTGTCCAGGGGTTTGAAGACCACCCCGTGTTTGACCTCTGCCACGAGTTCGTAGTCCTTGCCTGCGCCAACCCGGAGATTGGCGGTGTTCGCCTTGACAATGACGGTTTTTTCCTTTGCCAGCAGATCGGCGGAAATCCAACCCTTGTCCCCTTCAAAATCCACCACCTGCGCCCAGTTGCCCTGGCGGGAGGTTACCTGCACCGGGAACCCCTTGAATACCGTCCAGAGAATCTCTTTTTTCGTGTCGGGGCCGGAGCGGATATTGGCCCCGTTTCTCAGGACACTGGCGGATTCCGCCGCAATGGCAGTGGAGGCAAGCAGGAAAAAGGCTCCGCCGGCGAGGAAGGAAAACAGGGCTGGCCGTAAAAGGGAAGGTGTTTTTGCCATGATGGATATACTCCTGAAAAAATGAAAATAGTATGGTTCGCACAGTGCATGGAGATGCCGAGCAGGTATGGGAAAATGCACCGCACCCAAGGTAGCATTTTCGCTCCCGCAAGTCAACCGTCTCAGGGGTGCTTGCCGGGGAAGGCGGCAGCGTTCGAGACAGGGGTTATGGGCGGTCCCTGCCGATGATGATGGGGCCGTACCAGGCGGTGGCGCTCTCGCCGGTGTTGTCGGTATCGGTCATGATGGCAATGGCACCCACCTTTGGGGGGTCGGTTTTAAAATATTTTTTGAAATCTTCATGGATATTGCGCTCCTCCTTCAGCCACTGGCCTGCGCGGCCGTTGCCGCTTTCCACCGCGATCATCATGGCGTTGGCGGTAAAGGCGTTGGGCAGGGCCTCACCCCTGGGGAGCTTGTTTGCCCAGATGTAGTTGAGCGCCTTTGTTTTCCAGAACAGCACCGAGGGGAACACCACATAGACCCGGGCAGCATAGTCGTCTCCCTCTTTGGTTCGTTCATCCCCCTTGGCAAGGGTGTGCGAGATTTTCCAGCTCCAGCGGAGAATGGGCTGTTCCCTGGCGTCATAGTCGATTTTGTGGAAAAGACCGGAGGCGGCGGCAGTACTTGTTGCCTTAATGCAGAATTGCTTGTCGTCGTGTTCTGCCGTATAATGAGTTCTTCCGGCAAAGGATTTCGTTTCCCAGCCGGGCGCCAGGCCATTTTTGTAATCGTCAAGAACCTGCTCCCTAGGGCTGGAGCCTGCGGTGGAGAGGGAAAGGCCAAGAAAGGCCGCTGCAGTCAGAACTCTGCTGAGATATTGAGGCATGGTCGATGGCCTTGATTGTTCCGGTGGTGTGATGCATCGCGTGCGGCCCTGGGAAATAAGCCGGGACGCGCATTATAATGGAAAAATATTTATCCCGCCACTGGCGGGACAGAAAAAGATGACCACTCAGTTCCCGCCTCGGGCAAAGGGAAAGGCCATGCATACTCTTCTGGACAAAGCTCGGACTCACAGGCCGCCGGCAGCGGATATCCTCATGCACAAGATCGTGCAGGGGATCGAGGATTACGCCGGGCAGGCAATGGCCGGAGTTCCGGCGGAGATTGTCGCCGGCCTTGCCGAACGGGTTGCCCAGGAGATCCGGGAGTTCAGCGAAGGCCAGAGTGACCATATCTATCAACTGGTAAAAATCGGCCTGGGGCTCTCCTCGGAAAAGAACATTGACCGGCTTCTGGAGAGAATCGTCCGGGAGGCTAGAAACTTTACCAACGCCGATGGCGGAACGCTGTACATCCGGGAGAGCGAGCGGGATATCCTTGATTTTGCCATTGTTCAGAATGACTCGCTCGGGGTGTTCATGGGGGGGAGCGGAGAAGTCATCTCCTGGCCTTCAGTGCCGTTGCGCCTTGGGGATAATGGGGAGAACCACCGGAACGTTTCGGCCCACTGCGCCCTTACCGGCGAGCCGGTCAATATCTCCGACGTGTATGACGCCGAAGGCTTTGATTTTCAAGGGACCCGGGATTTCGACGCCTCCACTGGGTACCGTTCCCGCTCGATGCTGGTGATCCCCCTGCGGGATCATGAGGACGAGGTTATCGGGGTGTTGCAGCTGCTCAATGCCAAGGACCGGGAAACCGGCGCGGTTGTGCCTTTTCCCGTGCATGAGGTGGGGATGGTCATGAGCTTGGCCTCGCAGGCGGCCATTGCCCTGACCAAGATGCGGCTGGTCCGG
>JBAZSA010000032.1:0-19327 GCA_041662645.1 Desulfurivibrionaceae bacterium
CAAGGTCAATATCTTCTACACCGCGCCCACCGTTATCCGCGCCCTGATGCGGGAAGGCTCCAAGTGGACGGAAAAGCACGACCTCTCCTCCCTGCGCGTGCTGGGTTCCGTTGGCGAGCCCATCAATCCGGAGGCGTGGATGTGGTACCACGAACATATCGGCAAAAACAAGCTGCCCATTGTTGATACCTGGTGGCAAACCGAGACCGGCGGCATCATGATCTCCGGCCTGCCCTTCGCCACTCCGCTCAAGCCCGGCTCGGCCACCCACCCCCTGCCCGGCATTGACGCGGCCATCCTCCGCGAAGACGGCACCGAGGCGGCTCCCAACGAGGGCGGCCATCTGGTTATCCGCAAACCGTGGCCCGGCATGCTCCGCGGCGTGTACCGCGATCCAGGCCGCTACAAAAAGACCTATTTCACCCGCTACGAGGGGATCTACGACCCGGAAGACGGAGCGAGAAAAGACGAGGATGGCTATTTCTGGGTCATGGGCCGCCTGGACGACGTAATCAATGTCTCCGGCCACCGGCTGGGCACCGCGGAGATCGAATCCGCCCTGGTCGCCCACCCGCAGGTGGCAGAGGCCGCGGTGGTCGGCGCGCCCCACGAGATCAAGGGGCAGACCATCTACGCCTATGTCTCCTTGAAATCCGGGGTCGAACCCAGCGATGAGCTGCGCGGCGCGCTACGCACCCATGTCCGCAAGGAGATCGGCCCCATCGCCACCCCGGAGTTCATCCAGTTTGCCGAGGGGCTGCCAAAAACGAGAAGCGGCAAGATCATGCGCCGTATCCTGCGCAAGATCTCCGCCGGAGAAACCGAGGCACATGACTTCGGCGACATCTCCACCCTGGCCGATCCTTCCGTGGTTTCCACCCTGGTGGACGGCAGCAAGGATTTCGTCAAGTAAGCAAAGGTTTTCAATAGCATCACAAAAAAGGAGACGGGAATTTTCCCCGTCTCCTTTTTTTTATTGACACTTTCCACGCCTTTTCAGGTATTTTGACCGGACAGAACCACGTAGCTCCTCAAAAACCTTTACATAGGGCGCATCCATGGCTTCCATCGAATTGTTGATTGCCACCCTGTCCGGCTGGGTATGGGGACCGCCCATGCTCGTATTGTTGGTGGGCACCGGCCTGTACCTCACCGTAATCCTGCGCGGCATGCAGTTTCGCGCCCTGCCTCATGCCCTGCGCCTGATCTGGCACAAAGAACACGCCGGCGACGGCGACATCAGCCATTTCGCCGCGTTGATGACCGCGCTGGCCGCCACGGTGGGGATCGGCAACATCGTCGGCGTGGCAACCGCCATCAGCCTGGGCGGGCCAGGGGCGGTGTTCTGGATGTGGATGACCGGCCTGGTCGGCATGGCCACCAAGTACGCGGAAGCGGTGCTGGCCGTGAAATACCGGGAAAAGGGCGAACACGGCATGCGCGGCGGCCCCATGTACTATCTGGCCAAGGGCGCTGGCCTGCCAAAACTGGGGTGGATCTTCGCCCTGTTCACGGCCCTGGCCACCTTCGGCATCGGCAATATGACCCAGGCCAATGCCGTGGCCACCATCTTCCAATCGACCTTCGGCGTCGAACCCTGGCTCACCGGCACGGTGCTCATGCTCCTCACCGGCCTGGTGATCCTGGGCGGCATCAAGTCCATCGGCAGATTCACCTCGTTTCTGGTGCCGTTCATGATCGTCGGCTACACCGGCGCCGCGCTGCTGGTGCTGGCGCTTAACCTCACCGAAATCCCCCACGCCCTGGGACTAATCTTCCAGCACGCCTTTACCCCCATCGCGGCCTCCGGCGGCTTTGCCGGCTCGGTGGTGGCCGCCTCCATGCGCTACGGCATCGCCCGCGGCGTTTTTTCCAATGAATCGGGCCTGGGCTCCTCCCCCATTGCCGCTGCCGCCGCCCGGACCAAGGATCCGGTCAAACAGGCGCTGGTGAGCATGACCCAGACCTTCATCGACACCCTGGTGGTCTGTACCATGACCGCCCTGGTGATTCTGACCAATCACGCCTGGCTGGAAGGGATTGCCCCTGGACAACTGACCAGCGCCAGCTTCGGCAACACCTTGGGGCATACCGGAGTGGTGATTGTCGCCGTGGCCACGGCGCTTTTTGCCTACTCCACCCTGATCGGCTGGAATTACTACGGGGAAAAGGCCATCGAATACCTGGCAGGCCGCCGCGCCATTGCCCCCTACCGGGTGGTCTTCGTCGCGGTGGTGATTGTGGGAGCGATGATGAAGCTGGAGTTCGTCTGGAATTTCTCCGACCTGATGAACGGGATGATGGCCATCCCCAACATTGTCGGCTTGCTGCTGCTCTCCCAGGTGGTCAAGGCGGAGACAGAGCGGTATTTTAAGCGGTAAGATGCAGAAACCCATTCAATGTCACAAAAAAAGGAGCAGGGAATTTCCCCGGCTCCTTTTTTTATGATTATCACTAATTTTCAGCCAGTTCTGTAACGTCATTCCCGCGCAGGTGGGAATGACTTGATTGCACCAGACGAACAATTCAAAAATCCTTATTTAATATGCCCCTTAAAACGGCAGCCGGAAATTGACCGTGGCCGTCTGGTTGTTATAATCCTCGCGGCCATCCACATCATACCGTGCCGTGATTGTCAAGCCATTGGCGGTCAACATCTCGAAGCCAATCCCCCCCTGCAGAACGACTGGCGAGGGGTCGAGCCCCTCGGTGACAAAGGCCGGGCCGCCTCCGCTAAAGGTGGAGGTCACCGAGGATTGGCTGGACATGAAGTCATAGCCCGCACCCAGATGGCCGGTCAGCTTCACCTGATCGGTGAACGCATACGCCGCCTTGCCGCCCACGGACAGAACCAGCGAATCCTCGTTGTTGTCGTCCATGTGCAGATTGATGGCCCCAGCCCCGGTTTCGGTATAATCCTCCACGTTGACGTAGCTGTACTGGGCCCGGAGATACGGGGCCAGGACGGCTTTCTCGTTTACCTTGTAGCGATGCTCAAGCTCGGCATCGAGCAGGGTGTGCCAGCTTGTAAAGTCCCCGGTTGCGGTCCGGTTCAGGCCGCCGAACTGGATATTCCGGGAGGAATCGTTGTCGTTGATGCCGAATCCGGCCTGCAGGTTCAGGCTGGTCGCTTCGCTCAATTGATCGGCCGCATACAGGGTCAGCTGATAGGTATTGATATCAAGATTTTCGCGGGTTACCGGAGAGTCTCCGTCAACATCGCCCTTGGCAAGGGAAAGCGCCGCGCCGACCCGCCACTGCTCGTCCACCTTGCCATCCGCGCCCAGGGCCAACCCATAGCTGTCGGCGTTGTATCCGGCCACGCCCTTGCGCTCGCTCTGGTTGGTTGCGGAATAAAAAGGCTGCGCCCAGACCATGCGATCCTTGAACAGCGGCTCGCCGGAGGAAAGTCCTTGCCCTGCCCCAGCCATATGCTGATGCACCACCCGTGAACCGCCGCTGCTGGCAAGACCCTGCACAATATGCGCGCTGCCGCCGGTAAAGCCCGGCATGAGCTGGGCAACTGCGGAGGCTATCTCTGCCTCGGTAAGATCATTGAATGCGCTGAGTACGGTCTGCATATCGCCGGTGGCCCCTTCTTCCTGAATCGCGTCAAGGGCTCCGGCGACACCCATTGCGGCAGGCGAAACAGCAATGTTGCTCACCGCCTCCACAAAGGTCAAGGCTTGCTCCGTGGTCAGGTCGATGGCATTGCCATTGACCGTGCCGGTGAAATTCCACATGGCGCTGTTGTCGGTAACGGTGAGGGTTCCGGCGGTGAGAGTCCCGGCGGAAAGAACACTGGTTAGCACGTTGCCGTTGGCCAGGGTGTCCCCGGAGCTGACCTTGACATCGACCTTGTTGCTGGCGGAAAGATCAGCGGTACCGGTCACCACCAGCTTGCCGTAATTGGTAAGACTAGAGGCGCCCGTCTGAAACACGCCATTGGCGGTTTGGGTATAGTCACCGGTGATGGTGGCGGTATTCCCGGCAGCTACCGACAAGGTGCCGCCGTTGCTTACCCCGCTGGTGGCGGTCACGCCGTGGGCCATGTTAAAAATGCCATCGGCGCCAATATTGAAACCATCAACGCTAAAGGTGTTTTCCGTGGTAAAAGTGCCGTTCACATTCACCGTAGAACCGCCACCGCCGGTCACCGCGCCGGTGACCCTGCCGGTGAGGCCGTTGAGGTTCAGAGTACCGCCAGCCAATTCCACCGCGCCATCCAAGGTGCCGACGTTGGTGATGGTTCCAGAACCACCGCCAACATAAATCGCATAAGCTTCAGGAGTTGCCCCGGAGGCGGTGGCGGTGATGGTGCCGCTGTTGGCAATAGTGGCGGCTGCATCAAGGGTGTTCACATAAATACCGTAGGCGCGGGCTTGGGAAGCAGCGTTGGCAGTAACGGTAATGGCGCCGCCATTGGTGAGGGACGTGCCCGCCGCCATGTCGCCTGTGCGAATACCATAAGCCGACGCATTATTATTGTCTGACGTGGCGCGCACGGTGATCGTGCCGGTATTGCTGATGTATGCCCCATTTCCACTCAGGCTGCCTGCCTGGATACCGTAGGCAGTGGCTTGAGAGGCAGCATTGGCCGTGGCCTCTATGGTGCCGCTGTTGATGATGTGGGCGCCATTTCCAGTCAAATCGCCGCCCGCGTAAATACCGTAGGCAGTGGCATGCAGACTGGGGCCACCGGTAGCGTTGGCCGTGGCGGTGATGGTCCCGCCGAGACTGTTCTCAATATAGGCGCCTGTCCCTGCCCCACCCAACTCGCCGGTATAGATACCAGAAGCAAAGGCTCCCTGATCATTCTGCGTGACGGTGGCTTCGGCAGCAATGGAGCTGCTGTTGATAATATGTGCCCCGTCGCCGCTCAAGGTGCCGGTGGAGAGACCGTAGGCGTTGGCCTGGAAATTAATAGAATGAGCAGTGGCGGTAATGGTCCCGCTGTTGTCGATGGATGCTCCGGCACCAAACAAATCGCCCGTGCTGATACCATACGCGGTGGCCTGGGAATACGCGTCTGCCTCAGCGGTGATGGTCCCGCCGTTGGTGATAGAGGCGCTATCTCCATTCAAACTGCCCGCGCTGATGCCATACGCCGTGGCATTGCCGGAAGAGGTTGCGTGTGCCGTGGCGGTGATGGTACCGCTGTTGTCGATGTATGTCTCAAGGCCAACCAAATCGCCCGTTTGGATGCCATGGGCGGCGGCTTGGGAATACGCGTTTGCCTCGGCGCTGATGGTGCCGCTGTTGAGGATATGGGCGTTGTCGCCATCCAAGGCGGCGGTGGAGATAGCGGAGGCTTGCGCATTGTTCGAAGTCGAAGTTGCCGTGGCGCTGATGGTGCCGCTGTTGAGGATGTACGCACCGCCTGTCAGGTTCCCCGTGTTGATGCCATAGGCGGAGGCCTGGGAATTAGTAGAATGAGCAATGACGGTTATGTGCCCGGGATCAAGGTTCTCAATGGACCCGCTCAAATCGTTTCCATTTGTGGTAATGCCATAGGCGGAAGCCTGACCATTGGAGGATTGGGCTTCCGCGGTGATGGCACCGCTGCTGACGACCGACCCGGAAAGCTCACCGTTAACATTAATGCCATAGGCTGAGGCCTGATTCACGGCAGTGGCATGGGCCGAAATGTCGCCGCTGTTGGAGATCGACCCGGAAAGGTTGCCGTCGACAAATATGCCATACAAATGTGCACTGGTAGGGGTAGTGGCAGGATTGCTGGCCGTGATGGTGCCGTTGTTGGAGATCGAGCCGGAAAGCTCGGGGCTTACGTATATGCCAGTTGTTGTGGAACTCGAAGTGGCGGTGATGGAACCGTTGGAGGTGATAGTCAGCGATCCTGCCGCGTCGGCCATATCCTGTGAGGAGACAGCACTGTTTATTGTGGTAGCCCAAACCGAAGACGCATGGCTGGGAATCACCGCCACTGAGACGGCGGCCCCGATGACGAGTTTTTTCCACTGTGACGAATATCGTTTTTTCATAGAGCATTCCCTGTTCTTTGTTCTCGCGTACCGACATATTATGAATGGTCATTCACCGCTGATTAGACATGTGCGTATCATCAAAGTCAAGAAAATTTATCCGGCCCCATAAAAAATATATCTATCTGATTTTAAAGAAAATTTTCATCTTGACGAATGGAGGGGCTTCAGGTAGCGTTGCAAAATGCTGCCTGTCCTGCTTGAGCAAATCGCTTGTCAGGCAACGGCCTGGAATTCCGCCAGCAGCACCCCACACACATCCATCTGGAAGCTCCATGACCAAAAAAGCCGTCAGACCGCATAAAACCCGCACCGCTCCGCCGCCTCCCGGCAATAAGCTCTCCATTGAGCAGGCGCTACAGCTGGCCACCCAGCACCATGGAGCCGGCCGTCCGGCTCAGGCTGAGATGCTTCTGCGCCAAATCCTGCAGGCCCAGCCCGGCCATCCCTTTGCCCTGCATCTGCTGGGGGTGATCGCCCACCAGGCCGGAAAAACAGAAGAGGCGGTGCGCCTGATCGGGCAGTCCATCGGACAACTGCCCACGGTGGGACAATTTCATTCAAACCTCGGGGAGATGTGCCGGATTCTCAAACGGCTGGACGAAGCAGTGGCGCACGGCGAAAAGGCGGTGGCCCTCGACCCTGCTTCCGCCACCGCGCACAGCAACCTGGGGGTCGCCTATTACGATTGCAAGAAACTGGACAAAGCCGAGGCGTGCCAGCAGCGTGCCCTTATCCTCAACCCAAACCTGGCCCCGGCCCTGAACAATATGGGCAGCATCCTGCGCGACCGCAAGGACAAGGAGGGAGCAATCGGCTATTACCGCAGAGCCCTTGCCGCAGCACCGCAGCATCTCGAATCCATCAGCAACCTGGGGGCTGTGCTCACCGAAACCGAGCAGCCGGAAGAAGCGGTCAAGGTGCTGCTCCAGGCGATCCGGCTCCACCCCGGATACGCCGAGGCCCACTGCAATATCGGCACTACCTTTCTGGTGCTGGAACAGTTCGACAAGGCCACTGCCGGTTTCACCCGCGCCCTGGCGCTTAAGCCCGATTATCCGGAGGCGTATCTCGGACTGGCCAGGGTCCGCCAGGAACACAAAGAATTACACGAGGCCGAGGCGCTGGTCCAAAAAGCCCTGGCCCTAGCCCCGGAAAAACCGGAGGCGTACAGCCTGCTCGGGGAAATCTACGCCGAGTCCGGCTATCCGGACAAGGCGGAACAGGCATACGCCAGAGCGCTAGAACGCAACCCCGATCTGCTGAGCGGTCATCTGGGCACAGGACATCTGCTGATGGAGCAGGGCCGGATGGAAGCGGCGGAGGCCAGCTTCCGGCATTCCTTGAGTCTGGACCCCGCCAACCTGGGGCCACGGCTGGCCCTAGCCCAGGTCAAAAAGGTTAAAGAGGGTGACGAAAACATGACCGCCCTTGTTCAGGCGGCCGAAAAGCTGGACACCATGCTGGAAACCAGGGCGATGACCCTGCATTTTGCCCTGGGCAAATGCTACGATGACACAAAACAATACGATCTGGCCATGGTCCATTTTCTGCAAGGATGCCGCCTGAAACGCAAGCGCACCCAATACGACCCGGTGGACAATGACAAGGTCCGCCAGAATATTTGCGAATTCTTCAGCCGCGAGACCATCGAACGCCTCCGCGGCGAGGGGTGCCCGTCGGATCTGCCTATTTTCGTGTTAGGCATGCCGCGTTCCGGCACCACCCTCACCGAGCAGATTATCGCCAGCCATCCGCTGGTGCATGGGGCCGGGGAATTGCCCGACTTGCTGGCTCTGGCGGCAAAACCCAAGGAAGGGGGCATTGACGGCTACCCCCTGTCCCTGGCCGGCATCACCAAGCAGGAGCTGAAGGAGCTTGGCCAACGATATGTCGACGGCTTGAAGGCCCGCCAGCCGGAGGCAAAACACATCACCGACAAGATGCCCGCCAACTTCAACTGCATTGGCCTCATTCATCTCATGCTGCCCAACGCCAAGATCATCCACGTCAAACGCAATCCGGTGGATACCTGCCTTTCCGGCTTCACCCGTTTGTTCAACAAGAGCCAGTATCACAGCTACGATTTGGCGGAAATCGGCCGCTATTACAGGAACTACGCGATCCTGATGGAACACTGGCGCAAGGTGCTGCCTGCGGGCTCCTTTTACGAGGTGCAGTACGAAAACATGGTGGCCGACCATGAAAGCGAGGCCCGCGCCTTGCTTGCGTACTGCAATCTCCCTTGGGACGACGCCTGCCTGGATTTCCACAAAACCAAACGGAACATCCGCACCGCCAGCGTCACCCAGGTGCGGCAGCCGATCTATACCTCGTCGGTGGAACGCTGGCGCAAGTATGAGGCACACCTCGGGCCGCTGCTTGCCGCGCTGGGCGATCTGGTCCCGCGCTGATGAAACGAGGGTATTCCCTGCTCCTGCTGCTCTTTGTGCTGCCCGGCCTGGCCGGGTGCCTCAATCTTTCCCCTCAACTGCGCCGCGACACTGCCGACCGGCTGGCGGCAGCTTCGGAATGGCAACGGGTCCGGTTGCCTGTGGGCCGTTTTATCCTGGCCGGGTACATTCCCAAAAACATCCCTGCCGATAACACAACCCTGACCGTCTATATCGAAGGCGATGGCCTGGCCTGGCTCAATTCCTCCACCGTTTCCCTTGATCCCACACCATTGACCCCCCTGGCCCTTAAGCTGGCCCTGCGCCACCCCAATGGCGCTGTCGCTTATCTGGCCCGGCCCTGCCAGTATGCTGAGGGGGTCGACACCCAGGGCTGCTCGACGCAATATTGGACAGGCAAGCGTTTTGCCCCGGAGGTGATGGAATCCACCAGCCAGGCGGTTGAACTGCTCAAGCGGCAATTCCAGGCAACACAGCTTGTTTTGGTCGGGTATTCAGGCGGCGGGGCAGTGGCGGCTTTAGTTGCGGCCCACCGCCATGACGTGGCGCTGCTCGTGACCGTGGCCGGCAATCTTGATCATCGGGTCTGGACCGAGCGGCACCACGCCACGCCCCTGACCGGCTCGCTCAATCCGGCGGACGCCTGGGGGCAACTGTTGGATGTACCGCAACTTCATTTTGTGGGGGGAAAGGATCAGATCGTGGGCAGGGAGGTGGCGGAGTCATTCGCCCGCCATTTCCCCACAGAGCGTCGCCCTGAAATCCGGGTAATTCCGGATTTTGACCACACCTGCTGCTGGGCGGAACAGTGGGCTGAGCTTTTCACGCCCTATGCCCGCTAAAAAATCGATGCATTCCTACTGAAACAAAACATTAAGGAAACATCTCTAGCGGGGGCAGTATCCTGCTTAGCCGCTGGATGGAAATGACCTTGAGGACGCAATCCTCCAGCGTGGTGTTTGCGGTGTCGAGGAGCAAATCCGGACAGTCCGGCTCTTCGTATGGGGAGGAAATCCCCGTGAATTCTTCAATCAACCCTTGCCGCGCTTTCTTGTAAAGACCCTTCACATCGCGTTGCTCACAGATCTCGATGGGACAACGGCAGTACACCTCAAAAAAATTTTCTTTGCCGACCAATTGTTTTATCCGCTCACGGTCAGCCCGGAACGGCGAGATAAAGGCGGTCAACACCAACACCCCCGCCTCCATGAACAACTTGGCCATCTCCCCGATGCGGCGGAGGCTTTCGGCACGATCTTCCCTGGAAAAACCGAGATCCGAACACAGACCGTGCCGGACATTGTCGCCATCAAGGACAAAGGTTGAGCATCCCAACCGGTGCAGTTTTTCTTCAACGGAATGGGCCAAGGTCGATTTCCCGGAGCCGGAAAGCCCAGTAAACCAAATGATTCCACTTCCGTGGCCATTGAGTTTTTCCCTGCGTTCACGGGTCACGGTTGCTGCATGCCAGACTACGTTCGGACATGTGGCCATGGGATTCTCATTGTTTTAGGGCAGATGAAACTGAAATGGAGCCCTCACGCCAGCGCATTGGGAGGCTACTCCCTCAGTTTCTCCGCCAGTTCGGCGGCAACCATGGCGTACCGGTTGGAGTTGTTCCATTTGGTGATGGCCTGGAAGTTCGGGTAGCCTGCCACGTACCGCATATCGCCGTCCGGCAACTCAAGGCCGACGATGGTGAGATCCTTGCCCTCCGGGGAGCGCGGCAGGCAAACCCCCTGAATTTTTTGCACCTCCGCCCGGGAGACAAAACCTTTCCTCCCTTGGGCATAGGCTTTCCCCAGCTTCTCTCCCTTCAGTTTTGTCCCGAGTTCCCGGTAGACCGGCGCCTTGAAGGTCCAGCCGAATCTGTGGAGATAGTTGGCAATGCTGGCCAGGACATCGGGCACCGATTCCCAGACATCACGGCGGCCATCCCCGTCAAAATCCACGGCATACAGACGAAAACTCGAGGGGATGAACTGGGTCTGACCAAAGGCCCCGCCATAGGATCCGGTGATTGCCAGCGGATCAACCCCATTTTCCCGGCAGAGCAGGAGATATTCGATGAGCTGCTTCCGGTAGAACTTGCTGCGGCGGGGATAGGCGTCAAACATGGTATTGAGGGTCTGAAACATGCTGAACCCCCCCTTATGCTCGCCGAATTTGCTTTCGATCCCCCATATGGCCACGACAATCTCCCGCTCGACCCCTAGCTCTTGCTCAATCCGGTCCAGCACCTCGCGGTGTTCGCAGAGAAGCCTCTTGCCCTCTTGGATCATCCGCGGGGTGAGAAAACGGGGGGCATACTCGAAATAGGGCTTTGCCTCCCACTGGGTGTCCATGAGTTCCAGCACCCGTTTTTTGATGGTGATTCCGGCAAAAAGCATGTCCAGCTCTTCCGCGCTGAAGCCGTGGTGCGCCATCAACTCCTGAAACAGTTCCTGATAGCGCGGACTGAAAAGATCAATGGCCTGCCCGTCCTCAACCAGATCGGCGGCCCGCAACGACGGCTTAGCAGCAGGCAATGGCAATGGCACCGGCTCTACGGGCAACGGCGTGGCGGTAGGCGGCGACGGCTGGGTGGCCAACGGCGGCGGCTCGCCGACACCGGCCCCGCTTCCGGCCAAAGGACTACAGGAAACGATGCCGCAGGACAAGAAAAGAGACACAAGAGCAACAGCTCTATGAAACCCGAAAAACCTCATGGGGAAAACACCTCGCTGAATTTCTGAAAAAAAACCTCCATTTGTCCGGCGGGCAGGGCATTGATCCCGGCCGCCGCGGCCCGGCCGCCGCCGGTGGGAAAAGCGCGGCACAGGCTGTCGGCCCCAGTCCGCCTGGCAAGGGGCGCACGCACACTGACCATGAAACTTCCCTCGCCGTTGTCCACCAAAAGGGCGTGGGCCGCATCTTCCATTTCCCTGGCCTTTTCATTGCTGAACACCCCGGCTATCCGGTTGGCCCATTTTTCCGCAGGAAAGACAAAAATCCGGCCATGGGGAGTCTGCCGCAAGGGCGCTACCGCCCTGGCCCGCCGCAGATCATCGGCAAACCCCTGGCGCAGCAGGGCAAGGATTTGGGCCTCTTCGCAAAAGGCCAGAGGGTCGGCATAGGGCTGTACCGCCGCATAGAGCGCCTGGGGCGGCACATGCAGATCAGCCACCTTCTGGCCATAGCCGTTGTAGTTCATCAACTCGCCCAGCTCGCGCAACCGCTCCACCTGGGGTTCGGTCAGATGCAGGGTGGCTGCGGCCTTGCGGGCCGGAGCGTGCAGATTGTCGCCAAAGGCGGCAGCCACACCCCAAGCCCGGAAACGCCCGCCCAGCAAAGTGTCGACGATGAGGGAGGTGCAGACCTCGGGGCTGGGATCAATATGGGCAATCAGGTTGGGGCTGTGCGGAAGATCCCCGGCGTAGTGGTGATCCACATAAAAAACCCGGCAGGAGTCAAGGAGTTGCAGCAAGGGAGCCCGGTTACTGTCCAGGGAGATGTCCAGCACGGTGAGTTCCGCACCCTGCACCCAGGCCACCTGGTCGAGAAGCCGGATATCCCGCTTAACCCCGGTCACCAACGCGGCCTCCCGGGGCTCGGCCAACCGCAGCTGATGCAGGGCGCAGATGCCGTCCGCATCGCCGTTGAAGATGTCGTAGTATGGAGCCTGCGTCATGGCCTCAGCACTCACCCCGAGACCCATCAAAGGTCGCGGCCGACACGGAAAGCACGGCCAACCCCATCAAGGGAAAAGATGAGCATCAGCCGATTGTCATCTGCCGTCGTGCTTGCCTCCAGCTCCATCATCCAGCAGGCGGGCTGATAGATCAAGCGGGCAATGGATTCCACCGTATGGTCCTCGGAAAAGGACTTGACCAGATAGTAGGAGGCGGAGAGCGTTTCGGTCAGCCGCGTTCCGACCGAGCCGATCAGGTCATTGCTCGACTCTCCGAGATCGGTATAAAAATAAGGAGCCCTCATACCACGGTCCTTCAAATACCGGTAATTGAGGCCAAGCGTATGCTCTCCGGCAAGATTGAACAGATTGCGCAACTCATACCGGGTCACGCCTTTTCCATACATGCTCACGTTGGTCTGATACCCCACCGTCCAGTTTGATACCGGAGAGACCGCCGTCTCGAACCGGAGATCGGACCAGTCGTAGCGCTTGCCTTCCTGGGACAACCCTAAGCTTTCCGGATTTTTCTGCCGCAGGTCATAGGTCTGCAGGATCTTGAACAGCCCGAGATTGCGGTTCCAGGAATCACCCTGCTCATTGAGGCCGCCAAGGGTAAAATAATTATTGAGCTGCCAGGTCAGCCAGTTTTTTCTCTCCAGCCGGTCCGTGCTGTCGAAATAAGCGGCGGGATCAAGACTCGCCAGATCCTGGGTTCGCGTCAGGTATTCATACAAGAGGTTTGGCCGCAGCATATGCTCAAGCCAATCGCTATTCCCCAGATCAAAATCGCGCAGGAGAATGGTTGCCATGTTGCCCGTGAAATCATAGGCCTGCCGGTCCTGAAAACTGTCCTTCTCCCAGGAGGAATCCCCGTAGGATTCAAGCTGATAGGCCGTTTCCCGCGCCCCGCCGCTGAGCTTGCCTTCGAACCAGCCACCCCGCGGCAGAAAAGAGATCAGCTTGGGGTGCAGATCCAGACGCTGGGCGCCTACCCCCTCTTCCCGCCAGTAATTGACATACTCCGAATCCCAGGCCGTGCTCATCCGTGTCCCGCTAACGGGAATGCGCCCGGTAAAATCGAGCCGGGGCAGCGCCTGCAGGGGGCTGGTTGTCCGCGAGCGAACGGAGTATTCCCCTGTATCCAGCACGTTGTTCCCGTTACTATCCGCGATAAAATTTATGTCATGGGCCGTATTCTGCCTGGTTCGCAGTTCGCCGCTGGCAACCATGTTGGCCCAAGACTTAACCAGCTGCAGGGAAGACTCCCGCTCGACAATGGTTTCCTGACGCAGATCACGGCCAAACTCGTCAAGAAACAGGAGGTTGCTCGCCGTATAGCCCATGGAGCCTTCCTTGAATTCCTGCAAGTAATCCTGGTCGGAAACAAGATCAAGGTCAAGCCTGCCGGTCAGGTGGTCGCCGAAATCATGGTTGGCCTTACCGCGAAGCCAGTAGCGGTTGGTCTCCCGCCGGATAAGTTTGTCCGTTTTATATTCGTTTGCGAGATCCGCGCCGTCCACAAGATCGTCGTGCAGATAACTGAGCAAGAAGGTTCCGTAGGACGCAGGGTCTTTCACATACCGGAACTCGCCGCCATACTGGACGCCCCTTTCCGAGAGATAGCCGGGATAGAGAGTGATATCCGTGCTGGGCGAGACATTGAGAAAAACGGGGACCATCAGGCCAAAGCCGCTCCGGCTCGAATGCGACCATTCCGGAAAGAGCACACCGCTTTCCCTCTTGGTCTTGGCGGGAAAGGTGAAATACGGGGTGTAGGCCAGGGGCGCGTCCTTGACATGAAAGACGGCATTGGTCATCTGGGCCATGCCGTCCACCGTGAGCTTGGTCGTGCTGCTGGTGAACGACCAGGGAGCACTTTTGCCCTCCTCGGGCTTGCAGGCGGTGGCCCAGCCTTTTTTCAGGGTGTAGCTGAACTCCCCTGTTTTGGTCACCTCTTGCCCGGTGACATACATATGGGTTTCAGCCATGAAAATGGTGGAATCGTTGAAGGTCCCGGTCTCGGTCTCAAGATCCATATCCGCGCTGTCGGCGGTGATCTCGTCGCGGCCCGAGAGGATGTAGACATTGCCCCGGGCCTTGACCGTGCCGCGCTCCACATCGTAACGAGCCCAGTCCGCCCGGATATACATGCCGCCGGGCCCCAGGCTCTTGGGCCGGATCATCACGACATTGCCCTCGGCCAGGATACTGTTCGGATCAGTCAGACGAACAAGACTGTCCGCCGTGATTTCCCAGGGAATGGGCCGGGCCGACGCCTGACTCGGCACGAAGCCGGTAAGGACGGCAAGGGTCGCCACGATGCCGCACAGGACGCCGACTGAAGTTATCCGTCTGTCTGCCATGTCTTCCCCGTCAGGCGTGATGCGAGGCGGAGACTGAAGCACCTCCGCGTCCTGCTCCCTTGCCTTCAATCCTCAATCCGCCTGCCGGTTGCAGGCATCATCCCGCAACACCGCGCCGGTGCTGCCGGAGGTCACCAGTCTGGCATAACGGGCCGCGTAGCCGGTGGTGATCTTCGGCGCGGGCGGCTGCCACTTGTGCTGCCGCTGGGCCAGCATCCCTTCCGCCACCACCAGCTCGATGGATTTGTGCCGGATATCAATGGTGATCCGGTCCCCTTCCTCGACAAAGGCAATGGGGCCGCCATCCGCCGCTTCCGGCGAGACATGACCGATACAGGCGCCCTGGGTTCCGCCGCTGAAACGGCCGTCGGTGATCAGGGCCACGCTCTTGCCGAGCCCCATGCCGACAATGGCCGAGGTCGGGGAGAGCATCTCCGGCATGCCGGGCCCGCCTTTGGGACCGCAGTAGCGGATAACCACCACGTCACCCTCCTTGATCTTGCCGCCCAGGATGGCCGCCTGGGCCTCGTCCTCGGATTCAAACACCCGGGCCGGGCCGCTGTGCTTGAGCATCTCCTCGGCCACCGCCGACTGCTTGACCACGCAGCCGTCCGGGGCCAGATTTCCGTAGAGCACGGCGATGCCGCCGAAGGCATGATAGGGCTCATCCACGGGCCGGATGATATCGGCATCCCGCACCCGGACTTTTTCCAGATTTTCACCCAAGGTCTTGCCGGTGACGGTCATGACCTCCAGGTTAAGGCCCGCCTCGGTGTTGAGCAGTTCGCGCATCACCGCAGGGACTCCTCCGGCCTCGTCAAGCTGTTGCAGGCTGTGCGGCCCGCCGGGAATCAGACTGCAAAGATGCGGCACCCGCTCGCTCACCTCGTTGAACAGGGCCAGGGGCAGCTCCACCCCGGCCTCCTTGGCTATGGCTGGCACATGAAGCACGGTATTAGTGGAGCAGCCCAGGGCCATATCGATGGCCATGGCGTTCTCAAAGGCGGCACGGGTGGCGATATCCCGGGGCCGGATATCCTCGGCTAAAAGGTGCATCACCGCCATGCCCGCTTCCTTGGCCAGCCGGATCCGGGCGGCGGCCACCGCCGGAATGGTGCCGTTGCCCGGCAAACCGAGGCCGATGGCCTCGGTGAGGCAGTTCATGGAATTGGCGGTGAACATCCCGGCGCAGGACCCGCAGCCAGGGCAGGCATGATCCTCGAGCTCATCCAACTCTTCCGCGCTCATGGTCTCGGCCTTCACCCTGCCAACCCCTTCAAACACGCTGACCAAATGCACGTCCTTGCCGCGAAAACGTCCGGTGAGCATGGGGCCGCCGCTCACCATGATGGCCGGGATATTGACCCGCAGCATGGCCATGAGCATGCCGGGCGTCACCTTGTCGCAGTTGGGAATCATCACCAGGGCGTCAAAGGGATGGGCCATGGCCATGATCTCCACCGAATCGGCGATGATCTCGCGGCTGGCCAGGGAGTATTTCATGCCCTTGTGGTTCATGGCCAAGCCATCGCAGACCCCGATGGTCCCGAAGGCGATGGGGGTGCCTCCGGCTATGCGGACACCGGTTTTCACCGCTTCCAGAATCTTGTCAAGATGGATATGGCCGGGGATGATCTCGTTGTGGGCGTGCGCAATGCCGATCAGAGGCCGCCTGATCTCCTCGTTGGTGTAGCCCATGGCCTTGAGCAGGGAACGATGCGGCGCCCGCTCCACCCCTTTGCGTATTGCATCACTGCGCATCTTTTTCATAGGTCGATTCCCGTCAATTGTCCTGATTTTTTCATGTTTTCTTTAAACTGAGAATACTAGCAGGCCGCCGCCTGCTGTCAAGGCAAAAGTCTCCTGTAGCCAAATTTGCCTTGCCAAGAGCGGCGGATTGTTATACCTTGCCAATCAAGAAAAAATCCCTGCCAGCGGAGGAAAATACTCCTGCGACCCTTGACACTCAGACCTTTATCTTCAGCCGTTTCGCCACGGCCCCGTAAAACCCCATGAAATATGTATTTGGCCCGGTCAATTCCCGCCGCCTGGGAATTTCACAAGGCATTGATCTCGTCCCCCCCAAGATATGCAACTTCAATTGCATCTATTGCGAGATCGGCGCCACCACTACCCACACCTGCGAGCGCAAGGAGTACATCCCGCTGCCCGAGCTGCTGGCTGAGATCGACATGGTGCTGGCAGACCGGGAACTCCTGGCCCATCTTGATGTCTTCACCATCACCGCCAGCGGGGAGCCCACCCTGCACAGCGGCATCGGCCAGGTAATCCGTTATCTCAAGGAAAAAGCCGGCAAGCCGGTGGTGGTCCTGACCAATGGCGCCCTGCTGTATCTCCCGGAAGTGCGCCAGGATCTGCTCGCTGCGGACATCGTCATTCCCTCCCTTGATTCGGCCAGGGAGGAAAGCTACCGCCGCATCAACCGGCCAGCGGCCTGCTCGCCCTTGGCCGAGCTGATCGAAGGGCTCATCGCCTTCCGGAAGGAATTTTCCGGAAAATTCTGGCTGGAGATCCTCCTGGCAAAAGGGATCAACGACAGCCCAGAGGACATCGCGGCCCTGGTTGCGGCGGTGCAAAAAATCAGGCCGGACAAGGTGCAGCTCAACACCGTGGCCCGGCCGCCCCTGGAAAGTTTTGCCAAACCGCTGACCCAAGCGGAACTGGAAGCGGTTGCCAGCCAGCTTCCAGGAGAGGTGGAGATCCTGGTTGATTTCACCACCAGGGAGCGGGAAAAATTCCGCACCCTTTCCGAAGACGAAATCATTGAAATGCTGAAAAGACGCCCCTGCACTGCCACCGATGTCAGCGAGGCCCTCAACCTGGACCCGGACACCACGCAGATCATGTTACAACAACTGGCCGCCAGCGGCCGCATCATAGAGACGAGACACCATGACAAACGATACTACCAAACCAACAGATGAACGGCCAAATGGCCAAGGCAGCGAAAACAACGGCGAAGAGCGCTCAATTCTCTCCCGGGTGAGCAAATGGTTGAAAAAACCAGGCCGGCCTGGCGAGGAAGAAAGCCAGGCCTCCCGGCCGGAAACCCCGGCTTCAAACCGGACAGAATCCACCCAGGCCTCCGGCGAAACCTCCCGGCCCGAAGGCGAGGCTGCCTCTCCAGCGGGGCCCAAACCGCGCCGCCGGAAACGGCCACCCAGGAGACGGTCGAAAGGCCCCCGGCCTGAAGGCCAGAAAACCGAGGCAGCCGGCGAAGGCGAACAACCCCTCCTGCCCGCGGCTGAAACAATGGCGAAAGAGAAACCCGCCGCCTCCCCCAGATCTCCGCGCCAACGGTCGCCCCGGAAACCCTCGGCGCGCGGCAAGGAAGATTCGAACCCCGCTGAAAGCAGGGTGCCGGTCAAGGGGGACACCACCCTGAAACTATTGATCAACACCGATGAGCCGGAAGAATGCCGCCTTGTCCTTCTGGAAAGCGGCAAGGTGGAGTCCTTTTACGTGGAAACCGTGAGCCAGGCGCAGACCAAGGGCAACATCTACAAGGGCAGGGTCACGGCGGTGGAAGCCAATCTGCAGGCCGCCTTTGTCGATTACGGCACGGAGAAAAACGGCTTTCTGCCCTTCGGCGACATCCATCCGGAATATTATGCCACCGAGGTGGCGGCGGATACCCATTGGAAGGATCTGCCCATCCAGAGTGTCTTGAGCAAGGGCCAGGAGGTGCTGGTCGAGGTGGTCAAGGAGGCCACCGGCAACAAAGGCGCCACCCTCACCACCTATCTCTCCCTGCCGGGCCGCTACCTGGTGCTCATGCCCGGCAGCGACAGCGCCGGGATTTCCAGAAAGATCGAGTCCGAGGAAGAACGCAACAAACTGCGGGAGATGGTGGACAGCGTCAGCATCCCCGAGGGCATCGGCTACATCGTCCGCACCGCCAGCCAGGAGATCACCAAAACCGCGCTGGCCCAGGATGTCCGCTACCTGCTCAACCTGTGGAAAGAAATCAAGAAAAAGGGCCAGACCGAGAAAGCCCCGGCCCTGCTGCACAAGGAACAGAACATCATCTCCCGGTTCCTGCGCGACCACTTCACCTCCGAGATCGAAGAGATCCTGGTGGACGATGAGGAGGCCCTGGCCCAGGTCAACAATTTCCTTGAACTGCTGCCCGCGGCCCAGCGCAAATCAACGGTGGCCAAGCTGCACAAGGGAACCCAGCCCCTGTTCCATCAATACCATGTGGAAAAACAGATCGAGCAGATCTACCAGCCCACCGTGCCCCTGCACTCCGGCGGCTCCATTGTCATCAATCCCACCGAGGCCCTGGTCGCCATCGATGTCAATTCCGGCCGCACCGGCAAGGACAAGAGCTTTGAAGACGCCATCTTCCTCGCCAACATGGAGGCGGCCGAGGAGTTGTCCCGCCAGCTCAGGCTCCGGGATCTCGGCGGACTCATCGTTGTTGATTTTATCGACATGCGCGACTCCAAACACATCCGCGAGGTGGAGAAAAAGGTGCGCGACTGCATGAAGCGCGACAAGGCCAAGGTGGATTTCTCCAAAATCTCCAAGTTCGGCCTCATGCAGATCTCCCGGCAGAAGATGGCCGCCCCGGTCGCGGTGGGCAGCTACCGGATTTGCCCCCATTGCCAAGGACGCGGCATGGTCCGTTCCGTGGAAACCCAGGCGCTGGTGCATTTCCGGCATATCCAGACCGGGGTTACCAGAAAAGAGGTCAAACGCGTGCTCTGCCGGTTGCCCATGGAGGTTGCCCAGTACATCCTGAACAAAAAACGCCAGGATATAATCGAGCTGGAACAGGAGCATCAGGTCGAGATCAACATTATCCCGGATCCGGCCATGCCGCCCACCGAAAGCAAAATCGATTTCCTC
>JBAZSA010000033.1:0-18971 GCA_041662645.1 Desulfurivibrionaceae bacterium
AGCTGAAACCCATCACCATGCGGACGTATAAGCCTACCTACGAGACGCATCCCGGTCAGATCGGGAAGGCCTGCCAGGCAATGCTCAAGGCCAAAAAACCGGTGATCTACGCGGGGGGCGGGGTTATTCTGTCCGACTCCAACGAGGAGCTGACCGAACTTGCCAGAAGGCTGAACATCCCCGTCACCATGACCCTCATGGGGTTGGGCGGTTTTCCTGGGACGGATCCGTTGTCCATGGGCATGCTGGGCATGCACGGAACCTACTATGCCAACATGGCGGTGGCGAACTGTGATCTGTTGATCGCGGTCGGCGCCCGCTTTGATGACCGGGTTACCGGCCGGGTGGACGCTTTTGCCCCTCATGCCGAAATCCTCCACATCGATATCGATCCATCTTCCATTAGTAAGAACGTCCGGGTGGACATCCCCATCGTGGCTGACTGCAAGCATGCGCTTGACGCCATCAATGCCTGGTTTGCCCGGAGCAAGGAATTCAACGGTGACGAGTGCGTGGAAAAGAATCGCCCCTGGCATGAGCAGATCCGGGAGTGGAAAAACAAGCATCCCCTGGGCTATGTCGAGGAAACCGATATCATCAAGCCCCAGTTTGTTATCCAGAAGCTCAATGAGTTGACCGCTGGCGATGCGATTATCACCACCGAGGTCGGCCAGCATCAGATGTGGACCGCCCAATTCTATCATTTTAACAAGCCCCGCCAGTTTGCCACCTCCGGTGGTCTTGGTGTCATGGGTTATGGCTTTCCTGCGGCCATCGGCGCCCAGATGGCCGCACCGGACAAGATTGTTATCGACATTGCCGGCGATGGTTCCATCCAGATGAACATTCAGGAACTGGCCACCTGCAGGCAGGAGAAATTGCCGGTCAAGGTTGCCATCTTGAATAATGGCTACCTGGGCATGGTTCGTCAGTGGCAGGAGCTGTTTTACAATAAGCAGTACTCCTCGACGGTTATGGAAGTAGCGCCTGATTTTGTCAAGGTGGCCGAGGCCTATGGTGCGGTAGGACTGCGGGCGACCAAGCCCAGCGAGGTCGAGCCGGTTATCAAGGAGGCCTTGAAGATTAACAATACCGTGTTCATGGACTTTGTCATTGCCAGGGAAGAAGGCGTGTTCCCCATGGTACCTGCTGGAAAGGCCACAACAGAAATGCTGCTGGTTTAATTTGAGGATAGCGCGATGAATCATACCATTTCCGTACTGTTGCAGAATAAACCCGGCGTTTTGTCCCGAGTCACTGGTCTTTTTAGTGGCCGGGGCTTCAACATCGAAAGCCTGTCCGTGGCTCAGACCCTTGAGCCGGATGTTTCCTGCTTGACCCTGGTGACCTCCGGCGAGGACACGATCATTGAGCAGATCACCAAGCAGCTCCACAAGCTCATCGACGTCATCAAGGTCACCGATATGTGTGAGCATGATAATGTGGAGCGGGAGATGGCGCTGATCCGGGTAAAGGCCGAGGCGCACACCAGAGCCGAGGTTTTGCGGATAGTTGATATCTTCCGAGGCAAGGTCATTGATGTCGGACCGAAGAGCTATGTGGTGGAGATTACCGGCAAGGCAAGCAAGCTCCAGGCAGTGATTGATATCCTGCGGCCCATCGGCATTCAGGAGATTGTTCGTTCCGGAACCATCGCCATGACCCGGGCTCAGAAATCGTAAGCATTGTTTGGGCAGAGAGGGTTCGCAGATGAACTGGCAGACCGGAAAGCGGTCTGTCAGTTCATTTTTATATGGGCCGAAACGATCCGGGCCTCAATGAAACCATTTTTTACAGAGACAGGAAACGCATGAAAAAACCACAAGTTCCTGTAGCCCTTGAAGGATATCCGTTCATCGGTTTTGCGGCCTTGACCACCCTGGTCCTTGCCATTCTGGACTATGATTGCAGCGCCTTGCTGGCGTTGTTCACCACGGCCTTTGTTCTGTACTTTTTCCGCGACCCGGAACGGATATGCCCGGAGGATGAGGATGTGCTGGTTTCACCGGCGGACGGCAAGGTCATCCTCATTGAGAAGATCTTTGACGATAAATTCGTGAAGGAGCATGTTTATAAGGTGAGCATCTTCATGAACGTTTTTAATGTGCATGTGAACAGGGCTCCCTGTCCGGGCACCGTCACCCAGGTGCAGTATTTCCCGGGCATGTTTTTTTCGGCCAACACCGAACGCGGGGCCTTGGAAAACGAAGCCTGCGCCCTTACCCTTGAAACACGGAACAGCCGCAAGCTCGCAGTGGTGCAGGTGGCTGGCCTTATCGCCCGGCGGATTGTCTGCTGGGCTGGAAAGGGGGATAGGTTGATGCGCGGAGAGCGTTTTGGTCTGATCCGTTTCGGGTCACGGGTTGATCTGTATCTTCCGCAACAGATGCAACTGGAAGTCTCGGTTGGCCAGAAAGTAAGGGCCGGCGAGACGATTCTTGGCTATCTGCCTTGATACTCCTTTGCAGAAAAGCATTATTTCAATATACTAGCTAGGATGCGAGTGCGAACTTTGCGCTGTTTGCAAAACATACCGGAAGGAGGCGCATATGACCAAGCACCATAGAGCCAAGAATATAATGTCCGCAAAGGGTAAAATTTGTCTGTTGCCCAGTGTTATTACCACGGCGAGTCTTTTTAGCGGTTTTTATGCCATAGTCGCGGCAATCAACGGCCAGTATTTTCAAGCAGCCATAGCGATTCTTGTCTCCGGAGTTTTTGATGGCCTTGATGGCCGGGTTGCCCGCCTTACCGGCACGACCAGTAAGTTTGGCATGGAGTACGATTCGCTCTGTGATCTGGTGGCCTTTGGCGTGGCTCCGGCAGTGTTGGCCTATGAGTGGGTGCTCCGTCCTTATGGGCGTTATGGCTGGCTGGCTGCCTTTCTCTATGTGGCGACCACCGCCTTGCGTCTGGCCCGGTTCAATACCCAGGACACCACTTCGACGAAAAACGAATTCACGGGGCTGCCGTGCCCTGCCGCCGGAGGAATGATTGCCTCCTCCGTAATGTTTTGCAGTTTCTTTGAGATCAGCGGCACCCTAAGGAATTTTATTGTTCTGGGAACCGTATACGGTCTTTCCTATCTCATGGTCAGTTCCGTGAAATATTTGAGCTTCAAGCATGCGCAAACCGATGGGGCCAAAAAATTTCAGGTTCTGGTTGGGTTGGTCCTGCTCATCATGGTGCTGGCCACCGAGCCCCAGGTTACCCTCTTTGTCCTGGGGGCGGCCTACGTTCTATCCGGACCGCTGGCGGCGGGGTATCGTTTGGTGGTGAGTGGCAGAAATCCTGCCGTGGAAGAACAGGAAAATTCAGTATGAGCTCGGTGTAAGGCGGCATTCTTCTCGTGTTGCCTAGGCTGAGAGGAGTGATACTACCATGTCTGATAAAATAGTTATTTTTGATACCACCTTGCGCGATGGCGAGCAATCGCCCGGCGCAAGCATGAATATGCAGGAAAAATTCCGCCTGGCCCAGCAATTGGTCAAGCTGAAGGTGGACGTGATTGAAGCCGGTTTCCCTGTGGCCTCGCCCGGCGATTTCGAGTGCGTACGCAATATTGCCGAGCATGTCCGGGGCGCGCAGATCGCGGCTTTGGCCCGCTGTAATGTCAAGGATATCGACCGGGCCTGGGAGGCGCTCAAGGCTGGGGAAAATCCCAGGATCCACACCTTTCTGGCCACCTCGGACATCCATCTCAAGCACAAGCTGAAGATGAACCGCGATCAGGTGCTGGAACTGGCCGTGGCCTCGGTGAAACACGCCGCCAAATACACGAGCAACGTGGAGTTTTCCGCCGAGGATGCCTCGCGCAGCGACCTTGATTTTGTCTGCAAGGTGTTTGCCGCGGTGATCGAAGCCGGGGCCACGACCCTGAACTTTCCGGACACCACCGGTTATGCCCTGCCCGATGAGTTTGGGCGCAAGATCGGGTATCTCATAGAGAACACCCCCAATATCCATAAGGCTGTGCTCAGTGTGCATTGCCACAACGATCTCGGCTTGGCCGTGGCCAATTCGCTGGCTGCGATTAACCACGGGGCCAGGCAGGTGGAGTCGACCATCAACGGTCTCGGAGAAAGGGCAGGCAACACGGCCATGGAAGAGCTGGTCATGGTCATCCGCACCCGCGCCGACCAGATGCAGGTCCATACCGACATCGTCACCGAGCATATCTATCCCACCAGCCGGCTGGTCACCACCATCACCGGGATGCCGGTGCAGCCCAACAAGGCCATTGTCGGGGCCAATGCCTTTGCCCACGAGTCAGGAATCCACCAGGACGGGGTGCTCAAGGAACGGACCACCTACGAGATCATGAACCCCGCGGATATCGGGATTTCTACCGGCAATATCGTGCTCGGCAAGCACTCCGGACGGCATGCCCTGAAAGATCGGATTGCGGCCATGGGCTACAGCCTCAAGGACGATGAGCTGGACCGGGTTTTTGCCAGGTTCAAGGAGGTGGCCGACGTCAAGAAGGAGATGTTTGACGAGGATCTGGAAGCCATCCTCATGGATGAGGTGCTGCGGATTACCGAGGCTTTTTCCCTGGTGCACCTGGGCGCGATGAGCGGCAACAAGAGCCTGCCCACTGCGGCGGTGCGGCTGCTCATCGATGGCAAGGAGCAGGAAAAGGCCTGCATCGGCATTGGTCCCATCGATGCCTGTTTCCGGGCCATTGCCGAACTGACCCAGACCAAGAGCAAGCTCCTCTATTTCTCGGTGAGTTCCATCTCCGGCGGCACCGATGCCCAAGGCGAGGTCCTTGTCCGCATTGAGGACGAGGGCAAGGTTGTGGTGGGGCAGGGGGCTGATCCGGATATCATCACCGCCGCGGCCAAGGCCTATCTTAACGGGCTGAACCGGTTGGTATTTTTAAAAAGGGAAACCATGCGGCAGGGAAACTAACGCATCACATGGAGTGTTTGTAACCTGCTTATATTTTTTAATTGCCGGGAGATCCCCGGCTGCTGTCTGTAAGGGATTTTAAACAATGACTGCTGCAAAAAAGAAATTCAATGTTGCTGTTGCCGGCGCCACCGGCGCTGTGGGCGGCGCCATGCTCGATGTTTTGGCGCGCAGGGACTTTCCCCTGGACGAGCTGCGTTTGCTTGCCTCGGAGCGGTCCGTGGGCAAAACCCTGACCTTCAAGGGCAAGGAGATTCCGGTTCAGCTTTTGAGCAAGGATGCCTTTGCCGGAATCGATATCGCCCTTTTTTCCGCGGGCGCTACCCGGTCTTTCGACTTTGCTCCGGCTGCCGCGGCGGCAGGGGCCGTGGTGGTCGACAACTCCAGCGCCTACCGCATGGATCCGGAAATTCCCCTGGTGGTGCCCGAGGTAAACCCCCATGCCATTGCCCAGTACAAGAAACGCGGCATCATCGCCAATCCGAATTGTTCCACCATCCAGATGCTGGTGGCCTTGAAGCCCATCCACGACAAGGTGCGGATCAAGCGCATCGTGGTTTCCACCTACCAGGCGGTTTCCGGCACCGGGGCAAAGGCCATTGACGAACTCAAGCAGCAGGTGCTCGATTATGCGGCGGGTAAGCCCATGACGCATAGCGTCTACCCGCACCAGATCGCCTTCAACTGTCTGCCCCAGATCGACAGCTTTCTTGAGAACGGCTACACCAAGGAAGAGATGAAGATGGTCAATGAAACCCGCAAGATGTTTGAAGACCCGACCATCGGCGTTACCGCCACCACGGTGCGGGTTCCGGTTTTTTACGGCCATTCCGAGTCGGTCAACATCGAGACCGAAAAGAAGATCACTGCGGCGGAGGTCAAGGCCCTGCTGAAAAATGCCCCGGGCGTGCAGCTGGTGGATGAGCCGACCCTGGGCCAATACCCAATGGCCGTTGATTGCGCGGGCAAATTCGAGACCCTGGTGGGGAGGATCCGGGAGGATGAGTCCATCGCCAACGGCATCAACCTCTGGGTGGTCTCCGACAATATCCTCAAGGGCGCTGCGCTCAATGCGGTGCAGATCGCCGAGGTTCTTATCCGGGATTACCTGTAATTGCGGATCATCAGCGGCAGCGCCCGGGGGCGCAAGCTGCTGGCGCCGGGCCAGCGTTTCGGCGATCTGATTCGTCCCACCTCCGACCGGGCCAGGGAAGCGATCTTCAGCATCTTGACCGGTAAGGTTGCGGGCGCACGGGTCTTGGATCTTTTTGCCGGCACCGGCGCCCTGGGACTTGAAGCCTTGAGCCGGGGTGCAGTCCTGGCGGTTTTCGTCGAGGCCCAACGTTCTGTCATCGAACTGATTGAAAGGAACGTCGCCCTTTGCGGTTTTGCCGAGCGTGCCACGGTGGTGCATAGGGATCTGGCCAAAGGGCTTGCTTTTCTTTCGGCCCAGCAGCCAGCCGGGGGATTTGATCTTGCCTTTCTCGACCCGCCCTATGGTGGCACGCTTGCCCTGCGTGTGCTTGAGTCTTTGGCGGGTGGAAATTTTTTGGCCGCCAAGGGTATTGTTGTTCTCGAAGATGCGGCAGGAGCGGAGTACCCCCAAACCGTGGGGCCGCTTGTCTGTTTTGACCGACGCCGTTACGGAGAAGCCGGTTTCTGGCTCTACCAACACACCGAAGGCAGGGTGCAATGACTGACTACGAGCCGTTTGTCTCTGAAAACACATCCGAATCAGTTGCCGTGTACCCCGGCACCTTCGACCCCATAACCAACGGGCATCTCGATATCATCCACCGGGGGTTGAATCTGTTCGACCGGATCATCGTTGCTGTTGCCAGCAATCCCGCCAAACAGCCGCTTTTTTCCCTGGATGAACGCCGCAAGATGATCGAGGACTGTTTTTCCGCTGAACAAACCAGAATCGAGGTTCAGGATGTTTCCGGGCTTCTCGTTGATTTTGCCTACAAACGCGGAGCCAAGGCGATTATCCGCGGCTTGCGGGCTGTGTCTGATTTTGATTACGAGTTTCAGCTGGCCCTGATGAACCGGAGGATCGAGCGGGAGGTGGAAACGGTTTTTTTGATGACCGGTTTTCGCTGGATCTTTATCAGTTCCAGCATCATCAAGGACGCGGCCAGGCATGGCGGGGATGTGAGCGGTCTGGTGCCGGATCATGTCTGCGAGAAATTGCGGTCGCGGTACCTGCAGCCATGATTATTGGCAGACTGACTGTCCGGTCTGGAGTCCCGGCCGCTTGTACCCTTCCCCTCCAGGCCCAAGGACGGATGGATTCCTGCCGTGGCTGATGCGGAACGAAAAGAAGAAGCGTCCCTGACCCGGCGGATATTCCTGGCTGGTTCCTGGTCTTGGCTGCGCTGGGGCGCCGGCATCCTGCTTGTGTACCCGCTTTTCCGCTTTCTTGGCTATCGCACCCCAAAACAACCACGCATCGTGAAGGTGAATAAGGTCGTGCCGGTGGGCGGGTTTGTCCTGGAGCATGACTTCATTCTCTTTGTCGGGCAAACCGGGCCTTGGGCCGTTTCCCGCAAATGCACCCATTTGGGTTGCCGTCTTAACTATCAGGAAAAAGAAGGCACCCTCGTCTGCCCCTGCCACCACAGCCGGTTCAACAAGGATGGCGTCCGGCTCAGCGGGCCAGCCAAAAAAAATCTTCCCCGTTTTCAGGTGGCAACGGTGCGGGAGGACAAGGACGGGAAAGGGTACCTTGTTACCTATTGAGGCTATGAGCATCCGCAGGTTTATCACGGAAACGAAATGGGGGGGAATGAGCCTGGTTTCGCTCTACCTCTCTGTTTTATCCGGGATGGTAATCGCCCTTCAGTACGACCCCTCCACTCCTTTTTTTTCCGCTAGCTCCCTTGACCTGCTGGCGCCGTTCGGTCAATTCTTCCGTGCTTGCCATTTTTATTCCAGTCAGTTGTTTTTTCTCTTCACCCTCTGCCATCTGGCCGCGATTATCCTGGCAAGAACCGATCAGCAGCTGCGTTTCGACAAGTGGCTCCTGCTGATCGGTTCCGTTCTTGCCGCGCTGTTGTTGCTTTTTACCGGGTATGTTTTGCGGGCGGATGCAACCGGGGAGGCTGCCGGCGCCATTGCCGAAAATATCACTCTGTCCATTCCCTATCTGGGAACGGTGTTGAATTCGTTGCTTTTCTCCATCGAGGCAGAGGGGATGAAGCGGGTCTACGCCAATCATCTCATCGGCCTTGGTCTTGTCTGGGGGGTCTGTTGCTGGGATCATCTGCGCCGCTACCGGGTTGGCTTTGGCCAGCATAGCCTGCTGCTGTTTATCACGGTGGCGGTCAGCCTATGCCTGGCCGCGCCCATGGAGCCGGCACGCCTCGGGCTGTTCCATATTCAGGGGCCATGGTTTCTCCTCGGTTTGCAGGAGCTGTTGCGCTACATCCAGCCTTTCTGGGCAGGGGTGATCTTTCCGAGCACCGTGGTGGTCGCCTTGGCCTGCGTGGGGGCGGAGGCGCCATGGCGGCGGAGAGCGTTGCTGTTTATTGCTGGCTGGCTCACCGTTTATCTCGTCCTTTCCATCATTGCCGTGTTCCGATAGTGAAAAATGGATAATGAAAAGTTCATGGAACGAACAAACGTCTTGTTCCCTTCACTTTTCACCATACATTTCCCATTTTTTCTTTAAGGCAGGGGCAGGCTTACGGAAAAAATCGTTCCCTGGGGTTGGCAATCGCTCAAGGAAATCTTGCCGCCATGGCTGTGGATAATCTGGTCGACAATGGCCAGGCCAAGTCCCGTCCCTGTTTCCCGGGTTGTAAAAAAAGGCTCGAATATTTTTTCCCGGATACCTTCTGGTATGCCGGTGCCGTTGTCCGCGATCTCGAGGACAATGGCAGCCTCCGGGGTTTCCCGCGCCCGGAGCAATATCCTTCCTTTCTCAATATCGCGGCAGGCATTGGCGCTGTTTGCAATCAGGTTGAGGAGCACCTGCCGGATCAGTTTCGGGTCACCCCAGCAGTGAAGACCTGGGGGGATTTCCAGATCAATGCTTAGAGCGGGGTTCCAGTCCGGGGTTTGCCCCAGGGTTTCCATGGCCTCCCGCGCTAAAGCCTGCAGAGAAAACCATTCTTTTTCCGGGTTGACTGGCTTGGAGAAGAGGAGAAAGTCATGGATTGTCGCGTCGAGCCGGTCTGATTCCCGCATGATAATGCCAAACAGCCGTTTGTTGACGGAACTGTCCTTGGTTTCCCTCTCTAGAAGCTGTACGGCTCCGGAGATAGCGGCTAGGGGATTCCTGAGTTCATGGGCAATGCCTGCGGCCATTTCGCCGATGGTCGCCATCTTTTCGGCCTGTTGCACCTGGGCTTCCATCTTTTTTATCCGGCTGAGATCCTGCAGGGTATAGACATAGCCGTTTTCGGTGTCATCCGGGGCGTTGAGCTTGGAGCAGGAATATCCCACAGGGATTGTTTCTTCGCTTTTGCGGGAGATGACCGCCATGTGGCGTCGTTCGTCGTGGAGCCGGGGTGTTTCCAGGCCGGGAAACGCACGGGGAAGTTCCTGGCCGAGGATTTCGGCGGATTTGTAGCCTGTTATGACTTCTGCTGCCCGGTTGAAGGATGTTACCCGGTTGTTGGCATCAACAGTGATAATGCCGGTATTGATATCGTCAAAGATCTGTTTGTAGAGAAAGGACAGCCGGTCATAATCGCTGGCGGTCTGGAACAGTTCCGCCTCCGCCTTCTGGAGCCTGGTGGAGAGCATGGAACTTAGGATGGCGACCAGGAAAAAGGTGAGGCTGTAAATGCTAAAGTAATGGAGCAGCATCTGGAAGTTGTTCAGCTGGCTTGGGTAGGCATTGACAAAGCGGGAGGCATGCCCTCCATACTCGACCAGGAGCAGGGTGCCAAACAGCAGGGTGCTCAGCGCGGCAAAGAGCAGGCTGCCCCGCCGGAAAAGCATGAAGGCCCCCATGACAATGGGGAAGAAATACACCACCGTGAACACGGACTGACTGCCGCCGGTGGAGAAAACCAGGAGCGTGACCAGGAGGGTGTCGAGGGTGATCTGCAGGTAGCCGAAGCGGGAATAGCATTGGATCAACCTTACCGCCAAGGAGGACAGGATGGTGAACACATAGAGCCCTGCAATGAAATAGGCAAGATAGTGCAGGGGTGGGAGAAAAATAGAAGGTGTTTTTGCCTGGAGAAGAACGCTGGTCCCCAGCATCAGGGAGAGAAAAAGTACCCGGAGAAAGAGCAGCCACTGAATCTGTTTCTTGAGATGATCATTGGCGGCAGGCGTGCCGGTGTGGGGGCAGAGAGTGGAAAATATCATAGGGCCTTTTTCCAAGGGATAAGGTTCAGGGGAAAGGAGTTGTCTCCTGTTTCTCCGGGCAGAGGCGTCCTGGGGCAGATCCTAGATATTATATTTTTTCGCTTTGTAACGGAAAGAGCGGAAGCTCATTTTTAGAAGGGCCGCCGCTTTCATCCTGGAATTATTGGTCCGGGACAGGGCTATTTGGATCAGCCTTTTTTCAATATCGGTGATGTACTGTTCAAGCCCGAGGTCAAAGGCGGCTTCCTCCATTGCCATGGAATCATTCTCTCCGGCCTGTTCTGAGCCAGGGGCGCGGCCAAGCCGGTGTCCTGACAAAGTAAGGCTTTCCGGCAGGATGATGTTGGACGATTCCAGAGCGACTCCGCGTTCGACGATATTTTCCAGCTCGCGGACATTGCCGGGAAAATCATAGTCCATCAGAACCTTCAGGGCATAGGAGGATATCTGTTGCACCTCCTTGCCGAAGAGGGCGGAATATTTTTTGAGAAAATGGTCTACCAGGAGTGGCACATCTCCCTTGCGTTCGCGCAGCGGCGGCATGCGGATGGGGACAACCGCCAGACGGTAGAAAAGATCCTCACGGAAGCGGCCAGCCATAACCTCTTCTTCCAGGTTCTTGTTGGTGGCGGAAATGATCCGGACCTTGACCTTGATGGTCTCTGTGCCGCCGACTTTTTTAAATTCCCGTTCCTGCAAGACCCGCAGGAGCTTGGTCTGGATAAGCGGGGAGAGTTCCCCGATTTCATCGAGAAAGGCGCTGCCATTGTTTGCCAGCTCGAATAGGCCTGTTTTGTTGGCAATGGCTCCGGTGAACGAGCCCTTGGCGTGGCCGAACAGCTCGGATTCGATGAGGTTTTCCGGGATGGCGCTGCAGGTGATGGGGACAAAGGCGTTTTCCGCAACCTTGCTGTGCTGGTGAATGGCCTGGGCCACCAGTTCCTTGCCGGTTCCGGATTCGCCATAGATGAGGACGTTGGCCTGGGTCGGGCCGATGCGCTGGATCAGGTCGTAAATCTTGAGCATCTCTGGGCTCTTGCCGATGATACCGGCAAAAGAATCGCGGGCCTGTGCCGGACGCTTCTCCTGCCGGCTTTCCAAGGCTGATTTGATAACCGAGAGAATGTCATCCACCTTAAACGGCTTGGTGATGTAGTCGTAGGCGCCGTTTTTCATGGCAAGCACCGCATCTTCCGGGGAAGCGTAAGCGGTGATCAGCACCACTGGGACGGAGAGATCCTGCTGCTTGACGTTTTCAAGAAGAGCGAGGCCGCTGAGGCCAGGCATGCGGATGTCGGAGATGATGAGATCGAACTGGTGCTGTTGCAGAAGGGCGAGAGCCTCGGCTCCGCTTGCCGCGGCGTGGGGTGCATGCCCATTTTTGTCCAGGAGAATGGTGAGAAACTCCCGCATGCTGGGTTCATCGTCAACAACAAGTATCTCGGCCATTTTTTTTGTGCTCAAGACTAGAGATGTTTTCCGGGGTAAGGCAACCGAGGTTATCTTAACAGAAAATGTCTGCCCTGAAACAACAAAAAAACGCGCAGGGCTTGAAAGCCCTGCGCGTTTGGATGGAGCGGAAACAGCCGGAACCGGCGCGCTGGAAATTATTCGGCGCCGACGCCGAGATAGGTCCGGAGCTTTTCATCCTCGAACATTTGTTCGGCGGTTTCTTCCTTGGTCAGGAGGGAAACGATGTAGCCGACCAGGAAAGAGGCGGTCATGGAGACAATGGCCGGGTTCTTCAGGGCAAACAGCTCGGAGCCCTTGGGGTTGTTGAGAACATCCACCCAGACCGTGGGGCTGATGATGATGAGGCCCACGGCCAGGAAAGCGCCGGTCAGGATGGCCCAGACCGCGCCAGCGGTGGTGAATTTTTTCCAGAAGATCGACAGAATCAAGGCCGGGAAGTTGGCGCTGCAGGCGATGGCAAAGGCGAGGCCAACCATGAAGGCGACGTTCTGTCCTTTGAAGAGGATGCCCAGCCCCACGGCGACGATGCCGAAGAGCAGGGTAGCGATTTTACTGGCTCGTACCTCTTCTTGCTCGGTGGCCTTGCCCTTCTTGATGACATGGACATAGATGTCATGGGAAAATGAGGATGCCGCAGCCAGAGTGAGGCCCGCCACAACCGCAAGGATGGTGGCGAAGGCTACAGCGGCAATGAATCCCAGGAAGGGCGTGCCGCCAAGGAACTCCGCCAGCAGGGGGGCAGCCATGTTGCCGCCCTTGTCGATATTGGTGATGATGTCACGGCCGATGAGGGCTGCGGCGCCAAAACCGACAATGGGGATGATGATGTAAAAATAACCAATGAAGCCGGTGGCGTAGAGTACGGAGACCCGGGCCGCCTTGGCGTCGGGTACGGTGAAGAAACGTTGGAGAATGTGGGGCAGGCCGAGTAGGCCGAACATCAGGGCCAGACCGAGGGAAACCGCATCAATGGGGCTGGTGATCAAACCGCCCGGCTCAAGCGCTGTCTGCCCATACTGGGTGGCCACGGCGGCATAGAGGTCGCCGGGGTTGAAGTTGAACTTAGCCAGCACCATGAGCATCATTGCGGAGACACCGCAGAGCAGCATGACCGCCTTGATGATTTGTACCCAGGTGGTGGCCAGCATGCCGCCAAAGAGGACGTAGGCCAGCATGATGACGCCGACCATGATCTCCGCGTACTCATAAGGAATGCCGAACATCAGTTTGACCAGACTACCGGAACCCACCATCTGGGCGATGGTGTAGAAGAGTACGGTGAGGATGCCGCCGATGGCTGAGGCGATGCGGACAGGCGTTTGTTTGAGACGAAAGGCGACAACGTCGGCAAAGGTGAACTTGCCCAGGTTTCGCAGGGGCTCGGCGATGAGGAACATCAGGGCCGGCCAGCCAACCAGCCAGCCTACCGCGTAGATCATGCCGTCGTAGCCCTTGAGGGCGACCATACCGGCGATGCCCAGGAATGAGGCGGCGGACATGTAGTCGCCCGACAGGGCCAGCCCATTCTGAAAGGCGCTGACGCTGCGGCCAGCGGCGTAAAACTCCTTGGTGGTTTTGGTGCGCTTGGCCGCCCAATAGGTGATCGCCAGGGTGATGGCAACGATGATCAAAAAGAAGACAATGGCAGGCGCGGTGGGTGTTCCCAGGGTGGTCTGGATGGCGCCCGCCGCCTGTTCGGTTACTGGTGGCATGGTGAACTCTCCTTGGATAATGGTAAAGAAAAGGAAACGGTGTCGTTTATTTTCCGAACAGTTTGGCCCGCAGTCTCTTGACCTCGGGATCGTAAATATTATTGGCCCAAACAACATAGATCACGGTAAGTACCCAGGAGGCGAGGATGACGCCCACGGCCACAGGGATTCCCAAGGTGGTTGTCTCGCCGATTTTCTGAGCCAGAAACTCCTTGTCAAATCCGATCATGAGGACAAACCCGTAGTAGGTTGCGAAGAGCAGTATCGTCAGCAGTATTGAAATTTTTGCCCGTTTTGCCACGAGGGATTTGAATTCACTCGATTCGAGCAGACTGTGGACGTCTTTTTGCATTGCGGCCTCCTTGGGTTGATGTATGACAGTTGGATGGATTTTATGCCTGAAAAATCAATATTTCCGGCATGTTGCTCTGTTTTGGCGGCATGGTTCCGTCGCGAACAAATTAGGTATAAATACCCTGGCTGATGGGGGCTGTCAACTTTTTTGGGATTTTTTTGCACGGATGGAAAAAAGTTGTGCTGGCGGCAGGATGTGCGGAGTGGATTACAGCGCCCAGCGTGAACCCTGACCGGCGCGGAAGATTTCCCGCAGGGTGCGGTATCCTTCCCCCTGGAATTTTTTGATGAGAAAAAGAAAGAGGTAGGCGGTTTGCAGGGCATCCTGCAAGGCATCGTGGGGAGTAAAGGCAGGCAGGCCGTATTGGCGGCTGAGTTCGGCGAGGTTGTATGAGTGGCTGCCATCGATTTTGTTCCGGTACGGAACGCCGAAGCGTTCCATGTGGATTTGGGCAAGCCGCAGGGTATCGACGCAGGGATTGTGAAGGGGGGAGCCGAAGAGGCGCTTGCAGGCCCGGTTGAGGAAGGCGGTGTCCAGATCGACAAAATGCCCGACCAGCAAAGCCTTGCCGCAATAGTCGATGAAGCTGGGAAGCACCTCGCCAAGCGGCGGAGCAGCCTCCAATTGCTGCGGGGTGATGCGGTGGATAAGGGTGCTGTTTTTTGGCAGCGGCTTTTCCGGTTTCACAAGGGCGTAAAAGGTTTCTCCGGCCAGGATTCGCATCTGTTTGATCCGCACCGCGCCGATGGAGACGATTTCATCCTGGCGCTCATGGAGTCCGGTCAGCTCGGTGTCAAAAACCACGAATTCATAGTCCTCCACCGGCTGGAACTGGTCGAGGGTCTTGAAATAGCGTTTGTTCTCGGCGAACATGGGGTGGACAGGCCGGAATAGCTCCGGAATGGAGAAAAAGGACATCGTTATCCCTCGCCCAGCCGGTATTCCTGCCGGATATGGCTTTGCAGGCGGCGGACCACCTCGAACGCCTCCTTGAGGGTCTGTTTTTCAAGTTCGGAGAGATCCGCGGGATTGAGGTGGTTGTCCGGGGGGTGGTGCTGCTCGATCATGCGCAGTTGGTGGATAAGCCGCAGTTGCATGAGGAACTCATAGGCCTTCACGGTTTCGCTGTGCAGCTCGTGGGAAAGGTGGCCGTCTTCGTGGAGAATCTGCAAGCGGCCCAGGGTATTGTTTTCGGGGATGCCATGTTTCAAGGCAAAAAGGCGGGCAAAATCGACAAAAGGGGTAAGGCCTTTTTTCTTGAGATCAAGGGAGTTTTTGTGCTCCCCGTCCTTTTCCACGATGAGGTTGCGGAAAAAGGAAAGCGGCGGGCGGGCCTCCAGGGCGTTTTGGGCAAGGTGCAGCAGGAAAATCTCCTGTTGCGGCACATTGCGTACCAGGTATTGCCGGAGGCCGTCCGCCAGGGTCGTGTCGCCATATGCGGCCCGGAAGTCAAAGAAGATGGCGGAATGCATGACTTCAAGCGGTTCGGGGCGCTGCAGCCAGTGATCAAAATACCCGCGCCAGCCTGTGATCGATTGCCGCCATTTCGGGTTGGAGGCCATGATATCGCCTGGGCAGGGAGGATAGCCGCAGCCGATCAGATGGCCGATCGCCTTTTCGCCCAAGGCTTTGAAATACGCGGCGGCCAGCTCTTCCTGCGCTTCGTTTTCCGGCTCTCCGTAGAGCAGGGCGTTGTCCTGATCGGTGATGAAGGTCTGTTCCCGGCGGCCCTCGCTGCCCATGACCAGCCAGCAAAAGGGCAGGGGCGGAGGGCCGAGTTCTTCGATAAGCAGGGTGAGCAGCCGGTCGAGGATGTGGTCGTTGAGCACCGTGATCATCCGGGTGATGTTGTTGGCCTTGGCTCCTTCCTCGATGAGGGTGCGGATGACGGCCGGGATCTTTCTGGCCAGTGGGTAAAGCCCCTCGATGGTCCTCTGCGCCACGATTTCCCGGAATAGATAGAGGGGCGAGGTGCCCTGGAGGAGCATGATGTCGTGGGTGGTAATCACCCCAATGATGGTTCCCTGTTGCTCCACGGCCAGATGGTGGATGGAGAGATGCATCATCTGGAGCATGGCGTCGAAGCACACCTGGTGGGAGGGGATGGTTTTGAGCGGCGTGGCCATGATCTGGCCCACCGGGGTTTGGTAGTCAAGGGCCGCGGCGACCACCTTGGTGCGCAGATCCCGGTCGGTGATGATACCGACGATTTTTTTCTCTTGGTCATGGACCAGCAGGGAGCCGATATGCAGCTCCGTCATCCGGGCCGCGGCCAGTTGGACGCTGTCCGTGGCGGCAATGGTTTTCGGGGCGCCCTTGACAATGTCGCCAACCTGGGCCGAGAAAAGAAACAGGGCGCTTTCGGTGCGCGGGGCGATTTTGTGCTGCCGCAGCTGGGCATATGCTGTTTTTACAAGTTTTTCGGACATGCTGCGCAGGAAATAATGGGTGACCTTGGGGGATGACTGGATGAGGCTGAGAAACGCCTCCCTTGGGAAGAGAAAGCAGAAGGTGTCCTCGACGGTTTCGACGTTGAGGTTCGCCATGTTGGTCCCTTGGATAATGGGCAGGGCCCCGAAATATTCGCCTTCGCCGCGAAAATCCTTGAGGGTTACGGTTCCGTCTTCATCCTTGAGATATATTTTAACCCCGCCTTTCTGGATAAGATAAAAATGCTGGACCTGGGTCTGCCCCTGTCTGAAGATGACGGTGCCTTTGGGAAAGAAATCGATGAGGCATCTGGTGGCCAGGTTTCTGAGCGTGTCCGCATCGAGTTCGTTGAAGGGCAGGGTACGGGCCAGAAATTCAAGAACGACTTCCGGTGCCACGGCATGGATATTGTTGGAGGATGCACGCATGAATTGCCTCATTTGGGGTTGCTTCCCTTTATTCAGGACTACACAAAGGTGTGCCGGCGGTCAAGGGGTAATGAAAATACCAGTGTCATGGCTCCTTGACATGGAGTAATGTAACATAGTAAAAATTCAGGATAAAATTCTTACGCAAATAATCAGGCCATGAAGGGAAACCAATTATATGAAGAAAAATCATGCGGTCATTATTCCGGTCATCCTTGCCGGAGGATCCGGCACCCGGTTGTGGCCTTTGTCCCGGGAGTGTCATCCCAAACAGCTTCTTCCCTTGGTTAACGACAAGACCATGCTCCAGAATACATTGCTGCGGGTCCAGGGATTGATGGGGGTTACTGCGCCTATCATCGTCTGTACCGAAGAGCACCGCTTCCTGGTGGCCGAGCAGGTCCGCGCCATTGGCGCCACCGCGACGATCATCATCGAACCTGTGGGGCGGGATACCGCCCCGGCTGTTGCTGTCGCTGCCTTGGAAGCGATACGGCAGGATAAAGATGCGGTTATCCTTGTCCTGCCCGCGGACCATGTCATTGGCCATGAGGGAAATTTTGCCGCAGCCGTGGCAAGCGGGGTTGCCTGCGCCGGACAAGGGCATCCGGTCACCTTTGGCATTGTCCCGCAGAACCCGCATACCGGGTATGGCTACATCAAAAAAGGGAAGATGCTCGGCGGAGAGGAATCGCCTTTTTTCGCGGTGGACTGTTTTGTGGAAAAGCCCTCCCTGGAAAAAGCCAGGCAGTATATGGACGAAGGCTACCTCTGGAACAGCGGCATGTTTCTTTTTCCGGCCGCAGGATTTCTGGCAACACTCAAGGAATTTGAGCCGGTCATGGCCGATTGCGTGGCGCGGGCCTATGATGCCCGGACCCATGACCTGGATTTTACCCGGCTTGATTCCGAGGCCTTCTCAGCCAGTCCTGCAAATTCCGTTGACTATGCGGTGATGGAGCGGGCCCGGGATACGGTGGTCGTGCCTATGGATTGCGCCTGGAGCGATGTGGGCTCCTGGGAAGCGCTCTGGGAGATCGGCAAGCAGGACGAGCAGGGCAATATCTTTATCGGCAATGTCCTGGCCGAGGATGTGAGTGGTTCTTATATCCATGCCGGAGACAGACTGGTCGCGGCAATCGGGCTCAACAATCATATCATCGTCGAGACCAAGGATGCGCTGCTGGTTGCCGCCAAGGACCGGACTCAGGAGGTGAAGGCCATTGTCAAACGGCTGACCATGGAAAAGCGCGAAGAGGTGCGGCTGCACAAAAAGGTCTTCCGTCCCTGGGGATCGTACGAATGCGTGGACAGCGGGGAACGGTTTCAAGTGAAACGGATCATGGTGAATTCCGGGGCCACCCTGTCGCTGCAGCGGCATTTTCACCGGGCCGAGCATTGGGTGGTGGTCAAAGGTACGGCCCACATTACCAATGGCGATCAGGCCATCATCCTCACGGAAAATCAATCCACCTATATCCCGCTTGGAGCGAAACACCGGCTGGAAAATCCCGGCACCATTCCGCTTGAGATCATCGAGATCCAGACCGGCAGCTATCTGGGAGAGGATGACATCGAGCGATTCGAGGATTTGTACGGTAGGTGACCGGAGATGTTCTTCTGGAAAAGAATTTAAAAAACAGCAAGTTGCCCACATTATTTTGTTTGCACTTTACAATTAATGGGTATATCAACGTAGGTGTTGTTGCATGAGGGGATTTGGGGGAGCCGTGTAGAGGAAGTTTTCATCTCTGCGAAAAGGTGAGAGGGGATGCAGCGTGTTGTGGTGCTTGGCGGAAGTGGCTTTGTCGGCAGGGCGCTGGTGCAACGCCTTGCGGGCGATGGCATTGAGACATGCGTTGTCGCGAGGAGTGCCTTCCCCGAAGCAGAATCCCTGGGCGTCCGATTTCTTTCCGGCGATATCGGCGATACTGATTTTTTGCAAAATTGCCTGGCCGGGTATGACACCGTATTCCATCTTGCCTCCAAGACCGGTCTCTGGGGCGATAAAAATGATTATTACACAACCAATGTTGTTGGCACCCAAAACGTCTTGGATGCCTGTCGCGCACATGGCATCACCGCCCTGGTCTATGCCAGTACGCCTGCGGTTGTTTACCAGAAAGACGATCTGTGCGGGGTGAACGAACGCACTCCCTATGCCCGGGATTTTCTCTGCCACTACGCCTGGAGTAAGGCTATTGCCGAGAAAATGGTCCTTGAGGCCAACTCCGGTGCCTTGAAAACCATAGCTCTGCGCCCTCATCTCGTCTGGGGGCCGGGAGATACCAATCACATTCCCCGCCTTCTCGGTCAGGCCAGATGCCGGCAGTT